>JBGCFY010000256.1:0-7989 GCA_045110315.1 Saprospiraceae bacterium
GTTGAAATTTTGGATAATGAGTTTTAGTGTCAATCGAGAAACGCCCGGAATCTGATAGCCATAGCTATCAAGGTGAGGACGTGACGAAGAGTGAGGCGAAAAGACATATTCAAAAAGCAAATAAATTTATGTTACAATGTATTAAGTGCCAAGACAATTTAAGTTTGCGATACCTTGCCTTGATACTTAAGTAAAAGGGTTTACTGCTGCCCATCACGAAGATTTTCCTTTCCTTTTTAAATATAGGAATATAGTCATTAGCAGGAGCATTATTCCCAAACTAATTATCAACACTTGCATATCTTCAATGAAATTGATAAGCATTCCTACAAAACTAAGACCACCGATCCAAATCGCTACAGCGCTTAACCAACAGCAACTTGTTCCTAGAAAAAAAGCCAGTAAACTACCAAATAAAGTTTTTTTAAAAGACTTCATCTATTTTAGTTTTTTGGCGATTAAAGAAATACTGGTGACGCGGGCGGCGATATCTTTTGCGGCTTCACTCTCAAGGTCGAAATTCATTTCTTCCGCAATCTTGAGGAGCTGTGGATCGGTCAACATTAGTTCAAGAGGAAATGCTTTTTTGGCAACTAGCTTTATATCTTCAAAGCCAGCCTCCTTCACGTACGCTAAGTAGGTTTCTAGTTTTTCGGCTCCTGATACACAAGCGATGTGTCCCGCCAAGGATTCCTTGATAAAATCTGGTAGTTCTTTTTCTAAGACAATATCACTGATTGCCAAGCTTCCTCCCGTTTTTAAAACCCGGTAGGCTTCTTGGTAAACCTTATCTTTGTGCAAAGATAAATTGATCACACAATTTGAAATAACGTGGTCTGCAACGTTGTCTGCCAGCGGAAGGGCTTCGATATCTCCTTTTACAAATTCAACATGGGTGTACCTTCCTTTTTGTGCATTTTTATTGGCTAAGGCAAGCATTTCTGTAGATAAGTCAACCCCAATCACTTTTCCATTTTCTCCAACGGTTCTAGCTACGATGAAGGAGTCAAAGCCTGCTCCGGAGCCTAAATCTACGACGGTTTCTCCTTGCTTGATCGTTGTAAGTGCGGCGGGGTTTCCGCAGCCAACGCCTAAGTTTGCATCCTTGGGCACCTGCGCTAAGTCTTCCTGAGAATAGCCAATATTTTCCGCTACTTTCTGAGCAGTTTCTATTGGATCACAACAGGCAAACAGTTTAGTAAAGAGGTTATTGCTTCTTGATTTTGCTAATTTCCCATAACTTTCGACGACTGATTTTTTGACATTCTTTGTATCCATTTTTTCTTTTTTAAGATTAACTAATGGTACAAAGTTCAGCGATAAATACTTTTAATCAATTGACCTAGGTCAAGTTCGGGTAATTTTCTTGCGAATCCGACTTAAGGTTTCGGGTGCGATCTGAAGGTAACTGGCTATATAATTTAACGGTACTCGTTGTAGTAGGTCATTCTCGTTTTCTAGAATTTGCCGATATCTATCCGTCGCAGATTGATCTCTTAAAAATCGGTGGTGACACTCCGTAGTAACGAATTCGCTTTCCGCGGCAAGCCTTCCAAGTTGTTGCCAAAATAAATCTTGCTCATACAGTTTTTGTAAAGCCGCGTATGGTAGAATAATTAATTTAGAATCTTCAATAGCTTGAATCGCGATTTCGCTTTCTTTACTGGTAATTAGACTGCTGTAAGAAGTCGTGATGGTATTTTCCTTACAAAAACAATTCGTAACTTCTTTGCCATCATTCAAGTAATACAATCTTAAAAGTCCGGTTTCGATAAAAGCGATGCTTCTACATATTTTCCCTTGAGGAAGAAAAAAATCACCCAATTCAATGGTTTGCTCGGTAAGATGTGGCAATACCATTTCGAATACTTTTGGCGTATATTTTGGGAATTGTTTTAAGTAAGTATTGAGTGCTTCCATTTATTTTATTTGCGCTGATACTTGATAAGTTAGCCTCTATTTAAAACAACTTCGTACTTAACGATCTGATTATCAATTATTTTTTTCTTAAATAAACGATTTCGAATGACTTACCAAAAAGTATATTCATAATTCAGCGTTTCTTTTACCGTTCCATCGGGTGCCGTAGAAAGCTCTTTTTGCAGCAATCCGTTCTTATCATAAAAAAAATTAGTGACAGATTTAAGTTTATCATTTTTGGTAAAAAAGCTTATTCTTTCAGGAAAGCCACGATCGTTATATTCGTATTCCCTAATTCCTAAATAATCCTTAGCTCTTTTCACAGCACCGTTTTCAAAGTACGTGTACACTTCTGTCTCTGTGAACTCAAAAAGTGTTTCGTCCAATTTACCAGCGTCCACTAATTCATAACAATAGCTAAGTGAATTATACACTTTTCTAGTCTCTTCCGGGTGCTGCTCTATCCAAGCCCTCCACGCTTCGTCATAACTCAGAGATCCTTCCCTAAGCACTTTTCCGTCTTTATTATAATAACTGAAGTTAGAATCCCCACTTGTCAGCACTCCACCTTTGTACTGAAAATAATCAAGGACTTCAAGCTTATTTATTGTATCCATTTTAATTCGAATAACGGAAGAGTCATTCCCTCCTTCAACATCAATCAAGTAAATATAGCCATTAGCTTCTCGCTGCGTAGATTCCTTATAATGGTAACGTACTCCATTGGCATAAAAATATTCCCGCTTGATTTGTATACCAGCAGTATCTAAGGTTTTTACGCTGTACCGTTCATAACGATCCGTCTTTGGATAGTCAAAATGATAAGACTTAATAATTCGACCTAGTGTATCTAGCTCGTAAGTATAAATACCGTTCGCTTTGAGAGAAGTATGCCAAGCAACTAAATATCCATTCTCATCAAAGAAGTGTTTTTCTGGATAACGATCATAAGCTGCGATTCCAAATAAGCGAGTCACCGACTTGAGTTTTTGCTGCTTTGCGAGTACTAAAAAATCCTTCATAGGAATATGATCGGATACCTGACTGTATTGTGCCGCCAATACGCCACAAAAAAGACAAAGTAGTAAAGTCAACCAATAGCTTTGTTTCATATTTATCTAGTCGATTTCCCTTGCTCGAAATAATTAGTTTGAGAGATGCTTTCTACTTCGATATTCTTGATACGATATGAAGTTTTTTTGCATTGAAAATAGCACTGCGGAACCATCACCGTCGTTATTTATCTTGATATAAAATTCTTTTCTAAGCACCGTCTTTTTTTCATCCAATTCATTGAGAATAGCGGCTGTAAAATCAATTACTTTAGCATCGAAATAGACAAGCATTTCCTGAGGAAATAAATAGTTTACGCGGTTTCTTTTTTTCAATTTATTAATAATGTCGATTTGATATCCTTTGGCTAATTGCTCAAATTTGTTTTGGGAAGTTTGCTGAATTATCCTGATTAAGGAATCTACTTTTAAAACACTATTTTCGAGGTAGACCAGATAGTCCCTCTGCGCTGCTGCGTCTTTTTTAGACATACAAGCTCCATTATACCTTATTTGAAATTCATTCATTTGATCACGATAGAATTTGTAATTGTGTGCCTGAATAGAATCTTGGTAAAGTGCGATTCGTTCAAAGTAACTTGTTTTTAAGCGTAATTCCTGCTCGATGAAAGCTTCAATTCGATTCTTTTCAAATAAACCGAAAGCATTTTGACTAAAAGCTACTTTGCCATTCAGCAACAGCACAAAGATCACTAGCAGTGATAGTTGTAAGAACTGAGATTGAAGAAGGTATTTTTTAGTCATGTCTGATAAAATCAAAATTCTTTTTTTTAAACCGTTGCTTCTGGAACTGCTTTATCCTCAATATTTAGATAACGTTCTATCTCTTGCTCTAAGTATTTGGCTTTAGAAAGGCTATTGACCGTAACTAACTTTTCGTGCTTTTGCCCTTGCGCCCCATTAACCACCATAAAAATAGTAAAATGTCCCGCAGCGTCCGTTGCGTGTTTGATGTACAATTGATCGATATCATATACTTCAAACTTTTTATCTTTTTTAAAATTTTTAGGCCGAGATTTTATTTCTAAAAACTTATCGTTCACATTGATAAAGTTTTTATTTTTAGAATAATTGAATGCTTTATAAATATAGTATAACGCAAGTGTTGTAAAAACAATCGGAACAAAAGGAGAGATACTTTTTTTGCCTAAAAAGAATATGAAGGTGGTAAAAGTAGCAAGTATTGGTAAAAATATAATTCCAAGTGCATCCAATCCATGAATATGTTGTTGCACGGTAATTTCCATATCGTCTTTGTAATAAAACAAATCAACACCTTCCGGACGAAAGATTTCTTGCTTCATCTCTGTTTTCAACTTTACACTTTCGAGCTCTTTTTCAATCGAAAAAATGACGTTACAACTCCCACATTTTGCCACGCTTTGCTGTAAGTTCAAATTATCGGCAATGACTTCTGCCGTACAAGCTGGACAAACAACTTTCTGAAAGACTTTCAGTGTTTCTTTTTTGATGCCTTTTAAATCCAGTTTTTCCGCAGGTTTATATTCTTCTAATGGCTCTTTCATGGTAGCATTATCTGTTTATACATTGTTCTCTTTTGCTCTTCTTTAGGGAAGCAAATAGAAGAGACGATAGTTTGCCTTCTTTCTGTTTGAAATATAGCTTAATTTAAGATAACCAACAAGTTTATCAAGTTATCTTGATTGTAGTTTGCCTTATTATTAAACCCATTTATCGAAACGGAGGGCCAGAAACCCAACCGACAATGGATTGACGAACGCCTTTGGTAATTGGAGTGACTCGATGCATCATAAAAGAAGGAAAAATGACAATGGTTCCCTTTTCTCTAGGTGCGGTGACAATTTTCTGATTAATCATGAATTGTAAATCGCCACCTTCATATTCTTCTGGATCGGATAATTGAACCGTCATACTTAATTTTCTCGCCGAAATTTCTCCAGCACCAAAATCTAAATGCCAATCAAAAAAATCACCTTCGGAATATCGAGTCAGTTGCAATGCTTGATGAAAACCCAGTAAATCAAACCAGTACCGCTCGTTATTCGTTTTGATCGCTAAAGAAGCTAGCTTATCATAAATCCACTTATATTCGAGCGTATCATCCAAAAACATGACGGAACTTTTTCGCAAATCATCTTGGTATTTAGTCTCTCCACTCAGGGTAGCTTTGATCGTTTTATCTTCGTTCCAGCAGTTAAGAATTCTATTTGTTTCATGAGGTAGAAATAATCCATTGTAATAAACAAACTCAACGAAATTAGTTTTAAGTGGAAGTCCAAAAGAATAGTTAATAGCCATAATTATTAAAGGGGTTAATTTTGTCTTAGTACTTGGTAGCTAGTTAGGTGTTTTCTTTAAATACAAAGTAAGCTAAGTAAGGTTCAATTTTGAGGAAATTATTTAGCTTATCCTGTATTAAATCTCTTTCTAAAGATTGCTTGATTCTTATTCCTCCTGCTTTTTTGCTCTGCGCGAGTTTCCGTTTTTATGCCTTTTAGTTTGTCCATAGTTTCCATTAAAAACCACTTATTCTTTTGCTTTTTTTCGATGCCATTTGCCAATAGCGTACGATCTGCGTCACTAAGTAGCGTTGTGGGGATTCCTGCAAGGATTACTCCGATAGAAATATTTGCTGTTCTGAAAAGAAACTCCTGAATCTTTTTTTCTGATATTTCTCGATAGAGCGGATTTTGTTTTAGACATTGTAAAATTCGTTCTTCGGCTAACAGGTTTTTATGACCTAAGATTTCTTGACACAATAGACTCGATTCATAATCTACCGAAATAATTTCCGTTTCGACCCTCATCAAATTTAGATTGCTGGGGGTTCTATCAATATTGATCATCATCAAATCGAGTAAGTAAACTTCAAGGGCCGTTTGTGGATCAATTTTTCCGATGTCACTTTTAGTAATTTCCGTTGCTTTTTCCTGAAATGGAAATCCGATATTTATGCCTAAACTTTTACCAATTAATTCTTTTACTTCGATATGAATAGCTTCCACTTCCACCTCAGTGTTTAATTCGATCCAACTTGGAACTTGCGTTTTTATTTGTAACTGACGTCCCAATTCATTTCCAACCCATTCATTCACCAATGCGTGTTGCCCACTCATTCCTGCGTGCAATTTTACAAAATACTGCGCGCCCTCTTTTTCGAGAATTACGGGAAAAGAATTTCCACTATTGAAATAAGAAAGGATCTTCACTTTTATTTATCTTTTAATCTTCCCAGTAAAAAAAACAGTCGAATACTTTATATGGTGGGTCCGAAAGTATCGTTGGGATATTTATTTTAAAATCAAGTTTTTGATTTACCGTTGCTTGGGTTAAGGTTCTGATTCCAAATTGATTCAAGATCGCATTTATTTGAACAAGTGCAGCGCTCCAATCTGTAACTGGAGTCGTTTCGATCACTTCGGAGGTCAGAAAAGAAGCACTACCAGATTGCCATTTTTCCATTTTGAAAGTGTTCCACCAAGTTCCTTCTCCATAAATGGCAATGGGGGCTAATCTACACAAATACAAGATCAATCCGTTTGTTTTTTCCGTTCTTTCCGCTCCTTTTTCGGTAATTTCCACATCGCTTTGATCTCGCTTTGACAAATTAAGGGGAACATAAGAACTAAAACCACTACCATAGTGATCAAAATCTGCCACAACGCTAATAGCTTTAATGTCTTTCAATCGACCTACTACCCTCTTTAAATAAGAATCTACTTCCTCCCATTGTCCACTCGCAAAAGGAGGAAGTTCTCCCTTTACTTTTCCATTAACAAGATCAGTTAAGTATTTTTTTTCAAATTCCATCGGTATTATTCATTTCTCCGTCCTTCCTTTTTCAATTTAATAACTTTCGCTCTATTTTTAGGCGTATCTGCAAATAAAGGATGTAAAACCTGCCGATCTTTATTATCAATCGTAATAAACCATCTGGTATTAATCGAATTCCCATTGCTACTCGCGGGTAATATTTTCCCCCAACTAGCTATTTTAAGCATTATCGATTTCATCGTATCAGGGCAACTGCTATCTAGATTTCCTAGCGCTTGTTCTATATTTATAAGGTTTCCTTCTTTCGTTACGATACACATCACCAAGCTAATGTCCACCAGAGGTTGCGAGAAGCAATATTCTGGCTGCAGCTCAATTTTATTCAAGGAAGTATAATCTAATTTTGTTGGAGGAATGGTTACTTCATCATATTCGTAAATTTTCCCTTCCACTTTTGTATCGTAGTAACAAAAATTCGGTTTGCGTCGAGGATTTCCTTTTGTGTAAGAATGATATTCCTCTTGCCACAAAGTATCCTTCGTTTGATTGCTTACCGTATAAAAAATTCCCTTTTGCGTAAACGGCAAAAGAGAATCCACTTGACCGTATTCCGTAACCGTACGATCCTTTCGCCAAACAATATAATCTCCATTTGACTGTTTTTGAAAATGCCACTGTGTTCCATTCACGGCAACGAGGCTATCGTTTATGATTTCATAAGTATCGCCATCACAATTTCTTTCCCCGTCGTAGTAATAACAATATTCAAGTCTCATTTTCTTTTCGCTGAAAATGATCGCTTCTCTTCCGTACGCTAAATCCGCGACGAACTGCTTTCCTCGAATGGGAAAATCTTTACTTTTGTAGATAATTTTTTTATCGTAGCGAAGGGTGTCTTGGCTCAAGAGCTTGTTTAGGGGAATTGTTAAGGAGGTTAGAAGAAAGAGAAGTTTTAGGTTCATATTTTGTATAAAAAAGTCAGTTATAATTACTTCTTTAGTCCTAGTTGCTTACGCAAAGACGAATAATTGACACCTCAATATGCCTGAATGGTTATTGACTATTGATTAGTTTTTCGTATTGAAGTTGTTTTAAAATGGGGGGTTGAAATTAGTTGTAAGCGCTTGGTTTTCAAGATGAAGCTCCATTTTTTTTTCGTAGCCATAGCTACGGGGAAAAAAATTAGCTGAAATATTGGAAATCAATGGCTTGCAAATAAATCATCTATCTATTTTAAAAC
>JBGCFY010000257.1:0-18823 GCA_045110315.1 Saprospiraceae bacterium
CCTACTTACTAAAAGGCGGCGCACTTATTTTCAATTTAGCAAAATAATGGGAATAATATTTTAAAATGCTAAAAAGGAAAGAGAATTAATGAAGTTGTTTTAAAATGGGGGTTGAAATTAGTTGTAAGCGCTTGGTTTTCAAGAGGAAGCCCCATTTTTTTTTCGTAACCATCGCTACGGGGAAAAAAATTAGCTGAAATATTGGAAATCAATGGCTTGCAAATAAATCATCTATCTATTTTAAAACAACTTCAATAAAAATATCGAAAGGTTTTAAATAACTTCAGTAAAAAAGTTGAAGTTACTTACTAACTACTCTGGCAAAAAAAGAGCGGATAATAATCCCTCAATAATTCTAAGCTAGTAATTCATCCTCCAAAAAGCCAGATTCACTCATTTGGGTTAAAATATAGTTTTTTTTTTTAGATATTTGAATTGTGCCTTTTGGGTTTAATGTCTAATTGCTTAATTAGAATTTTACCCATTCTCTTTAACAATAAAAGCCCAAATAGTCCAGCTATTTGGGCTTCCCTTCTTTTTGGCCTTTCTTTGTTGCTCTTTTTGTACACGGATTTAACTCCACTAGGATTATTTTCAAATAACTTGGTCTAATTAAATTCCTATTTGATCCTCTTTTTCTTAAATTTAGTCCTCTAAGTATGAAGTTGTTTTAAATTGATGCTTCAATCCTATATCGTTCGCTAATAGATGTATGAATTATGATGCGATTCCAATTGTTAATTTTTTCCTTGTGCCTAGGAAGTGTTGCCGCTTCAGGGCAAAATCCAAACCTAAAAAATACCACTATGTTGGCTTTCGAAAAAAACGCTAATACCACCGCTAGCTACGAAGAAACCGTTGCTTTTTACGAAGCACTTGCTCAGAAACATGATCAACTAGAGCTTTCCTCACACGGCATGACGGATAGTGGACATCCGCTACATACGGTAGTCTTATCGAAAGACAAAATATTTGATCCTGTGGCGATCAAAGAATCGGGAAAAAGAATTTTGCTGGTTAATAATGCGATTCACCCCGGCGAACCTTGCGGCGTTGAAGCTTCTATGTTGCTCTTGAGAGATTATTTAGAAAAAGAAACCCTGCAAGCTTATCTGGAAAATGTGGTGATCGTGGTTATCCCGTTCTACAATATCGGTGGTGGCTTGAATAGAAATAGTCATTCTCGGACCAATCAGCTCGGACCAGAAGCTTATGGCTTTAGAGGAAATGCAAAAAATCTTGACCTCAATCGAGATTTTATTAAATGTGATTCAAGAAATGCTAGAACGTTCAATCAGATCTTTAACTATTGGCAAGCCGATATTTTTGTAGATAATCATACTTCTAATGGTGCAGATTATCCTTATACCATGACGTTAATTCCTACTCAATATAATAAGCTCGATCCCGCCATGGCTGCGTATCTCAAAGATCGCATGTTGCCCCGCTTATTTAAAGATATGAAAAGTCGGAATTGGGAAATGACGCCTTACGTTTATGCTAGAAGTACGCCCGACGAAGGTATCGCAGGTTTCTTAGATTTGGCCAGGTATTCCTCTGGCTACGCTGCGTTACACCACACGATTTCTTTTATGCCTGAAACACACATGTTGAAGCCTTACGAAGATCGGGTCAAAAGCACCTACGCTTTTATGGATGTGATGATCAAAACCATGCACGACGATCACGACTTAATTGGCACTGCTCGCCAAAAAGCATTCGATACGGCTAAAACCCAAAAGGAATTTGCACTCAATTGGACCTTAGATTTAGATCGAGTAGATTCGATCCTATTCAAAGGGTACGAAGCGAAGTATAAACCTAGTGAAGTTTCAGGTTTAAGTCGCTTATACTATGATCGTAATGCTCCCTACGAAAAGAAAATTCCTTTTTATAATAATTATAAGCCCGTCTTAGCAGTAACCAAACCCATCGCGTATATCATTCCTCAAGCTTACCAAGAAGTCATCGAACGATTATCTTGGAACGGAGTAAAGCTCGCGCGCTTGACCGAAAATGTTACCACTTCCGTGGAAATGTATCGCATTGGTAAATTTAAAACCACAGAAAAGGCCTACGAAGGGCATTACTTGCATTCCGAACTGGAAGTAACTACCGAAACTAGAAACTGGCGCTATTACAAAGGAGATTACGTTATTTATCTTAATCAAGCGAGTAATCGTTATATTATGGAAATGCTGGAACCACAAGGGCCCGATTCGTTCTTTTCGTGGAATTTCTTTGATGGCATTTTAATGCAAAAAGAATATTTCTCTTCCTATGTTTTTGAAGATTTGGCAGCAGAAATGTTACGGAAAGATCAGAGTTTAAAAGCAGAACTGGATTCTCGAAAAAAGGAAGATCCAAAGTTTGCCAATTCCGCTTACGAGCAATTGATGTTTATCTACAAGCGTTCGCCGCATTATGAACCTACGCATATGCTTTATCCCGTAGCTAGAGTGGAACAAGCAACGAGTCTACCAACGGAATAAACGACCGAAAAAAGAGAAAACCCTGACAAAATATCAGTTAGTTTGAAAGAAAACTGACAAAATTACGGTTTCGCTAGCTAAAGATAGGCTTGGTTAAATATTTGATTAAAAATAAAAAGGAGTACTTAAAAGCGGCTAGTTAGATGATAAAAACAGATTACATAGAACGACTTACGCAAGAAATAGCAGCTTTCGTGGCGCTTTTAATTGGGAAAAAAACCAAAGAAGCGTTGAATATTATAGATGATGCTTACGTACATTGGTTGAAAGTTACCCGCCAAGAATTATTAAATTTGGACAAAGATCAGCTGTTTGAGTTGCTCCTAGAAGAAAAAAAGATGCAACCTTACCAATTAGAGTTGTTAGCAGAAATCATGGCGGAAGAGGGCTTCATTTATGTAAAAGAAAAAGAAAGTTTAAAAGCAAAGCATACCTTGACAAAAGCCTTGCAATTATTCGAATTTATCGATCAGGCGCAAGAATTATATGCTATTAGCAGGCAAGCAAAAATGCAACAAATAAAAAATCACTTATCAGTTTTATAACTGTATAAATTTAAATAGATGACTTACGATAATTTTACGATCAAAGCACAGGAATCTATCCTCAAAGCACAACAGATTGCAGGAGGAAATGATCAACAAACAGTAGATACGGTTCACTTGATCAAAGGAATGCTCGAGACGGATGAAAACGTTGCGGGGCATTTATTGAAAAAAGTAGACATTATTATTCCTGTACTGGAACGGGAACTAGACAAAGCCATTCAGGCATATCCTAAAGTAAAAGGTACAGAGAAGCAATACTTAACCGAAGCGGCGAATAAATCTTTGAGTCGTGCCAAGAAAATGCTCAAAACTTTCGGAGATGAGTACATTTCACTAGAATTGATCTTATTGGGCATTTTACAAGGAAAGGACAAAGGGGCTAAGTTGTTGAAAGATCTCGGAGCTACTGAAAAAGCCTTGACCACAGCAATCAATGAATTGCGGAAGGGAAAGAAAGTAACGGATAAACATACCGAGAATCAGTATAATGCACTGAAAAAATTCGCGATCAACCTCAACGAACGAGCAGAGTCGGGCAAATTGGATCCGATTGTAGGACGAGATGAAGAAATTCGCCGATTATTACATATTCTCTCCCGAAGAAAGAAAAATAATCCACTCTTAATCGGAGAAGCAGGAGTCGGTAAAACGGCGATCGTCGAAGGTATTGCTTGGCGAATTGTGAAGCAGGACGTTCCCGAAAATTTACGCTCCAAAAAGATCTACGTTTTAGATATTGCTTCGCTAGTAGCCGGCGCGAAATACAAAGGTGAATTTGAAGAACGCCTCAAAGGGGTAATTAAAGAAGTAACTAGCTCCGAAGGAGAAATTATTTTATTTATTGATGAAATTCATACCTTGATCGGTGCGGGTGGTGGCGGTGGTGCGATGGATGCCGCTAATATCTTGAAGCCAGCTTTGGCAAGGGGAGAGTTACGCACCATTGGGGCAACTACACTCGATGAATATCAAAAGTATTTTGAAAAAGATAAAGCCTTAGTTCGTCGTTTCCAAACGGTAATTATCGACGAGCCAAGTGTAGAAGATACCATTTCTATCCTCAGAGGATTACAAGAACGATACGAAGTATACCATAAAATCGAAATCCTAGACGGCGCACTAATCGCAGCGGCAGAGTTGTCTAATCGTTATATCTCTGATCGTTATTTGCCGGACAAGGCAATTGATTTAATTGATGAAGCCGCAGCAAAATTGCGACTTGAGCTAGATTCAGTACCCGGAGAAATTGACGAATGGGATCGTAGGGTTCGCCAACTCGAAATCGAAAGAGAAGCGATCAAGCGGGAGAAGGATAAGAAGAAAATGGGCGTGATCAACGAACAAATCGCTAACGCAAAAGAAAAGCGAGATGCCTTACGGGCGTCTTGGAAAGATGAGAAAGATATCGTTGATCGAATTCAAGAAATCAAAAAGACAATTGAAGAGCTAGAGCAGGAGGCGGATAAGGCAGAAAGAAATAGTGATTTTGAAAAAGTCGCTAAAATCCGCTACGGAGAGATCAAAGAAAAAGAGGCGATGCTTAAAGTCGCACTGGAAAAATTAGATAAACTGCCTGATGATAGTCGTTTTACCAACGAAGAAGTCACCGCGGACGATATCGCAGATGTCGTAGCACGGTGGACGGGCATTCCCGTTACGAAGATGCTACAAAGCGAAAAAGATAAACTCTTGCGGTTAGAAGCCGAAATCGGGCAACGCTTGATCGGACAAGAAGAAGCGGTCATTGCTGTTTCTGACGCCGTACGTAGAAGTCGAGCAGGATTGCAAGATGAAAATAAACCAATTGGTTCGTTTATCTTTTTAGGGCCAACGGGAGTCGGTAAGACCGAATTGGCTAAGTCGCTAGCAGAAGTACTTTTCAACGACGAAAAAGCGATCACTAGGATTGATATGAGTGAATACCAAGAACGACACTCGGTCTCTCGTTTGGTCGGTGCGCCTCCGGGATACGTTGGTTATGATGAAGGAGGACAATTAACGGAAGCGGTGCGAAGAAAACCGTATTCGATTATCCTATTGGATGAAATTGAAAAAGCGCATCCAGATACCTTCAATATCTTATTACAAGTTTTGGACGACGGTCGTTTGACGGATAACAAAGGTCGAGTTGCCAATTTTAAAAATACCATTATCATCATGACTTCCAATATGGGCGCACAGCTGATTTTGGAAAACTTTGAAGATTTGGACGCCTTGGGCGAGGAGCATCGTAAAGATATTCTCGATACAACAAAAACGGAAGTGTTTGAGCATTTAAAAGAAAATCTTCGCCCCGAGTTTCTGAATCGGATCGATGAAAAAATTATGTTCTTGCCGTTGTCTAGGGTAGAAATCAAAAAGATCTTAAAAATCCTTTTCCGCAAAACGGTGAAAATGTTGGCAAAGCAAGGGATTGTAGTTAAGCTAAGCGAACGAGCGATGGATTTATTAGCCGATCGTGGTTATGATCCGCAGTTTGGAGCGCGACCCATGAAACGGGTATTGCAACGAGATGTCGTTAACGAGTTGTCGAAGTTTGTCCTTTCGGGAGAATATTCCGAAGGCGATACGATCTATATCGATGAGCAAAAAGAAGCACTTACCTTCGGGAAAGAACCTTTCGTCGAAGATGAACTATCGAAAACTATGGCTAAATCAAAAACAGTCGCCGCCGCAAAACCTGAACCAAAGAAAAAGTCTGGAAAAGAAGAAAGTGCGAAAAAAGCAGCTCGCGAAAAGGCTTTGAAGGAACTGGAGCAATCTACTAAAGAAGTCAACGATGCACTGAAAGATCTCAAGAAAGATGATAAGAACGACGATGCTAAGAAGAATTAAAGTGACTACAAATGACTGCTTTTGCTAAAGCACAAAAATAGATTATTTACAAAATGGAGGAGTATGCTGAAAAGTATACTCCTTTTTACTTTAAGCAACTTCTAAACAAAAGCTTCGCTTCGTGAGTTTAATTGCAAACGTTTAAAGACCTTCATGAAGAAATCAACGATGAAACCTTGGAAAAAAATAGGAGAGCGCTATCAGTATAAAGGCTGGCGGAGCTTGATGCAAAAAGACTTTATTTTACCGGATGATAAAAAAGCGAGTTACGATATCTTTGAAAATGCGAATTTCGTTTGTATTGCCGCTTTTACGGAGGATCAAGAAGCTATCCTTGTGCGACAGTTTAGACCTGGACCAGAAATGAATTTAACGAGTTTTCCGGAGGGCTATATTGATCCAGGGGAAGCGGTGGAGTTGGCGGCTCGTCGGGAATTGTTAGAAGAAACAGGCTTCGAAGCGGGAGAAGTGGTACATTTAAAAACGATTCGTGGTGCGTACACGACGGAAGCAAAAATCTGTATGTTGGCTTTCAATTGTAAAAAAATTGGTGCTCAAAATTTGGATACAGACGAATTTATTGAGGTTCGTCTAATGCCGTTAGCTGATTTTAGGCAATATATTCGCCAGCCCAAGGAAGAAGAGTTTACAACGATTGACTGCGCATACCTCGCGTTAGATTATTTGAATTTGTTTTAAACAACTTATTGGGGTAAAGATGGCGTTGGGGTTAATATTGGATTTTTTTCCAGTGTCGGGTCAAGGTTGAAAATATCGGTGTATTGTGCAAAAAGTTCGGGAAGTTGCGCTTTGAAAACTTGAGGAAAAGTATGAAAATAGTTGATGCTAACTGCCAAAAGTTCATTCGTCTCTAATCCGATAAATTTTTCGATGGTCGCTTTACTAAATCCACTTATTTTTTCTAACTCCTCCCAGTGTGTCGCTGCCAGATTCGGATAATCCAACAAAGGATAACTCAGCAAAAAAACTTTTGCATATTCGTGCAAACCAACATTGTAATACTGCTTCGGGGTTTTAAAACCTAGACTCAAATGCTCAATTGAAAATAACATAACGCCATCTTCTTCAAAAACTTCAGAAGCGTGAAAGCGGTCAGGGAATTGAGGGGAAGGAAAAGCCTGTAAGTATAAAATGACCCGTTCAAATTTATTCATCAAAAAATCTTCTCGCCCAAAAGTTAATTGCACTACGCTAGCCGCTACGATAGCTTTGAGGTCACTTGGTATTTCTTCTATCCCTTTGGGAATAAATTCGTTGGCCATACTGTACAAACAAACGCGATCTCGAAAGCGTTTTTTATTTTCTAACGACAAGCCTTCATAAAAACTAGAATATTTGATGAGCAAGCGCTTGATTTGTTCGTCCATCTCCGGCGGATTGCGTTTATAATAATACCAGTCGATCTGTGGTTGCAGAATATAAATGATGGAAAGAGAAAAAAAAGGTGGCAAAGCGTAATTCATGTAGCCAAATAAGTCCGTCTTCATCACTAAAAAGGTGCAAATAGCAATCATCACTAAGAAAGGAAGGGCAATAATTCGAGATGGCATAGCCTATTTTTTAAAAAATCAATTAAATTTTGAAGAAATCTACGACAGAAATGCCCGTTTTTCCTCAGTTTTCGATTAAAATGTAAATTTAATTTTAAAAATCATTCAAATAACCTTGTGCAAGAAGAAAAAACGATATAAATTTGTGCCGCTGTTGAAATAAAGACTTACGTCCTAATTTTGACAGAGTTGGTGCCTTAGCTCAGTTGGTAGAGCAATGGACTGAAAATCCATGTGTCCCTGGTTCGATTCCTGGAGGCACCACCCTAAAAGCTCTTGGAATTTTCCAAGGGCTTTTTTTATAATTTTTTTTATAAAAATCAACTCTGTAGAAATTTTTAAACAACTTCAACAAGGACAATTTTAAATTAAGTTTTTTACTTACAAATGGAGTTATTTTCTTGGCTTCCATTATTCCACTCAAGCGTAGCTAATTTCTGCATCCATTTTGCGTCAAGCAAAATCACTCTACAAAACGGTGATCAAGCATTTATTACCCGTTAATCAGGTAATGATGAAAAACCGAAAAGATACTGCTACTCAATAAAAACAACAGGACAAATTTATAGTAACACTTGTCCCTTAAAAGATACTTTTAAATTACCTTCGTAAGATGAATGAAATTACTAAGCGCAAGCAACCTTCGATTGACCTCAGCAACTATGATCTCGATGGAATGGAAGCGGCAGATTACTTAAGTCAATACGTTCAACAGGCTTCCGTAACGGGAGATGAACTGGAAGCAGGACAATTTTTTGCAAATCTTTGTAGAAATGCAGGACTGCACGTGGAGATGTTCAACGAGGAGAAAGGAATGATTAATTTTGCTTCTTCTTTGTATCCTTTATCTTCCAAAAAACCAAATATCATTTTTGTAAATCACGTCGATGTGGTGGAAGCAGGAAATGAGCAAAAGTGGAAATATCCGCCCTTCTCCGGCGAAATCGCAGAAGGTTTTGTTTGGGGAAGAGGTGCTTACGATAATAAAGGCGCCGCCATCGTACAATTTACTGGTATAAAACCTTTCGTCGACTTAGCCAAAGATCACGATCTACCTTACAACATTACCATGGTTAGCGTTTGCGCAGAAGAAACTTTTGGCGATCATGGTGCCAAGCAAGTGGTAGAGAATCATCTGGATTTGCTGAACCCAGTCTTGGTCGTAGGAGAAGGTCCCGTTGGAGTAAGAGGCGTAGTGCCGAGTAAACCGGAGCAATTACTTTTTGGTATTTCGGTCGCACATAAGCATTGTCTGTGGTTAGAACTGAGCATGGAGGTGGAAGGTACTGGACATGGTTCTGTGCCACCCTTGCAATACGCTAATAAGGAAATGGTCAAAGCACTGAACGAACTCGTAACGACGAAACCCAAGCTGCAATTCAATAAAATTAATGTGCAGACGATTGATGTGCTCGGAGATTTAGAAGGCGGTTTGAAAGGATTCATAATGAAGAAAATTAGTTTCTTCAAACCTATCTTGACGCCCGTCATTCGGAAAATTCCCATTTTCACAGCTTTGTTTTCTAATACGATCACCGTTTCTAATATTCGAAGCGAAGGTACGGCACACAACGCCATTCCTCAAAAAGTGGTTACTAAGTTGGATTGTAGGTTACTACCCGAAACCAAACGGGAGGATTTTATCGCTTACGTTAAATCGATTATTAAAAACGACGAGATTAAAATCAAAGTAGTCAAACAAACGCCTAGCGCCGAACCAACGGATCATAATAACCCTTTCTTTGACGAATTGTCCGTCGCCATCAAAAAAGTATATCCTGATGCACACGTTTTTCCGATGCTAGCGCCGAATGCAAGCGATTGTAATGCATTTAGAAGCAAAGGTGTACTAACCTTGTCTACCGTGCCAGTAGAGATGACGAAAGAGGTATTAGACTGTATCCACGCTCCGAACGAAAGAATGCCCATCGAAGCTTTGATAAAAGGTAGAAAAGTCATTACGGCCTTTTTGGAAAGTATTCTTAACTTTAAATCCTAAACTCAGTACGGAATGTACTCAAGAGTTGTTTTACAATAAATTTTTAAAATAGGCTTAGATAAAAAACTTTAAAGCGCTGCGATGAATAAAATAGTAAACCTACTTTGGGGAGCAATGCTGAAAAGACACTATAAGCAAATAGCGTTTTTTATGGCCAATCCGCACGAAGCACAACAGCGAGAGTTGATGCGGATACTACGGTTAACCAAAAAGACAGAATGGGGAAAGCGTTACGATTTTGCGTCCATTAAAAATGGTCGCGAATGGGCAGCACGAGTACCGGTACAAGATTATGAATCGGTTAAAGGGGATATTCATCGAATGATGATGGGAGAGAAAGATGTTTTGTGGCCCGGACAAGTGAAAAATTTCGCAAAGTCATCAGGAACAACTAGTGACAAAAGTAAGTATATTCCCGTTCCCAAAGAAAATCATAAGCGCGGACACGTACGCGGAGGTTGGCATTTGCTTTCCTTGATGTATCATAATTTACCCAACTCGACCGTATTCGGTGGAAAAACTTTGGTCATTGGTGGAAGTTCAGAGCCTTTTGCAGCGTTTCCAGAAACTACAGCTGGAGATGTTTCCGCAATTATTCTTCGAAATATGCCGCGTATTGCCAAAGCGACACATTGCCCAAACATGGACATCGCTCTAATGCCTAATTTCGAAGAAAAATTAGAGAAAATTGCCCAAATCGCCGTCAACGAAGATATTCGCATGGTGGCTGGAACGCCAACGTGGATCATTGTTCTATTAGAAAGAATTCTAGCAATTTCTGGAAAAAAGAATATCATGGAAGTGTGGGAACATTTTCAAATTTATGTACACGGTGCCGTGAGTTTTATTCCTTATCGGGAACGGTTTCGACAATTAATTCCATCGGATACTTTTGCTTACCAAGAAACATACAACGCTTCGGAAGGTTACTTTGGCATTCAATCTGACTTTGCAGTCAATGATATGCTGCTGCTTTTGGATAATGGTGCTTTTTATGAATTTTTGCCAATGGAAGAGTGGGATAAAGAGTTTCCTGCCGCAATTCAATTGGATGAAGTCGAAGTTGGAAAGAGTTACGCTATTTTGGTTACAACGAATTCAGGACTGTTTCGCTACAAAATTGGCGACACGGTGAGTTTTACTTCTATCAATCCGTATCGTATCAAAATCACTGGTAGAACGAAGCAATTCATCAATGCTTTCGGTGAAGAAGTCATGGTTGCTAATACTGATAAAGCACTAGAAAAGGCTTGTCACGCTACGAATACGATTGTGAAAGAATATACTGTTGCTCCTATTTTCTTCGGAGATGTACAAAAAGGTGGACACGAGTGGTTGATTGAATTTGAAAAAGCCCCCGAAAATGTACAAGCCTTTGGCGATTTGTTGGATAAAAGCTTACAGAGCCTCAATTCTGACTACGAAGCTAAGCGTTTCAAGAATTTAGCCTTAGAGCGATTGACTTTACAAGCCGTACCGGAAGGTACTTTTTACCGTTGGATGAAACAAAGGGGGAAATTGGGCGGACAACATAAAGTTCCGCGTTTGTCGAATCAACGTGATTTTGTAACACAAATCAAAAAAATGTTGGCGACCGCTAATTCGTAGTAGAAATTATTTTTAACCCAGCGACTACGCTAAAAGTAATACTCCATGCTCGCTCATAATTATTATGAATCTCCTTTAGGTTGGATTGAAATCAAAGGTACTAGCTTAGGTATTCAGTCGGTTAAGTTGACCAAAGAAAAGAAAACGCCAACGGGAGATTTACCACCCGTTTTGATCGCTTGTGCCGCGCAATTGAAAGAATATTTTGCCGGAGAACGGCGATCGTTTGATTTGAAATTGGATTGGGGAACTGCTACGCCTTTTAATCAATCGGTCTGGAGTGCTTTGTTGGAAATTCCTTACGGACATACGACAAGTTATGCCGTAATCGCGGAAAAGATTGATAATCCAAAAGCCGTACGAGCCGTTGGTTTAGCAAATCGTAATAACCCTATTGCATTCATCGTACCTTGTCATCGTGTGATTGCTAAAAACGGAAAATTACAGGGTTATTTTTACGGTTTAGCCGTAAAGAGAGCATTGTTGCAGTTGGAAAATCCAAGAAGTTTTGCGACCCAAGGTACTTTGTTTTAAGTTCGTCATCAGTGAAAATTACTCGGTAACTTCAAAAATTCGATTTACTTCAATGAAGTCGCCTCCTTCTTGCACCGTTACGGTAATTGAAAATAGGCTTCCAATCCTCAGTTTTTTTAAAATTTTCTTCAAACTTTTATCAATATCGCCACGACTCTTGGCAGATCTAAATTTCCGTTTCCATTGGTACGCGAAACTAAGTTCGAGAATGTTCATCTGATTTCCGAATTGATCCCGAACGGAAAGTGGTGTATCGGCCAGCTGCTTTAAAAACGTTCTACTCACTTTTTCTCCCTTAAGACCACCCCAAAATAAAGTATAATTATCTGAGACATCAGGTTCTTGAGACTTTAGCGAAAACTGAATGGGTAAGTTTAGTTTCACTTTAACCGCTTGCCCGTGATGTATTCCCGGTTCCCAACGCGGCATAGATTGAATAACATCTAACGCAGCTTGTCCACAATCACCACCAATATCACGAATCAAGTAAGGTTGGGTTAGCCTTCCATTTTCATCAATGACAAAACTAACATAAACGGTACCTTCCAAACCTTTAGCCTTGGCACCCGCAGGGTAAATCAAATGATTAGCGAGGTAAGCGATGAGCGCTTGATTCGAACAATTCCTTTTCTGTTCGTCACCATTATCATAAGCTTCACAACCTTTGAAATAAGGCATTTGTTCGACCTGTGTATATACTTCCGTATCGGGCTGTGCGTACGCGTAGCCGATACAAAAAAGCAAGAGTATAGTAAGTTTAAACTTCATCATGTTAATATCAATTAGCGAGACATACCCAGCAACGCGGTTTTAATTTCGAGCGGAACGTTACTTTTAGGCTTAGCTGCAAAACTACCATTTTTACCAATAATAAAATATTGTGGCAATGCTTTTATATCGTAAGCAGCAGATAGGTCTACGGTGTTTTGTTGTTGACTAGCCAAAACTTGTATTCCTTGAAAGTCGTGTATCTCAATGGCATTGCGCCATTTTCTTTCATCTTTATCGAGAGAAACATAAATAGTGACAATACCTTCTGCGGCTAATTCGTCCCGAAAAACTTTCATCGTATTCATCTTTTGAATGCAAGGTCGACACCAACTCGCCCAAAAATTTAGGTAAACAATTTTTCCTTTATACTGTGCTAAATCCACGGGATTTCCCTCAATATCTTTTACCTGAAAGGAAGGCGCTGGACTTCCTGTATGTTGCTTGATCGCTTTTTGAAAAACTTGCGTAATCTTTTGATCATAATCAGCGTAAACAGAAGTCTTGAGGTAATCGTCGTAATGCGGAAGCATCGGATTAATCATTTTCTTTTTGAATGCCCGAGCAATTAATTCAGATTGTACAAAAGCAAGCGGTTGATCAATCAAGATATCAGAGGCTAGTTTATATTGTCCTACGTAAGGGTTGGTAGTAACGTCACTTTTAAGGTGTAAATAATTAAAATAAGCCATTAAAAATTCTCGGTAATAATAGCTTCCTAGCTGATCTGCTTGGAGGGGCACACTTTCTAAAAACTCAAAAAATTGCGCTTTAATTTGGTGCTTGCCTTTGAATACAGTTCCGTAAAGCAGCATGTGATAAGCCCATTCGTAGTAAATTTCGGTCGTCATGTAGGCTTTAAAATTATCACTTAATTTATCAGGATGATTACGGTCGTAAAAATCTAAGGCAGCTAAGGCTTTTTCTTTGCGGAGAAGTATTTTTTTTGAAAAACTTTCCGGTAAAAAACTTTGCATCAAGTCGTCCATTTTTTTATCGACGCTGTACCAGTAAGTACCTTTTTTGTATTGTAAGGTTTTAAACTGATTTAGCTCCCGTGGAAAATCCTTGAAGTATTGGTGTAAAAAGGTATTGTTGTGTCCCGCAGGACCATCAAACTTCATTGAATATTGAAAAGAGTTGGCGGCTGCCGAAATCAAAAGAGAATCTCCTGCTTCTAAATAAATTAATGCTGGATTGCGGGCGTGGATAATTTTAATGAGTTGCGGCGCATCCATTTCTACGGCAAAAGCAAAAGATTGATCTTCTAGAATATTAGAATGGAAAGTCTTAATCTCGTTGTCAATGTATTTTTGGTTTACGCTAATATCAATCGTATGCGTAAGTTCTACTTGCGTAATCTCACCCATTACCAAGGCATTCGCTTGGGCAAAAATTTGTTGTGCTCCAAAGACGAAGAGCAAGAGGAGTTGAAGTCGTTTCATCGAAGGTCTAATCTTAGTATTAGTGATATTATACTTTTTTATCATAAATATTATGCCATATTCTTGGCAAACTTCAGCGATTCCCTTTTAGGCTTCAATTTTTATGCAAAAGCACAAAAATCCTTTGCCTAGGATAGGAAAGAGTAATTACTTAAGTACTTAAACAACTTTTATATTTGGTAATGTAGGGTGGGAAGGTATTCCGTTCTTTTAACGTAGCAGAAAGGTTTTTATTTTAAAATACTAACTTAAATTGTTGATTAGCAGATAAATCTTATCTCCTTTTTTTCGCAAATTTGTTTGTGAACTCCATTCGATATCTCGCGCAGTAAATTTTTTTTTTAAAAATCGTCCTTAATTTATGGAAAAATGACCAATTGAGGATCTTATTAATAGAGCATAGCTGTTTTCCCCAGAGATAGGAGGAGGCTTTTTCTATTTTAAATAATTTTATTGGACAATTTTGGAGAGGTCTACGATCGTCGTGAACAGAACCGAAATACAAAGCTTGGCTAAGATGACGAAACAATGGAACGAATTAACAATCAATACCAAAGCGATCAATACGCTGCAAGCACAATGCGAACTGCCGACTGTCTTTTGCAAGATGTTGCTAATGAGAGGAATTACAACACCCAGCGCGTTACAACAGTTTTTTCACCCCAGTTTGGCAAAACTTCACGATCCTTTTTTGATGAAGGATATGAAGAGCGTTGTTGATCGTCTACAACGAGCTTTCGCGACCAAGGAAAAAATCATGCTGTACGGAGATTACGATGTAGATGGTGTAATCTCGGTAGCGATGATGCACCATTTTTTGGAAACGCGTACGACGCAACTTATCAATTATATTCCTGATCGCGACACAGAAGGCTACGGTGTTTCGATCAGTGGAATTGAATCCGCTAGAGCGCATAACGTAAAACTTATTCTGACGATGGATTGTGGAACGAAGGCACACGAACCCATCGCCTTGGCCAATCGCTATGGCATCGACGTCCTTGTGTGCGACCACCATTCGCCAGACGAAGAATTACCTGCCGCCTATGCTATGCTAAACCCAAAACAAAAAGATGCAACTTATCCAACACAGGATCTTAGTGGCGGTGGAATTTGTTTTAAATTATTGCAAGCCATTTTGCAAGCGGAGCGACGACCAGTAAGTGATGCTTATCCTTACCTAGATTACGTGGTGCTCAGCACCGCTTGCGACCTCGTACCACTCACTGGAGAAAATCGAATCTTAGCACATTTTGGACTAGTATATTTAAGAAATACTTCCCGACCAGGTTTATTAGCCTTGTTGCGGCACATCAAATTGTTACGAAAAAAACTGACCATTAGCGATTTGGTTTTCAAAATTGGTCCATTGCTGAATGCGGCGGGAAGAGTAGGGAATGCTAGCACAGCAGTTGAGTTATTACTTGCTACAACGACAAACCTTGCAAAAGCACCACTAAAAACTTTAGTTAGCTATAATCAACAACGCAAGAATTTAGACCAAGCCATGCATCGCGCTGCCCAAGACTTATGGGAAAAAGAAGCGGATTTTGCGGAGCGCAAAAGTATTGTACTTTTCCAAGCGGATTGGCATTCAGGAATTGTCGGAATTACCGCGGCACGCTTAGTAGATACTTTTCATCGACCTACGATCATTTTAACGGAATCAAAGGGCGTAATCGTTGGTTCTGCCCGTTCAATTGAAGGCTTTAACCTAATAAGAGCTTTAGCGGCTTGTGAGGATTTGTTGCTCAAATACGGTGGTCATGCTTATGCTGCGGGGTTGGCGCTGACCGCAGATAAGCTTCCAGCTTTTAAAGTTCGATTTGAAACCATCGTAGCGGCACAGCTTTCTTCGCAGCAATTACAACCTCGTTTACGGATTACGAGTGAATTACAATTATCGGAGATCAATTTTGACTTTAATCGGATCCTACAAAAATTTGCCCCTTTTGGTCCTGGAAATCGTCGACCCATTTTTTGGAGTAAAAAATTAGCCGATAATGGGCATACGCGGGTGGTGAAAGAAAAGCATTTACAATTTGGCGTTGTACAGGATATAAGCAATTCGATGGGAGGTATTGGCTTTAGACAAGCCGCTGCGCTGGCACTAGTCGAAGCGGGAGATTTCGATTTGGCTTATGTGATACGAGAACAAGTGTGGAAAAACTGCCGGACAATTCAGCTGGACGTACGTGGAATTCGTGCCACAATTTCAGCGCAGGATTTGCCTAGCACTCGTTCGCAGGAAGTAAGGGTAAGTGAAAATCCTTTGGTAAGTCCGTAGGTAATTTTATAGTGACAAAGTAGCATTAGGTAGGCACTCAAAAAAAAATTACTTTTGCATAAAAAAATTATGGCTAAAGTAACAAAGATTGATGCAGATAAAGCACCTAAACCAGTAGGTCTTTATCCACATGCTCGGAGAGTTGGGAATTTATTATTTCTTTCAGGCATCGGACCAAGAGATCCAGAGACGAACGGTGTACCTGGTTTGGAACAAAGTAAGTCTGGTAATTTTACGAAATTTGATTTTGAAGCGCAGTGCCATTCCGTGTTTAAAAATGTAAAGATTGTTTTGGAAGCGAGTGGGGCGGATTGGGATTCCCTCGTAGATGTAACGGTATTTCTTACTGATATGAAAAGAGACTTTGATTGTTACAATCGAATTTATGCCGAGTACTTCAAAGACAATTTACCTTGTCGGACGACGGTAGGTATTGATTCTTTGCCGACGCCGATTGCGATTGAGTTAAAGTGTATGGCAGTGATAAAGGATTAGAAGGGCGGGAAAACGAGGAAATTAATTTAGCTTATGTGGCACCATTAAGGTGAAAAGGGGCACGGTGACTCTAAATTGTGTATGGTCAGATTGGCGTTGCATCAAAAAGTTACCGTGCATCTTACCAATTTCAGAAATGAGTGGTACCCAAGAAATGTAATTGTGAGATTGACCGGGCGCTAAAACGGGTTGTTTGCCAATTACACCTTCTCCTTCGACTTCTTTTTTTACGCCACTAGAGTCAAAGATAAACCAATGTCTGCGTAAGAGTTGAACCGTATCATCGCTATTATTCTCAATATTAATCCGGTAGGCAAAGATAAATTTACTGTCTTTCGGTTTAGAATAACCAGATTGATAAAAACCTTCTACGGTGATTGTAATTCCATTTGTCGTAAGCGTTTCCATATAAGAGATAGTTTTCTAACGACAGGGTCGTTCTTAAAGCAGTACTAACTTGAAATAAAGTCTTGCATGATCTTTTCCGCCTTCTCAAAGGTATCCTCTAAGATATCATTAACTAAAACAAGATCAAATTTATTTTCATATTCTAGCTCTAATTTAGCCCGTTTTATTCTTTTTTGTAGACTTTTTTCGGTTTCCGTTCTGCGATTTCGCAGTCTTTCAAAAAGAACTTCAGGAGAGGGCGGCTTTACAAAAACCGCCAAAGTATCTGGATAAGCCTCTTTAATGCTACAAGCTCCTTTGACGTCAATGTCAAAAATAACGTGCTTGTTTTCATTCCAAACGCGTTTAATTTCTCGTTTTAAAGTACCGTAGTATTGTTTTTCGTAAACTTCTTCCCATTCTAAGAAATCTCCTCGGGTGACTCTTCTTTGGAATTCAGTGGTGCTGAGAAAGTAGTAATCTTTCCCGTGGATTTCGTGTTCCCGTCGTTTTCGATTAGTAGCGGATACAGAAAATGACAATCTATCAAATTGCTTTAATAAATGTTGTACAATCGTTGTTTTTCCTGCTCCAGAAGGCGCTGTAAAGAGGATCAATTTATTCATTCAAACTAATATTTCACCAAAAAATAAATAAGTATGGTGATAGTGGTATAAAACGGTATGCTGCGAGTAATTAATGCTAAATGCTAAACCGCATTAAGGACTTGTTCTTTGATTTTCTCGAGTTCGTCTTTCATCTGTACAACTAAGCGTTGGATATCAGAAGAATTAGCTTTGGAACCTAAAGTATTAATCTCTCTACCCATTTCTTGACTAATAAAGCTTAATTTCTTGCCTTTAGAAGAGTTTTTGGTTTCGAGTACTTCCGCAAAGTATTTGCAATGTTGTTCCAGGCGGACTTTTTCTTCTGTGACGTCAATCTTTTCCAAATAATAAAGAATTTCTTGCTCAAATCTATTAGCGTCGATATTATCTTTACCAACGTATTCATCCATATTTTGCGTGATACGTTTACGTAGTTTTTCAACACGCTCTGTCTCAAAAGGTTCAATCTTTTTTAAGGCTTCTAAAATGTGTTCACTGTGAGATAGACAATCTGCCTTCATCACTTCCCCCTCCGTTCGGCGAAAAGCCGTAAAATTACTGATCGCCTCTTTCAAGGTCTCTTGTACCGCTTCCCATTCTTCATCGTCAATCGAACCTTCCTCAGAAGTAATAACGTTTGGCAATTTTAAAACCGCTTGCATCAAATCTCCAGGTGGCATCTCTAATTCCGTAGACAAGGCTTTCAGCTCTTGATAATATTTTTTGAATAAGGATTTATTGAGACCATAATCGTCTGCTCCAGCGAGTGAAGTTACACTAATGCTAAGATCAATCTTGCCACGGTGGGTTTCTTTGGTGATCACTTTTCTTAGGAAGTGCTCTTTATCCTTGTAATTCTGAGGGAGTTTCAACCGTAAATCGGTGAACTTACTATTCAAAGACCTGATCTCAATCGTAATCGTTTTTTCTCGAAAAGTCTTTATTCCTCTCCCGTACCCAGTCATTGATAATAACATATATTGTATTTTTTGCAAAGATAATTAAATTAAATAAAGCTAGCGTAGATTTTTGGGCGTGTTCGTACTTCTTTGGTGGTGCAATAAAAAGTATAAAATAATGGCTTTCAAATGCAGCGCAAACTAAGTACATTGTAACATAAATTTATTTGCTTTTTGAATATGTCTTTTCGCCTCACTCTTCGTCACGTCCTCACCTTGATAGCTATGGCTATCAGATTCCGGGCGTTTCTCGATTGACACTAAAACTCATTATCCAAAATTTCAAC
>JBGCFY010000258.1:0-14634 GCA_045110315.1 Saprospiraceae bacterium
AATTAGGTCGAACCAAGCTAGCCGGCTTAACAACAAAAGAAGCGAACTACTTTTTGGAACAACGATATAGTAATATATTAAAAGATCCAATTATAAACGTTCGGGTACAAAACCATTTTGTGACAGTCTTAGGAGAGGTGAATAAGCCTGGTCGCTACAGCCTAGATAATGAGTTGCTATCACTCGTTGATATTATTGCGTTGGCAAATGGCTTATCTACCTACGCTAAAAATGATGAAATCGAACTGGTAAGGATCATCGAAAACCATCCTGTTAAATTAACCATTAATCTAACCGACTTAGCAAGCCTACCTCAAAAAAATATCACACTCCAACCGAACGATATTATCCACGTCGGAGCTACTAGCAGTAAAGGTCAAGATCGAAACTTGGGTAAAGCCAGTCTCATTACAGGAATCGTAACTGGCGTCGCCGTCATCATTTCTGTATTTGCGAAATAAATCAGTTAACCCAAAACCTAGATCATGCAAAAAGAAATACAAACGATTGTCATTCCAATAGTCAAGGGCGCACCCATTACCATTATACTTTCGATCATTGCGATGTTGCTTGCTGCTAAAATGGTTTCCTACGCAGTACCCGAGTACCAGTCAAGCGGTTCTTTGAAAATAGATAATCGAAATATCAACTTGGGCGATTTAGCTTTATTCGAAGAAGAGGGAAGAACCAAGGGAGTAACTTCCGTAGATTTTTTGACGGAAGTTGAAATGTTTCGCTCTAAGCGACTGAAAGAATTGACTTTTTTAAAATTAGATTTTGAGGTTGATTATTTTCGAATAGGAGAGATTAAAACAAAAGAACTTTTCAATAACAATCCCTTTTTTATTACTTACCAAATTCACGATACCACAGCTTACGATCACCTTTACTACTTAAAGTATCAGGAAGCAGGTCGTTTCTTGTGGAGTAAAGATAAAGCTATTTTTCCTCCAGAGAATCAAGGGAAGTTTAAGGATACGCTACACTTACCAAAAATGGATCTCGTGGTTTTTCCGACGGCAACCCATTCGTCAGGACTAAAAATGGAATTAAAGGTGGGACAGGTTTTTGCGTTTCGAATTAATTCTACGCGTAGCTTGATTAGTAGTATCAACGAAAGTAATTTTTTCGTGCGTTCCGTCGATGAGAAAATTCAAATTGTAAAGTTTTATTTTCAACATGAAGTCCCAGAAAAAGCAGCACTTTTTGTTAATGCTTTAATGGAAGCTTATATCGATTATTGTAAAGAAGAACACCAAAGAGAAGCCAACAAAACCTTGGAGTTTATTGATGCAGAATTAGCAAGTGTAAAGAAAGAACTCCGAACGGCGGAAGGAGATTTAGTGAAGTTCAAAACACAAAAGAACATCATGAATATCAAGCAGGAAACCGACGCAACGCTAAAGGAATTGATGCAGTTAGAATTTCAAAAAGTAAACTATAACATTCAAGAAATTGAATTGCAAAGAACTTTTGATTACCTAGCCGCTGGAAATGATTTAAAAAACTTTGCGCCTAATTTCGAAGGCTTAAGTGATCCTATTTTTAGAAATGCTTTCCTGAAAATAAAATCCTACGAAGCAGAGCGCAAGGATCTATTACAAAAGTATACCGAACGAAGCGACGAAGTTCAAAATATTGACGAAAAGATTAGATCTACTCGGACTTTCATTCACGAAAGTGTCAAGAATGCTTTAGATAATATTTCTTTGCGTCGCGCTGAAATGGAAAAAGTAATTGCTGAGGTTACACTTAACATTCAGGCTTTTCCCGACAAAGAACAACAAATTGCAATTCTACAAAGAGAGCTCAAACTCAACGAAAGTGTCTATACAACTTTAATTGAAAAGCGAATGGAAATTGCTGTTGCTAAATCTGCCAATACTGTTTTTCACCAAATTGTAGACCGGGCTGAAATAAGCAAATCACCAATCTCTCCGAACAAACCATTAATCTACGGTGTCGCAATTTTCTTTGCCTTACTAACGGGAATTGCCTTGTCTTTTCTAAAGCATTTTCTTTATGCAAGAATTAAATCTAAAAGAGATTTAATGCAAGTTTTTAGTGCGCCCATTCTAGGTGGTATTCAGCGGGTGAGAAAAGGACAAACTGCCGTTCCAGCCTTGGGGAACTTGTATACTAATCTAGAAATTCTGATCAATTCAGATAATGGTAGCATTGGTGCAAAAACAGTTTTAATTTCTTCGATCTCTGCTGGTGAAGGTAAAAGTTTTACTAGCTATAACTTGGCACGACTCTACGCCAAAACAGGAAAGAAAGTTTTAATCATTGATTTCAATTCCAGAGACTCTCGACTATACGATCAATTGGGGATTCGAAACGAAGGTGGCTTAGTTGGGATTCTACGTAGAGCTATCAAACCACGTCAGGCTGCCTTGAAAACGAAGGTGAAAAATTTGGATATGATTCCAACGGGTGAAGTAGAAGATATCTATGGAGGAATTCTCTATGCACCCGGCACAACGAGCTTTATTTCGAGTTTAAAAGAAAACTATGATATTATTTTATTAGATACGCCTGCCCTAGGAACCACGGAAGATTTGGTGCTTTTAATGCGGCAAGTAGATTATAGTTTATTGGTTTTCAAAATTCGGAAAACGCAAATACGATCAGGGAAAAGAGCTGAAAGTTTATTAGAAGAATATAAGATTCCAAATTTGTACGCTGTACTTAACGGTCTCCCCGTAAAAGGAAAAAGAAAGGCTTGGATGACAAGTTTCTTTAGTTGGATAAAACTTTCTTTTAAATTGTTTTCTTTCACCAATCCGATTAACAAAGAAACGCGATGAAATCAGTAAATAATTTCCTTCAACATCCCATGGCTAAAAAAGCCATTGTATTGGGTGATCAAGTGATGGTAAGTGCGAGTAATTTTTTACTTGGTATTTTGTTAGTGCGTTGGATGGGTTTATCTGACTATGGTATTTTTGCTTTATTGTGGATGGCTGTTTTATTTGCCTTAGGGATAAATCAAGCTTGGGTAACTAAACCATTATTGTCGATTGCCCCAAAAATGCCAAAAGCCGAGGTCGCATCGTATCTAGCAAATTTACATCTTGTGCAATGCCTGACGAGTATCGTTTTTTTACTCTTTGGTACCTTGCTATACGGAATGGCACCTTGGTTGTTCGATGCAGAAATTTGGCCTTTGATCCCTTTGACGAGTGCATTAGTTTTTTGTCAATTACAGCACGATTTTTACCGTAAGACAAGTTTGGTGAAACAGGAGTTTCTACGTGTTTTTTGTCTTGATGGTGTTTTTTATGGCGGACAAATTTTGGGCGTTGTTGCCTTATATTATTTTGGACATTTACAGCTTGTATTCGTTTTAGCCGTTCTGGTTGCTGTGAATTTGATTAGTGTGATTTTCGGTATGCTCGGCAGTCCTTGGAAGGGAACTAATCGCACGGAATTATTAAAAATATTAGTTAGACATTTTCACTTCTCTAAGTGGTTGCTGGGCACTTCGGTGTTACAGTGGCTATCGGGAAACTATTTTATCATTGTTGGCGCAAGTATTTTAGGGACCAAGTCCGTGGGAGCAATCCGTCTTGTACAAAACGTAATGGGCTTATGCCATATTTTGTTTTTAACGATGGAGAACCTAATCCCCATTGAAGCAGCCAAGCAATACCACTTAGCGGGTGAAAATGCTTTAACGTTATACCTTCGAAAAATGACCTACCGTTTGGGATCAGGTTTTTGCTGCTTGCTTTTTTTAATTGCTTGTTTTGCTCCCGAAATTTTACAACTTTTTTATGGTCCAACGGCAGTAGAACACGCATACATCGTTTCTGCATACGTAGGCTTGTATTTGTTGGTTTTCTTAGGTCATCCATTTCGTTTTTTTATGCGAACAATTGAACAAACCGCACCCATTTTTGTGGCTTATGTACTCAGCGCCATTTTTAGTTTGGCTACGGCAAATTTTTTAATAAACTACTACGGTATGCAGGGTTTATTACTTGGATTAATTGCGACCCAATTAATTAGCCTGATGACCTACTATTTCTACATTACGCCTAAAGTTTCCAATCGAATTATTGGTATTCCTAGCTAATCATTTTACTGGAAGGGTAACGAATTTTTATCACAATTATTGACGAATGTTTTCTAAAAATGAACTCCTCTATGAAATTAAAAATTATTCACTTAGTCTTAGGAAAAGCTAATCCTGAACGGATGAATGGCGTTAATAAAGTTGCTTACCAATTGGTTTCAAAACAACTCAGCTTAGCTTATGATGTATGCCTTTGGGGAATTGCAACAACTTTAATTCACAACTATCCACCGCGGGATTTTGCCACTAAATTGTTTCAGCAGCACAAGAATAAATTGAAGCTTGATGCCGACTTAGTAACTGCTCTAAAAGGGCTACCCAAAGAGAGCATTGTACATTTACACGGCGCTTTCATTCCAGAGTTTTATCTAGTTTCTCGATACTTAAAGCGGTTGGGAATTCCCTACGTTTATACGCCACACGGTTCCCTCACGGAGATGGCAATGACAAAAAACGCCTGGGTCAAAAAAATCTATTTCTCTTGCTTCGAATCTAAGCTTATCCGAGACGCCAAATGGGTACAATTACTCGGCATCAATGAGTTTGATTACCTTGATGAACTGACGTTATCTGCAAATAAATGTTTGATTCCAAACGGACAAGATTTGAGTGATATTCCGAGGCAAGTGGAACCCGTGATCACCAGTACACCTAGAAAACCAATTTTTGGATTTTGTGGTCGCTTAGCAAGTTTTCACAAAGGTCTAGACTTAATGTTGCAAGGTTTTCACACTTATCGCTTACAAGGTGGGAAAGGGCAATTAGAATTTATCGGGGATGGAGCAGATAGACCTAAGTTGGAGCAACTTTGTCATGAATTAGAATTAACGGACGCGGTAACTTTTCACGGTAAGAAATTTGGAAAAGAAAAATTTGATTTATTGGCGCGGATGGACATTTTTTTACATACTTCTAGAATGGAAGGATTTCCAACGGCGGTGCTAGAAGCAGCGGCGATGGAAAAACCAACGATAACCAGCGACGCAACAAATATCAATAGCTTTGTTGATCAATATCGTTCGGGATATACGCTTCGTGAAAATACGCCAAGCGAGATTGCCCAGTCCATGCAAGTTATGGCAAAGCACTTTTATCGGAACACCTTATCTCTAATGGGAAAACGAGGTCGCAGTATGGTCGTTGCAGAATTTGACTGGCATACGATTGCAGAACGTTTAGTGAAAACATATGTACAACAACCAAAGTAAAGTAAAGATGGAAATCCAAAAAACTTATCGCTGGCTTTTTTATGTATTGCTCATTTTTATGTTGATGCGTATCAATAGTTACTTCACCGTTTTTCCTAGTTCAGTAGGATTGACGAGAGTCCTAAAAGTAGGAATGCGATTTTTATTAACGGGTATGTGTTTTGTGCTTTTATTTTATTTAAAAAATGCAGTTAAGGAGTTTACCTTTCGGTACGAGAACCAGCTAAGTGGATTATTTTACTTATCGTATGCACTCTTAGGCGTAGCTTCCATTTGGTGGTCATCGGATGTAGGATTTACCGTCCTACAATTATTAATGTTGTTTGAGAGTATTTGTTTTGCTGTTTTGTTTTATCATCTACTTGTCCTTGGCTATTTTTTAACGGATGGAAAGGCGAGCTTTCATCGCATTCTAGGTACAAGTGTGGCAATCATTGGAGTTGGCTTTTTGTTAGGTTTATACCTTGATCCAGATACTTTTTTTAGAGATACGCACGGTGGTGCAGTTTCGCGCTTGGGAGGGTACATTATGAATCCGAATGAATTAGGTATGTTGGCAGTAATTGGTGCGGCGATGTGTTACGTGGGATTACGAGAAGATGATCGAATGTTTTGGAATGTTCTCTACTTAATCATCAGTATTGCCATTCTGCTGTTGACGCAGTCACGTTCTTCCTTAGGAGCTTTTATGTTGGTGAGTTTACTATTCATCACACTTTCTAAAAGTGCTTGGTTGAAGCTAGCTACTTTTGGTGGAGGAGCACTTGTACTTCCCATTTTGGTGAAAACAATTATTATCAAAGATGGTGATGTTGGTGAAGTGATGAGTATGACGGGGAGATTGCCATTCTGGTCGGATTTGATTACTTACGGATTTCCAGATCAACCGATCTTAGGCTACGGATTTATGAGTATTAGCGTTTCCCCATTCACCAATAAATTTGATAGTATTCACGCTTACGCTGCGTCAATGACACACAATACTTTTGTCCAGGTATTGATTAATTTAGGACTTGTAGGCGCTTTTATTTGTATTGTTCAAATGGTTCTGACGTTCTATGCGATTGGTAAAACTAAGAGTACTAAGTTTCGCTTAACGGCTATCGCCATGTTGATTCCGCTCCTAATTAATTCCACTACTGAATTTGGTATTTTTGGCGAAGCCAATTATGGAATTTATTTCTACCACTTAGTCGTATTGATGTTTATTATTGGGAAATCAGAACTTCCCGCTAAACCCTATCCATTACAGTTTCAAAATGCGGAACTTAAACCACAAAATTTTCCGCTCTCAAAATAAAAAAATATGAAAGCTCCGGTATTGTTATCAGATCTAGCCATTATTAGTACTATCTTTTTTGACACAAAAAGTGGATTGCTTATTTTTGACCCAGAAGGGTTTTTGCAAAAAGATAGTTCCACAGTTGAAAGTATTTCCTGTCGATCAAAGAAAGCTTTGTACAAATTTTGTCATCAAATCACGATTGATTTTTTTCTGATAAACTTATCGGACGAAGTTTTACCACCAGCGGAGTTCTCTAAACACCTGCGAGGAATTATCGATTTTTCTGGGCAAACTTTTCCACAGGCTAAACGTCATTATTATATTAATAATCCAGATGGCGCGATGCGGTGGTTTTTTCCAAGTAAAACAACCACTGCGAGTTTTTTGTCGTTATACAATAGTACAGGCGTCAAAGCGTATTGCTTTAAACAACTCGCTAAAATACTAAGCCGCATTCGCTGCCTGAGTTTACTAAGTGCAGGCAGTTTTGCAATCTGGGAAAGTGCAGGAACTAATAAAAAGAATTGGCAAACAGAATTGTCGTTTGACGATTACGCTATTTTTACCGGAACCGTAGGGGAGAACCGCAAAGCAATTATTGCTTTGCACCAAGAACAAAATTGCACACATTTTTTAAAAATACCGTTAACGAAAGCAGCCCGTGCTTTAACGCAGAACGAAGCGAAACAACTAGCATACTTAACGCGCTTGAAACTACAAACAATTCAAGTTCCTAGTAGTCAAAAAATTGCGGATACACTACTCGTTAGTAATGTCAAAACGCAAGGCGCACGAAATCAATTGGCTTGGACAAATGTGCATAGTAAAGCCTTAGCAGAATTATATCATCTTACCGTAAAAAGAGAAATACTGAGGAATTTGGAAACCTGGAAAGAACTTGAAGCTAGTGTCAGAGGATTACAAGCTATTGAAAAAATAGAAAATAATCTTCCTCCACAGAAATTAAGATATCTTACTCGATTGTGTCACAATCAACTCCAGTCTATTCCACCTACGGAACGACTTAGCGTTGGCATGGCACACGGTGACTTTACGCCTTGGAATATGTACCAAAGTGCTGAAAAACTTTTAGTCTACGATTGGGAAATGAGTCAGATGGAAATGCCATTGTTTTTTGATGTCTTTCATTATATATTCCAAAAAGGAATTCTGATTGAAAGGAAAACACAAATCGCCATTGAGGAAGAAATTGAGGCGATCATGGAAGGTGGTGTTTTAAAAGATCTTCAGGGTACTTATCAGGTTAATTGGCAACTACATTATGCCTTGTATCTAATTTTTATTGTTAGTTATTATTTACCAAAATATGCCATACAACCTCGATTACATCTACAAGTACACTGGTTACTTGAACATTGGACTCAAGCCCTAGAAAAGATCACTACGCCGTCACGGATGACGTCAAAAGTAAAAAAACATTGCGTTGTTAAGTCACAAATTATAGTTGAAACTTCCGAAAATGATAATTAATTCTCAATATGAGAACACAGGTAACAGGTTCTTATATATAAAATGTTGAAAAGTAGTCTTTTGAGTATTAAATACGCTTCGGTACAAACTTGGTAATTCTTTTATCAAGCAGTTATTAAGAAACGTCCGTTTTAAGCTACAGGAATTCGACTTATGACAAATCAAAGAAATCAATTTATTGAAAGACTTTTTGCTCAACTTACGGGAAGTGCTTACGTACTACTCAAGTATACGGAGAAATCGCTTTCCGAAATAGCAGCTACTTCTGACCTAGATATTCTTTTACCCAATCGAAACCTAGCTTTAATTCAGGACTTCGTTACACAAGAGGCGAGTGTCAATCATTGGAATATGCATCGACAGCATTCCATGACGCAACTCTTTATTCATTTTTCGGATGGTGGATTTTTGCAAATTGATTGCCTGTATTACCTAGTGCGCAAAGATTTAATTTATCTATCCAACGACTATTTATTGGCAGCACAACGCCAAGTGGGGACAATTACTACCTATTCTGATTTTTGTCTTTTGGAGCATTTGGTTTTATTTCATCAACTTAATTTTGCTGGAATTCCAGCAAAGTATCTAGTTTATTTTGAAAGCTTCGCACCAGAAAAGATTCAACGACTATTAGAACAGTTTCAAGAAAAATATAATTACTCAATTTTCACACTACGCGAATTCTCTGCATTCGATACTGCTCTAAGAATGCATTTGGTAGAGTACTTAAAAGCTTTGCCAGAAAACAAATGGGCAGACAAACAAATCAACACAGTTAAATACGTCTTAGACGTTTTTAGAACAATTAAGTGGCGGCGCGGTTTTCTGATTTCCTTTACGGGAGTTGATGGTGCCGGAAAAAGCACAATCCTAGAAGCCACCCGCCGCTTATTGTCTAAAAAATTTAGAAGAAAAACCGTGGTGCTACGACATCGTCCTTCCCTTTTACCCATTCTGAGTAGTTTCGTTCACGGTAAAGCCGCTGCCGAAAAACGCAGTGCTGCACGATTGCCCCGACAAGGGAACAATACGAGTAAGTTTAAATCTTTATTGCGGTTTAGTTATTACTATCTAGATTATTTACTAGGTCGGAGTTATGTCTTTTTTAGATATCAACTTTTTAACTATATCGTATTGTATGATCGGTATTACTTTGACTTTATAGTTGATCCAAAACGGACCAATCTCACGATGGATGCAGTGTTGCCAAAGTCTTTATATCGCTTTGTACAAAAACCAGTACTAAACTTTTTCCTTTATGCACCGACGGAAATTATTTTAAGTCGCAAACAAGAATTGACGGAAGAAGCAGTCGAAACGCTTACTCGGAATTATCAAACTTTATTTAAAGAATTTTCCGAAGATTATCCCCAAAAATACATTGCTGTGAAGAATATCATACAAGCAGATACAATGCAACAAATTACCCACCAAATTGCTAAATTGATTTAGTTTATGTTAAGAGCAATATTCTTAAAAATAGCCCGAAAGAAAAACCCTGACTTTGAATTAGACGCAGCAGTTTCTACCAAGTTAATTATCGAATTAGTCTATACAAAACTATTACAACGTTTTCGTGGCTTGCGTTTACTATACGTATTCCGGATACCGCAGCATTTATATTTAGCTAAAAATGTCCGGTTTTTTAACTTAGCCAATATCCAATTTGGAAATTGGGTACAACTTGGCACTTCGGTCGAAATTAGCGGTTTAAGCAAGTTTCCGGTTGTTCTCGGTAACGGTGTCAGTATTGGTGCCTTCAGCAGAATTATTGCCTCCACTTCTTATAATAATATAGGCGAATTTATCAGAATCGGTAATAACGTCGGGATTGGCGAATTTGCCTATCTCGGCGGTGGCGGTGGTTTAGAAATTGGTTCAAATTGTATCATTGGACAATACTTTAGCTGCCATCCAGAAAATCATTACTATGATTCAGCTTACGAATTAATTAGACTACAAGGCGTTAGCCGCAAAGGAATTAGAATTGGAGAAAATTGCTGGATTGGGGCTAAAGTTACCATTTTAGATGGTGTAACGATTGGTGACAACTGCGTTATTGCTGCAGGTGCAGTCGTAACCAAAAATGTACCAGAGAATATGGTCGTTGGCGGTGTTCCCGCACGAATATTGAAAAATAAAAATCTGAAAAAAATTACGCTCACCTAACCGCTGATTGCATATGAAAGTAAAAGCAACTAAAGTATTATTAACGGCCTACGCAGTAAATCCATTCAAAGGTTCAGAAGATGGAACGGGGTGGAATATAATCTTTGAATTGGCCAAGCACCAAAAAATATTGGCAATTACTCGCAAGAATAATCAAACAGCGATTGAACAATATTTAGCAGTGCAAGACATAGATGTTTCAGAAAATCTAAACTTTGCTTACTTCGATTTACCGTACTGGATGCGTTGGTGGAAAAAAGGAGAGAGAGGAGCACTTTTGTATTTTTACCTTTGGCAAATCGGAGTTGTCTTTTTCATTTGGCAAAAGCAATTTAAATTTGAAATCGCACATCACCTTAATTTTCATAGCGACTGGATGCCTTCTTTTTTGTGGGTTTTTGGAAAACCATTTGTTTGGGGACCAATTGGACATCATCCTGAAATTCCCAAAGCGTATGCAGTAGCCGTTGGAGGAAAAAAGTCATACTATTTAGATCAACTAAAAAGTTTGGCTAAACGCTGGTTTTGGAAATACGATCCTTTCCTAAAACTAACAAAGTGGAAAGCAGATAAAATTATTACTATAAATAGTAGTGTACTAAAAGTGCTAAACTTTGCAACAGATAAAGAAATTCGTTTACCCGCCGTTGCCAGTAGAAAAGAAAAAAAGCCTGCTTCAAAAAGTAAGTCTAAATACTTTATCATTTTATCCATTGGAAGATTTGTCTCTCTGAAAGGGTTTGATCTCGTAATTCGATCCTTCGCTCAATTTTATCATGACCAAAGCTTTCAGGATCAGGCTACTTTACAGTTGTGCCTGATTGGTAAGGGACCAATGAAAGATAGTTTGCAAGCACTTGCCGTACAGCTGAAAGTATCCGAAGCAGTTGTTTTTAAGTCGTGGATGCCAAGGGCGGCATTGGATCAATATTTCGAACGGTCATCATTATTCTTTTTCGCTTCTCACGAAGGAGCGGGAATGGTAGTTCCCGAAGCTTTGTCTTTTGGTCTACCTGTACTTTGTTTTGATAACATCGGTCCGGGAGAAATGATTGATGAAACTTGTGGTTGGAAAATCCCTTATTCTAATCCTGCGAAAAGTGTCCAACAATTTTCGAAAAAGTTAAATTTTATTTTTGCAAATCAAATGCATCAAACCGCATTTGCGAGACAAGCAAGAGCACATTACGAGAAATATTTTACCTGGGAACGAAAAGGTCTTTTGTTGAGTAAAACCTATGAGGAATTATTGGTTAATAAATCTTGCCAAAGTGCTACCGAAGTCGATCCAACTTTTTCTCTTCCTTTAGCAAAGTACGTAGAGTAGCATTGAACTTAGCTTTTGTTACGGAAGCTGTTTCACTCCTGATAAGTAATATTTTGAATATGGAAAAGATAGTTTTTGCTCATTTGTATAATGATTATAGTGGAAGTCCTCTAGTACTTTCTACGGTAATTAAAGGATTTCTAAACCGGAAAACGCGAGTGGAGTTAATCACTTCTACGAGCGAAGGTTTTCTCTCTGAATTGGATCTTCCGAAGAAAAATAACGCTTATCGTTTTCACCAGCATAAGTTTTTGCGATTGATCACTTTCTTATTTTGTCAAATTCGAATGTTTTTTCAGGCGCTTCAGTATCGAGAAGAGCAGGTTGTTTTTTACGTGAATACACTTTTACCTTTTGGGGTAGCCTTAGCGGCAAAACTGATGAATAAAAAAGTGGTATATCATCTACATGAAACTTCTGTACGACCAATTATTCTAAAACGTTTTTTGAAATGGGTAGCAAGCGTTACGGCAACGGAACTTGTTTATGTTTCTGATTTTTTACGGAAAGAAGAGTCGATTAAAGGAGTGACAGGAAGTGTCGTACCAAATGCATTATCCAAAGCATTTCTTGAACAGGCGAGTTCGTTTCAAAATGAACAGCCCACGCAGAAAGATTTTGTTGTTTTGATGATTTGTTCACTCAAAGCTTACAAAGGGGTAAACGAATTTGTAGCACTTGCAAAACAATTGCCACAGCTACAATTCGAAATGGTATTGAATGCTACCCAACCAGAAATTGATCACTTTTTTGCAGCAACAAAACTCAGCACTAACCTTAGTTTATTTCCAAAACAAGCCAACGTACATCCTTTTTATCAACGGGCAAGCTTGGTACTTAATCTCTCTCATCCACAGCTTTGGGTAGAAACTTTTGGAATGACTTTGTTGGAAGGAATGGCTTATGGTATTCCTGCGATTTCTCCTCCCGTTGGTGGTCCGGTGGAATTGATTCACTCTGGAAAAAACGGTTATCAAATCGATCAACGAGCGTTACCCCAAATCATTGAACGGATTACGCAGCTATCGACGAATGAACAGTTGTACCAAAGTTTTTCCCAACAAGCAAGGATCAAGGCGGCGACATTTAACGTGGAGCGAATGCAAGAAAGTTTATTCAACTTAATCTACCTATCACGAGTCGCATAAATAGAAAATAGTTTTTTTTTAAAAAAAAAAGTCCTCAAAAAACAAAAAAGCCTTTCTCGCTGACGAGAAAGGCTTTTTACTTTATAAGTTGCTCTAATTAAGCTTACATCTTTATAATTTAGAAACCAACTTACGGTATACTTTTTCTTCGTTCGCAATTTCTACTAAGAGCAATCCCGTAGGTAAAAAAGAAAGATCTAATTGTTCTTGGTATTTTCCTTGATACAATAATTGAGAAGCATTATTGTAAACACGAATCTGCAAATCATCGGCGGTAATGTCGAGCTTGTTAAATTTCATCGTTAGTACAGATTGGAAAGGATTAGGAAATACTTCCAATTGTTCTTGATCGGCTGCAATTTCGGCTACTGATACAGATGGCTCTAATTGAAACTTAAAAATAGCAGATTGATAAAACCCTGAACTCTGTCCATTGATAATGTAAACTTCATCGTTAAGTACAAAAGAAGAAGGTGCCCAACGCGAATTACCAGGGTGAGCAGTTAATTCTTCCCATGAATCTAAGATTGGGTCATAACTCCAAAATTCTCCTTTAATCATTGATCCGTGATTTTGACCGTCTCCACTGAGGATATATCCTTTACCTGCGTGTGAAAATTGTGTTCCCGCAACTCTTCCTTCGTCAGGAATACTCGCTACTTCTGTCCACGTTTCAGCATCTTGATCATACATATACCATTGGTTAGAAATGAAAGTGTCACCGTGTCCAAAACCAGTATAAACCATACCGTTTACCGCAAACTGAAAAGGATGATGTCTAGGAAGACCTGGGAAACTAGGTTTTTGACTCCAACTGTTGCTAGCAATATCGTATTCCCACCAATCATTAAGGTTTCCAGAATTATTATTTCCCATGCCAATGAAAATTTTTCCATCATTGGCGACCATCGCAGGGTGAAATCTTCCTGCACACGGACAACTAGCTAATTGTGTCCAACCATCAGTTGAGTCATAAGACCAAAGATCATTTAAGGGACCATTACTACCCGTACCAAAACCAAGGTAAGCTTTTCCATCAATGACGTCACCAATTCCAAAGCCTCTAGCTGGGCCAGGATAGTCTTGTAATTTTGTCCATTGGTCTGCGCCAGGATCATATTCGTAAAAATCTCTACGGTTGCCGTTAGCGGCTACACCCGTAACCATGTAACCTTTCCCGTCCATACTAAAGGCGAAAGAGTGGTGCGTTTGAAAACTTGCCGGTAGGGAACTAACTTGAGTCCATTGGGCAAATCCCAAGGTATAACAGCATAAAAATGTGAGTATTAGCGTAAAATGTCTCATCATGGTAAATGTAATTGAATGGTTTTTTAATTTATTTGAAATCTTTTTGTTTAGATTAAGCTCACCATGGAATTTTTAAAACAACTTCAGTCTATACAATAGATTGAATTCCATTTAATACGTGTCAAAATCTTGGCTAAGATAGCAGAAAACTATAGTATAAAATGTAATTCAGTTAGCAGTTTTGCTATGAAGTTGTTTAATAATTCAAAAAGAAGTTGAGAAGCAGCGGTTTTTGTTCAGGTTGAAGCTGTTTTTTGAGTTTGTAGCACTACTACGGAGGATTAAAAAGCTGAAAAGTTGGACAAAAAGATCAATTCGTAAGCATTTTTGGAGTTTTTTAACAACTTCAACGTCTATTAATGATTTCTAAATAGAGAATTTGCTAAAAGTTATTTTCAAGCACTTTTATAGAGGAGAGGAGTAAAGGCGGCAAGAAGCTAAGGATTCGGCTTACTATTTTTGAGCACCAATTTCATCTCTAAATCAGTTTGTAAATCATCCCCCAATTGAAAGTGATGTTGACCAAATACCTGAAAATGATGTTTTTTGTAAAAATGAATGGCTTGTTGGTTTTCCTCCCAAACACCTAACCAAAGGTAGGATTTATGAAGACTACG
>JBGCFY010000259.1:0-4979 GCA_045110315.1 Saprospiraceae bacterium
TACCAAAAATAAAGATCAACAGTGCAAAGACAATAATTGCTACGTTGTAGTTCACCGTTTTGAGCGGATAATCTTCGGTACGATAGGTCCATTCAATCATTAATAAAACAAGAATATAGGGAAGATACGTCATATAGCCCGTAGGAATACTAAATAAAGACGGATCAAATAATTGCGAAATATAGTTAATCGCCTCTGTCGCACTCGCCGCGCGAAAGAAAATCCAAGCAAAGCAAGTCAACAAAAAGGTTAGTAAAACGTGGATAAACTCATGTAGACTCGGCAACATTTTACCTTCGGCAACAGTATCTAAGTTTTTACGGTTATTACCACCAAGCAGCAAAGGCAAAAAGAAAATAGCGTTGAGTGCACCCCAAATAATAAAAGTCCAGTTGGCACCGTGCCAGAAGCCACTGACAATAAAAATAATCATTGTATTGCGTAGTCGCATACTATTACCGCCGCGCGATCCACCAAGTGGAATGTATAAATAATCTCTAAACCAAGTAGACAAAGAAATATGCCAGCGCCGCCAAAATTCAGCAATGTCGCGCGAAAAATAAGGATAGCGGAAATTGGTCATTAGCTTGAAGCCAAACAACTTTCCGGTACCGATGGCAATGTCAGAATAGCCACTAAAGTCAGCGTAAATTTGAAACGCGAAGTAGATACTTCCGAGGACCAAAGCCGAAGCGGGCAAGGTCTCATAATTTGAAAAAATATCATTGACCAGCACGGCACAATTGTCAGCGATGATAACTTTTTTGGCTAAGCCCCAAACGATTTGTTTGATTCCGTCAACACCTAATTCGAAAGAAAATTTTCTTTTTTGAAAAAACTGAGGCAACAATTGCGTTGCCCGCTCAATAGGACCTGCGACCAATTGCGGGAAAAAACTCACGAAAGCCGCGAAAGCAATTAAATCCTTCGTTGGCTCCAAATCTTTTCGGTAGATATCAATGGTATAACTTAAGGTTTGAAAAGTATAGAAGGAAATTCCGACGGGCAGAATAATCCCGAGTGAGTAACCACTCATTTCTACGCCGAGTCCAGCCCAAGCATCAATCCAAGACTGCACAAAGAAATTCCAGTATTTAAAAAAGCCAAGCATTCCGAGGTTAAATATCAGACTGACACCGAGCCAAAACTTTTGTTTGGCTTTCGTTTCGGCTTTTCTAATTTGGAGACCGGCGGTATAATCTAGGAGCGTACTTAAGACGATTAAAGATAAGAAACGCGCATCCCACCAGCCATAAAAGACGTAGCTCGCCGCCAAGATCAAGAGATTTTGCAAGCTCAAGCTTCGGTGCGTAACGAACCAATAGAGTAAAAAAACTATTGGTAAAAAAATGGCGAATTCAAAGGAATTGAATAGCATGTTGACGTATCTCAGTAGTATGAAAGTTGTTTAAAAACGACAACAACTTTTTTGTTTAATAAAGTAGTTTCCTCTTTCCAGCAAAGTGTAAGGGATTCAAATATGATACCACAAATCTTTTTTAAATCGCTGAAATCGAAGGAACAAATTTAACTGCTTTGTGGTACTTAATGCCCCGTTCGGTATTTTTTTTCAAATCTTTTGTAGGAATTTATGGAATTTTTGTGGATTTGGGATCTTATAGATGGAAGTTGTTTTAAATAATAGCATTATCGATGACGATAAAACGACTTAAAACTTTAATCAATTAATGATTGAGCAAGGAAATGTCTTTAGGGCAAAGCAATTGCTTTTTTTTAAAATAAATAGATGTTAGTAAAAACTTATGCGAGTGCGGTCCAAGGAGTAGATGCACAGACCATTACGGTAGAAGTAAACGCTGGAGGAACGGTAGCGGCGGGCAAGCAATTTTATTTTTTGGTTGGATTGCCAGACAATGCCGTTAAAGAAGGATTTCAGCGAATTGAAGCTGCGATTAAGAATGTCGGGTATCGGGTACCACGGATGAAAGTGGTGGTGAATTTAGCGCCGGCGGATATTCGTAAGGAAGGATCTGCTTATGATTTACCGATTGCGATGGGTTTATTAGCCAGTACTGGGCAAGTGGAAGCCGAGCGAGTGGGGGATTATATTATCATGGGAGAGTTGTCACTTGATGGTAGCTTGCGACCGATAAAAGGCGCTTTACCGATTGCGATTCAGGCGATGAAGGAAAAGATTAAGGGGGTAATTTTGCCGAAGCAAAATGCGAGAGAAGCTGCGATTGTGAATGGGTTGGACGTTTATGGTATTGAAAACCTTTCCGAAGCGATTGGTTTTTTTAATGGCACTGCGAAATTAAAGAAAACGGAAGTTGATACGCGCGATGAATTTGCCGAAGCACAAAATATTTATGATGTTGACTTTTCGGATGTAAAAGGACAGGAAAATATCAAACGCTCTTTGGAACTTGCCGCAGCGGGCGGGCACAATGTCATCTTGATTGGACCGCCAGGTGCGGGGAAAACAATGCTTGCTCGGCGTTTGCCGACGATTTTGCCGCCGTTGAGTTTGCGCGAAGCTTTAGAAACCACTAAAATTCATTCCGTATCGGGTGTTTTACCGGCCAATACCTCTTTGGTTTCGGTTCGTCCTTTTCGCTCTCCACATCATACGGTGAGTGACGTTGCTTTAGTCGGTGGCGGCTCTAATCCACAACCGGGAGAAATTTCTTTAGCACACAATGGTGTTCTCTTTTTGGATGAGTTGCCAGAATTTCAGCGTACCGTTTTGGAAGTGCTTCGTCAGCCGATGGAAGAACGGAAAGTGACGATTTCTCGTGCGAAGATAGCCGTAGACTTTCCTTCTAGTTTTATGTTGATTGCTTCGATGAATCCCTGTCCTTGCGGCTACTTTAATCATCCAGAACGCGATTGTGTTTGCGGGCCGGGCATTGTCAAGCGTTACCTTAATAAAATCTCTGGTCCATTGATGGATCGGATTGATTTGCACGTAGAAGTGACGCCTGTTTCTTATGATGAGCTTTCTAATTACGAACGGCCTGAAGTGAATAGTAAAGATATTGCGGAGCGTGTCATTCGAGCGCGGGAAATTCAATTGAAGCGATTTGAAAACCATAAGGATATTTATAGCAACGCGCATATGTCGGGAAGAATGGTGCGGGAGGTTTGCCAGTTGGATCCGGCGGGTTTGTTATTATTGAAAACGGCGATGAAGAAGTTGCAATTGTCGGCGCGGGCGTATGATCGGATATTGAAGGTGGCGCGAACAGGGGCGGATTTGAGTGGGAGTGAAAGGATTACGGTGGAGCATTTGGCGGAGGCGATACAGTATCGGAGTTTGGATCGAGAGAGTTGGGCGGGGTAGAAAATGCGAAGCCATTTTTTCTAATCAATATTTAACAATCAACAATCGATATTGGAAATTGAGGAATGAAGAATGTTGATATCTGAATGGAGGATACTGATTTATTTTTTTATGGTTAGAGTGTTTGTTGTTAAGTTTCCATGTTGAATTTTGAATATTGGGTTAAAATCAACATTCAACATCAGGGTTGTTCGAAAGATTAGGTCATTCTTTTTGTATATAATATTTTAAATTTTGTTTCATCCAAATAGTGCCATCACTGGCTTCTAAAATTCGCAACAAAACAGTTGCTTTGAGTTCTTTGAAAAAGCGGATTTTTGCGATTTTATAAGAGCTGATCTTATTCAGTTTTTTATAAATTAAAAGTAGCATTGTAGTTATCAATGTACTATAAATCATTGTCTGAATAGCGTTAGAATTATTGCTGACAAAGTGAGTAGCATTCATTTCTTGTTTCATAAACCTGAAGAGTACTTCTATATCCCATCGCTTTTTATAGACTTCGGCAATTTGTTGTATTGGTAAATCTAAAACATTGGTTAAGAGGAACATGTAAGAATTCTTCTCTTTTATTTTTACTTTGATCATCCTTAAAGGTTCCTTATAAAGTTTACTTGCATTTCCATATAAGTACACAATATTATCCCACAAGTATTCAAGGTTTTCATCTTCAACTCCTATGCAGGATTGATGCGCTTCCAATATTTGATACCTCGCATTCAAATTAAGCCGAGTAACAAATTGAGTTTTTTGTTCTGTCAATTCCTTGAAAACTTTTCGACTTTTTAGGCCTCTATCGAAGACAATCAGATCATCTTTTACAGGAGTAGATTCCATAATTAATTCTTTAAGTGCCGTTTCCTCGCTCAAGTGATCTTGATCTTTAAAAAACTTAAGTCGAATCAAAAAATCGTTGGTAAACTCAGTTGTTAATTTAACCTGTGTTTTATTTTTTTGAGTATTCCCTACTTTCATTCCAGATAACAAATGACCAAATACTGCAATCATTGTAGAGTCATAACGCTTAATATTATATTTCCCTAGTTCAGGCTCATCATAATGCTTGTGAATCCCTTGATAGAGATGCTCATATATCTTTTCGAAATATGATGAATCCAAACTTATTAAACGATCTCTTATACTACTGTAGGCAGTATCGCTAAGCTCTAAACCTATTAAATCCTTGAAATCAGGGGAGTTATAGATTTCTTCCATGTATCGAAGACTGATACGATCGCCTTCTAAAAGAGTATACATGATTAACAGAAATATTTGCTTCGCCTTTAACTTGGGAACCCATTTATCTGCTTCCATCTCTAAGGCTAGTTCTTCAAGTAAGGAGTTAGGAATGAGTTTCATCAACTCTTCAACTCTTACCTTTTTGGGCTGGATAACTTTCTTACGCGCCATCTTTTTTACAGCTAATATCGCAAAAATCAAATTTTCAAAGAACGTATACTATTTTTAATTTAAATCTTTCGAACAGCCCTGTATGTGAATGGAGAATATTGATTTTTTGTTTACGGTAACCTAACAGGTTTGGAGGTTTTTAACTAATTTTTTAATATTTAACTCGTATAAAATTAAAAATTATGCAGAAATTTGACTTGCAAGATAGGCTTATTGATTTTAGTGTTGATTTGTTGAATGCTTTAGATACTTTGCCTAGCAGTAT
>JBGCFY010000260.1:0-23160 GCA_045110315.1 Saprospiraceae bacterium
GAAATAAAGCGGGATAAAATGACAACTTGTTCTCCGTAACTGGATTGATCTAAGATCCTACTTGTCCATGCCCTGATCTAAATTAAGCGAATCATTTTATTAAACCGTTTACGAATTGCTTACCTTTGGCAGTTGTTGCTGAGAAAAATCCTAGGTTCAGCCCGACTAAAAGACTCCTAATTTATACTGACTCAAACCAAACCGATTATGCAGACAGCTTTATTTAAAATAAGAGAAGAAGAAAAATATGGCTTTATTAACGCGCAGGGAGAAATAGTGATTGAGCCTCAATATTATGAAGCGGAAGATTTTTACCATGGTTTTTCGAGAGTGCGGTTCAACAACAAGTTAGTGCCTTTAGATCATTTAGGTCGCTTATTGATGAAGCACTTATTTAATCATGTTGGTTTTTTTGAAGAAGGTTTAGCAAAAGTGCAACTCGTTAATTTGTGGGGATACATTGATCAGCGGGGGAGTATTCGGATTGAAGTACAATACGAAGATGCAGGTGATTTTAGCGAAAATTTAGCGGCGGTCAAAAAAGAGAAATACGGTTATATCAATCCCACGGGCGATTTTCAAATTAAAGCGCTATATGAACAAGCGGGTGTTTTCAAGGAAGGGCTAGCGGCAGTTGCTTTAGAGGGACAATTTGGCTACATCAATCAATCTGGTGAGTTGGTGATTCCCACTCAATTTGTAGAAGCATTCCCTTTTCAAGGAAACGTAGCCGTCGTTGCCGAAGATCAAGCACTTTGGGGCTTGATCAATCGTGCGGGGAAATGGCTCGCAGAACCGCAATTTTCTTTAGAAAAAGGACAACCTAATGGGCAATTCTTCGATGATCGTTGCGTCATCATTCAAGACGAAAAATATGGCTTTTTAGATCGAGCAGCTCAAGTTGTCGTGCGACCTAAGTTTGACTTTGCGGGGGATTTCTCCGAAGGATTAGCCTTGGTTGAAATCAATCAGGCCTACGGTTATATTGATGCATTAGGGAAATTAGAAATTCTGCCAAACTATGAAGACGCGGGCGATTTTTCGGAAGGACTAGCGCAAGTTTCGGTCAAAGGGAAGTGGGGTTTTATTGATGCCACGGGCAACATGCGAATCAAGCCTATCTACGATGAAGTAGCAGCTTTTAAAAATGGCTTAGCTTGGGTATTGATGGATGGAAATTGGGCGTACATTGACGCAAAAGGAGTTCCCGTTTGGCAAGAACAAAAAAATGTTAGCTTCACGATGAGCTAAATACAGGGTAAATATTGAAGCTCCCTTAACACATAATGTGTTAAGGGAGCTTCCGTATTTATGTACAGGATATATTTCGTTTAGATTATTTATTGCTTTAAACGAGCGATTACCGTTTTATTTCCTTTTACCTTTTGCCCCAGAGCAACGGTAATTTCAGTATCTAAGGGTAAGAACAAATCTACGCGTGAACCAAATTTAATGAATCCCATATCGGTGCCTTGCTCTACTTCTTCCCCTACATCAAGGTAATTTACAATACGTTTAGCCATAAAACCTGCGATCTGTCGCAAAAGAATTTCTGCATCACCAGTATCAATCACCACGGTAGTTCGTTCGTTCTCGGTAGAAGACTTTGGGTGCCAAGCAACAAGATACTTTCCTGGATGGTATTTGAAGTAATTGACTTTACCAGAAATGGGATTTCGGTTAACGTGTACATTCGTTGGACTCATGAAAATGGAAACCTGTAATCTTTTATCTTTAAAATACTCAGACTCTTTGGTTTCTTCGATCACAACAATTTTTCCATCTGCCGGAGCATAGATTACATTTTCGTCAGGAATAACGATTTCTCGGGTTGGATTCCTAAAAAACTGCAAAACGGAAAGAAATAAAATTACTGAAAGAATGCCCGTTACAAGTAATGCATTAGGCAGGAATCCGAAGACTATTGCATTGATAATCAATAAAATAATTGATAATCGGATTAAAATATTATGTCCTTCTTTGTGTATCTTCATATAGCAACAATTTGCATATTATCTTACAAAGTTAATAAAATAAATAAGGAAGTTGTTTAATAATATACCACAGATACGGTATTCATTCTTTCCTTCCCTTTCAATTTTACCAAATCACCCTAAATATTAAGGCGAAATTAGCTTTTGGTTCCTTCGCGCAGTCAATTTTTGGCAATAGGCTTTAGAAGGCTATTGTAAACAACTACTTAGGCTTATTATTTCATGGGTGTTGATCAGTTTGGTAAAAAGTATTACCAATTTTCAGTTAGAGTCAGCGCGGTTAATAGGGCGGAAACTGGTTTACGAGTTGTGCTATTATTTAATGAATAAAAGATAAGCTGCCGCAAACGGTAAAAGAAATATGAAAGCATCAAAACGATCTAAGAAACCACCGTGTCCAGGCAAAAAGTTCCCAGAGTCTTTGATCTGCTTGCTACGTTTGAACATGGATTCAACTAAATCACCAATAGAACCGAAGATTCCTACGATGACGGCGAGAACCAACCAATCTTTTAAGGGTAATCCCGTAGACCAAAGGCTTAACAAATAAGCAGCCAAGAAAGTTATAAAAAAACCTGCTAGACTTCCTTCCCAAGTTTTATTGGGAGAGATTCTTGGAAAAAGTGGTGTCTTTCCAATTTGTTTTCCTACCATATAAGCCCCTGTATCATTGGCCCAGCTCAAAACTAACAAACCTAAAACTACTTTTGGTAAATATTGTTGCCCATCAATCGCAATGATTAACAGAAGCGCTAAGGGCATTCCAATGTATAATAAGCCTAAAACCATGGTCGCTAAATTGGCAAAAGGGCTTTTAGCTGCCGCAAATAATTCAAAAATGAAAAGTAAAAATACGGCAGGCAAAGCAAAAATGAGAATACCTTGTAACCATTGCCAAGGCTGCTCAACAAATTGTAACTGGATAATTGTGGCAATGAGGTAAGGACTCATCCCTAAGAGCATTGCTAATAATTTTCGTTGAGAATAAAAGGCCTCGCCTCGAGGTAAGCTCAAACTTAGAAACTCCCAGAGTGACAACGCACAAATTACTCCAAAAAGGAGGACAAAGGATTGAATGCCACCAAATAATCCCGCCAGCATAACAACAACGAAAACAAGAGCGGTACTAGCCCGAGTTAAAAATCCATTCATAGTGGCACAATATCAGTATTTTAACTGATTTTTATTAAAATTAACGATAAAATAGCTCAGTATTAAGACTAAAACCAAAGAAACTAGACTTATTCCCCACGATATTTCTCCCATATTATCTAAATCTAAGGTAGAAACTTCAGCTTCGTAAAGGCGGTGTGCGAAAATCTGGCTACCATTATAAACAAAATGGGTGAGGATGGGTACCCATAGGTTTTGAGTCCAATAAAATAAGAAACCTAATAAGGCACCGAGCAAAAAGCGGGGAAGAAAGCCTTCAAATTGCATATGAAAAGCTGAAAATAGGAAGGCTGTTAGTAGAATTGAATTTATGGGATTGCTCATGACCTTCCTTAGTTTTTGTTGGATAATTCCCCTGAAAATTAATTCTTCTCCAAAAGCTGGTACTAAAGCCATGACCAAGAGATTGAAGTAAAATTCATAAGGGGCTTCTACAGACAATAAATTATTGATCAAATCACTGGTGTCCTCCTCCATTGATTGTGCCCAAGTGGGCAGCGGAATACTTTTATTAATTTGGTACGTCAATTGCGCTAGTGGAAAGGCAGCTAAAATGAGTAGACTGCCCAGGGTAGCGTTGAATAGGGAAGGAAGGCGATTTAATTTCAGGAATGCAAAGCTTGCTTTTCGATACAAAAATATAGCAAATAATAACCCCGGCACTACAAATAAACATAAATGTTGGATGAGAATAGTGAGCCGTGTAAAATTTCGTAGGCTAAGATCGTTGCTTTGGCTCAATTTTTCACCGATTGAACTAAAATCTATCCCAATGATTTCGCTCAACCCCAAGATAATAGCAAAACTTAATAAAGAACTTAAAATGATAAGCAGCAGAAGTAATACTAATGACGTTATTGGTGTGTAGATAGTTTCTGCGGATTGTAAATCCCATTTTTTGCGAGGAAGGTCCATTTTAAATTTTTTGTAAATTTACTCGGATTTTTCAATTTCTAAGCATCTTTATTCGCTTACTCTACGTAAGCTATTGAACAAGATTTTTAGAATACTCAGATAAAAAAGCAAAAGCTAGGAAGTCCGTAAAAGTAATAATACTTTTGCGCCTTTCAAAAACGAAAAAGTAGATTTTAACCCGTATCAATTCATTGTTACTAACGGGTAATCAAAAGAACTAGAAGATTTAATATAAAATCTACCAAAGAACCAATCAGAAGTATGATAACAAGGTTAAGTGTAAATATTAATAAAGTTGCTCTACTCAGAAATTCAAGAGGAACGAACCTGCCAGATTTAACTCAAGTCGCTAAAGATTGTGAAGCTTTCGGAGCTCAAGGAATTACTGTTCATCCTAGACCTGATGAACGACATATTAGATACAATGACATTCCACTACTTAAAGAAGTAGTGACCACGGAATTCAACATCGAAGGAAACCCAACACCCCAATTTCTACAATTGGTTCTTGACAATCGACCCACACAGTGTACTTTAGTCCCCGATGCTCCCGGAGCACTTACCTCCGATAGCGGTTGGGATACAATTAAACATGCTGAATTGTTGAAAGATGTGGTTGCACAGCTCAAAGAAGCTGGTATTCGGGTCGCCCTTTTTGTGAATGCAGAAGAAACTCAAATCGAAGGTGCAAAGGAAGTAGGTGCTGATCGAGTCGAACTTTACACGGGAACTTTTGCAAATCAATTTTTGCAAGATCGAGAAAAAGCCGTTTTACCGCACCGCCGTTGTGGAGAATTAGCAGGAAAAATTGGAATTGGATTGAATGCAGGACACGACTTAAATTTGGATAATCTAGCTTTTTACAAATCAGCAGTAGAAAACTTATTAGAAGTCTCTATCGGTCACGCTCTAATTGCTCAAGACGCATTATACTTTGGCTTACATAATTCTATTCAATTGTACCTTAGACAATTACGGTAAAATAAATTAAAACGACTCGCAATACCGTTTTTTTTGACAAAAAAGGATAGCGGAAAATATAATAAAAAAATAAAATAAGATAAAGCTTAATGTTTATAAGTCTGTAACAGTTTAGAAACGGTTTTTTTTGTACCAGAAATTAAACTTTACTATAGCTTGACAGACAGAAACTTAGCTTCGTAAATAGGATTCAGAAATATTAAATTGGTAGTCAACTCATATGTTTTATATCGCCTCGTGGCGTTGTCTTCAAAATTCTATTCTAAGATTAAAAGTTAACAGCAAATTAGGTGGAATTTGAAAAAAAGTATATTTTTGACCATTAGTTCATGTTTTATTTATTTTTAATTTAAATCGGATTAGTATGAAAAAACTCTCACTAGTTTTAATGCTAGTTCTTTTTGCTGTTGGGATTACCCTAGCTCAAAGAACAGTTACCGGTACGATCACAGATGATGGTGGTGAAACGTTAATTGGAGCCAATGTATTAGAAAAAGGCACCGCTAACGGAACTACTACAGAAGTAGATGGTACTTATTCTCTCAGTGTTGCAGATGGAGCAACACTCGTAATTTCGTATGTTGGATACGATGATCTTGAAGTTGCCGTTGATGGCAGATCAGTTGTTGATATCCAAATGGAAACCGGACAAACACTTGACGAAGTGGTTGTAACTGGTGTTGCTGCTGGTACCAGCACAAAAGAATTAGGTTTTACCGTTGGTAAAATCAACGAACAAGCTTTACAAGAAGTACCTGGAGTAGATCCAGCGAACGCTTTGCGGGGAAAAACACCTGGTGTACGGGTAGTTTCTGCTTCTGGTAATCCAAGTTCTGCACCTGAAGTGCGGTTGAGAAGTTCAACTTCTATTTCAGGAAATCAAAGTCCGCTTTACCTAATGGATGGAATTATCCTTGATGGTAACTTGTCGGATATTAACATTAACGATATTCGGTCTATTGAAATCGTAAAGGGTTCTGCCTCTTCGGCACTTTATGGTTCTTTAGCGGGTAACGGTGTGATTCAGTTATTATCTAGAATTGGTTCTGGTAAAGCTGGAAAAACTAAAGTTATTGTCACTAACGAATATGGTTTTGATCAAATTGCTAGAGATTATCCATTAGCAACGCAGCACCCATTTCAAAACGATCCTCAGGGCGTTAGAAGTGTAGATTATGACAATGATCCAAGCACACCAGAGATTAATAACTTTGGATTCTTATTGGATGCTGGTGGTAACCGAATCATTGATCCTGACAAACGTTTCGATGGAGAGTATCTTTCTGGTACGTTTGATAACATCGGGAACACAATCACTGGTTCTCCATTCTTCTCTAACTACATCGGTTTAGGTGCAACGGAAGACAAATTCGGATACTACCTTTCTTTCCACAACTTACAACGTGGTGGTGTAGTAGAAGGTCTTGAGCCTTACAAGAGAAGAAACTTTAGAGCTAACGTTACTTTCCGTCCAACGGATAAGTGGAAAATTAGCTTGAATTCTTTGTATGCTACCGTTGATGGTGTAAACGTAACAGAGCAAGGACAGGGAAATAACCTTTTCTTCGGTTTGTTAACAGCTGAGCCTTATATCAACTTAACAGAAAAAGGAGCTGATGGAAACTTTTCTGAAAAACCTGCAGGTTATGACTTGCAACAAAGTAACTTCCAAAACCCATTGTACGTAGGTGGTGTTTTAGATTTTGGATTTGATCGTAAGCGTTTAATTGGTGGTGTATCTGTATCTTATGATGTTACCGAAAACCTTACTTTATCTGCTACTCGATCTATTGATCGATCTGACAACTTTTTCTTCTTCATTGAGCCTAAGGATTACCAAAATCCTGATCCAGGAAACAATAGAGGTGGTGCACAGACTGAAAACACGTCTGAAACACTTACTGAAGTTACCGCTGCAACGGCGCAGTATAAAATGGAGTTAGCAGAAGAAACTGATTTGCGATTGACTTTATCTTACTTATTAGAAGAAAGAAGTAGTCGATTCTCTGGTGCTAGTGGTACTTCTTTTGCTGCACTAGGTTTACGTAACTTAGGAGCACTTACTGAAAACTTAACGGCTAACTCTGGACAAACAGAGTCTATTTCTGAAAACGTTTTCTTGGATGCTAACCTTGGTCTTATGGATAAGTTTTTTATCAATGGTATGGTAAGACGTGATGGTTCTTCTTTATTTGGAGAAAATGAGCGTTACCAAATTTACGGTAGAGGTTCTTTAGCTTACATCTTATCAGAAGATGTAAAAGTTGACTTTTTCAATCTGATGAAGTTAAGAGTATCCTACGGTATTTCTGGTCAAAGACCTCCTTTCGATGCACAATACCAAACTTTCCAAGCTAACAACACAGGTATTAACCCTGTAACGCTAGGTAATCCAGATTTGAAGCCATCTAGAGTTAGTGAGCTTGAATTTGGTCTTGATACAAGATTTGCAAATGACCGTTACGGATTTAGTGCAAGTTACGCGATCGCAGATGTAGTAGATGATTATATTTTAGTACCGTTAACAGTAGGAACTGCATTTACCTCCCAATGGCAAAATATTGGTGAAATTCGTGGTACTGCAATTGAATTAGGTTTAACGGGTCGACCAATTGACAAGAACGGTTTCTCCATTGACTTCTCTTTAAACTGGGATAGAATTACACAAGAAATTACAAGTTTAGGAGGAGTTCCTGATTTTACACAAAATACAACTAGTGCATTTGACCTCTTTAGAGTTGAGGAAGGTTTACCTTACGGTACAATGTATGGTAACAAAGTTATCACTTCTCTTGACGAGCTTACTGTAGATGCAGACGGTAACGTATTAAACGCAATCAAAAATAGTGGTGTATTATTAGGCGAAGGTGCTTTCACAAAAGATGATTTCATGATCAACAGTGATGGTTACGTTGTGCCTAAATTTAGTGCTGCTACAGATGCTGATGGAAATGTTATTCCTGATGTTGATGTTGATGGTGACGGTGTATACGATCCAGCAGATGGAGACAAAGCAAGACGTATTTCTTCTGTCGGTACAGGAGATGAGCAAGTTGTTTACTTAGCGGACGAAGATGGTGCTACTCAATCAGTAAGTATTGGTAACACAAATCCAGATTGGAATCTTGGTCTTGCAGTTACATTCAAGTACAAAGGAATTTCTTTATATGTATTGATTGATCACCAACAAGGTGGAGATATCTACAACTATACGAAGCAATTATTGTACTTCAACGATAGACACGGAGATTTACAAGACTACGCCGCAGAAGGTAAGCATACAGATTACTCTAACGGTTCTAGTAATATCTACAACTTAGCATCTGCTTCAAGTCACTTCGTAGAAGATGGTACATTCACTAAGATTCGTGAAATCTCTTTAGGATATACCTTTAACAATGATCAATTAGGACGATTAGGTAAGTACTTAAGCAAAGTTAAATTTGCAGTAGCAGGTCGTAACTTGTTTACCTTTACGAACTACTCTGGATGGGATCCTGAGGTTGCACTTGGCAATAACCCGACAAATTTCCGTTTAGATGAGTATTCTTATCCTAACTTTAGAACATTTACAGGTAGTTTGACGTTAGAATTTTAATTTTGTAATAATCTAAAATTTTCAATTACATGAAGATTAAAAACTTAATAAAGCTCTCTGCTTTTATTTTTCTTCTGACAGGAACGTACAGTTGTGCGGATCTAGAAGTAGAAAATTTAAATAGTGCAGATAGAGCTCGAGCACTTAGTACGCCCGCGGACGTAATCAGCCTTCTGAATGGAGGTACGAATACTTTCTTTACGGCTTCAACTTCTTTCCTCGGGTCTAACTTAGACCTTCAGGCGGACATCATTACTTCTACCAATGCAGCTAATAACTATTGGGGAGATGCTGATGAGCCAAGAAGAAGAATTAATAACACTACAACTTGGGATGACAAGAACAATGTAGAGTTTCTTTTCAACGATTGTTTTTCTGCTATTCATGCCGCTAACTTCGTATTTGCAGCAGTTAATACGGATGGTCTAGAATTAGTAGAAAACGATGTAGACAACACGCAAAAGCACCTTGCTGCTGCATACATGCTTAAAGGAATGGCCTACGGTTACTTAGGATACGTATATGACAAAGGTTATATCGTAGAATTTGACGCTGTTGAACCTCCTACGACTTTAGTTTCTTACTCAGATTTGATCGGTGAAGCTATCTTTAACTTCGAAGAAGCAAAGAAAATCTATGCTGCTAATCCAAGTGCCAACTGGGATTATATCTTAGATGCTAATCTTTCTTCTGAAGAAGCAATTAAGCTTTGTAACTCTTATGCTGCAAGATTCATGGCTGGTGAAGCTAGAACGAAAGCAGAAGCTGCAACTTTAGATTGGACAACAATCAGAAAGTATGCACAAGAAGCAATCACTGAAGATTTCAGTCCTACCTCTGTAGGAGCTGTTCTTTTCAACGGTCAGCACTCTTGGGCTACATTTGAAATTAACGCAGAACGTGCAGCTTACTTACCAGTAGATTTACAGGTTTGTTGGTTAATGGATAATAACTATCCAAAGTCATATCCTGACGCTGGAATTCTTCCTCCAGTAACTACAGATGATATGCGAGAGCAAACTGACTTTGTTTACACCGAAAGTATCGGTTGGTTAAGAGAAGATCGTAATCGATCTATTTTCTCTAACTATACTTTTATTCGTTACCAGTATAATTACCAAAGCACAAACGATGGTAATCCAATGCACATCGTAACGGCTGCTGAAATGGATTTAATTGAAGCAGAAGCGGAGTATAACTTAGGTAACATGACTGCTGCCAAGACCATCATTGATGCTGGTCCTCGAGTTACACGTGGTGGTTTACCAGCTTTGGCTGATGATAGCCCTGCTACAATCGAAAGAGCAATCTGGTACGAAAATATGGTAGAACTACACAGTAGTGGAATTGGTATCGCTTTAGCGTACATGAGAAGATGGGATAGATTACAAGAAGGATCTTACCTAAACTATCCTGTACCTGCAAGTGAGCTTGAAATTACTAGACAACCTATCTACACTTTCGGTGGAGCTGGTTTTGGTAATGAACAAGGTACTGCTGACGGTTCTAACGCTTGGAAATAAGATTGTTTCTTATTTTTAAGTACTAAGTACTTTTACTAAGAAAATCACCCTTCGCATATTTTGCGAAGGGTGATTTTTGTTTATACCTAGAAATGTTTGCCGTATTCTAGCAATCTATTGTGAGTAAGAAATAAATCCCCTATTACTCTAAATCGGGATAAGAAGTTAAAATAGCGCTTCGAGTATTCTTATTTATCCCTTTAATTTGATTATTTTTGTACTTCAGGTTATTTTGAAAATACGATTAAACTAATTTCTAAAGTATTGTTTATCAATTAGTTTGAACTTATTTTAAAGCTTTAATATCTTAAACAAACTTCTTAGGCTTTAGGATTAGAATCGAATAAATTAGTAGGAAAACACTCGTAGAATAAAATGCAGCTAGCGCAGCTACAAATTGCCAATTAGTGGAATCTTGAACTTGCGCTTATCAAGTATATCGTATACAAAATGCCTTCGTCAAAAAGACGTGTTCAAAATAGCATATGACGGATTAAACAGTGTATTAAATCCTTACGGGTTTTATTTATCGAAGTATTGAGCTACATCAGAAAGTACATCAACAGACACCAAAAGATGAAAGTATCATCCATCAAAATTGCCTCGCAATATGGGCTTACACTTTGCTTATTAATTAGTTGCTGTTTCGGAGCTTGCGACGCTGAACCCCAGCAGAAAGATAAGCTTCAACCCATTGATTATCCTAGTCTATATCGAGGAAGTGTGGAAGCACTAACGGAAGCAATTGTACACGACATCTTCTCGCCTCCCGTCGCTTCCAGAATTTATGCGTACCCAGGAATTGCAGCCCACGAAACTATGGCCGCACAAGCCAAGGATCAAAAGAATAGCTTGGTCGGGAAACTCACAGATCTACAAGCGATTCCCCCCATACCAACGCAACAAAAAACTAATTTTGAACTGGCGAGTTTAAAAGCTTTCTTAACAGTTGGTAAAACCCTCGTATTTTCACCAGTGCCACTAGATCGAAAAGAGAAAGAAATCATTGAATTGTTTGAAGCGCACGGTATTCCTGCCACAACCATAACTCAAAGTTTGGCTTATGGCGACCAAGTCGCACAACATATCATTACTTGGGCGAATCAAGATAATTATGCACAAACGCGTACCTATTCGAAACATCAATTTGAACGGAAAGCTGGTCGTTGGATGCCTACACCACCAGATTTTCTGGACGCAATAGAGCCACACTGGAATAAAATTAGACCTTTCGTCCTCGACTCTGCTAGTCAGTTTGCCCCCGAAGCACCGACAGATTATAGTGTAGATAAAGATTCTAAGTTTTATAAAGAAATGGCGGAGTTATACAGCTACACGCAAAAATTAACCGACGAGGAAATTGAAGTCGCAAAGTTTTGGGATTGTAACCCATTCGTGACCAAACACGTCGGTCACTACATGGAAGGGGTAAAAAAATTAACACCCGGTGGTCACTGGATTGGACTTTCTTTAATGGCAACGGAGAAAAAGCAAATGAACTTTACCCAAACAATTAAGACTTATACGCTTACCGCTATTAGCATTGCGGATGCCTTTATTAGTTGTTGGGACGAGAAATATCGTAGTAACCTCATTCGACCAGAAACGGTTATCAATATACATTTAGACCCAGATTGGAAGCCATCTTTGATTACGCCTTCTTTTCCCGAATATCCTAGTGGTCACAGCGTAGCATCGGCGGCGGCAGCGGCGATGCTGACCGAAATTGTAGGCGAAGATTTCGCTTTTCGGGATTCTACGGAAGTTGCATTTGGTTTGCCAGTAAGGTCATTTTCTTCTTTTACTGCTGCGGCAGAAGAAGCCGCAATTAGTCGATTCTACGGAGGAATACATTATAAGCCAGCGATTTACAACGGACTGGATCAGGGAAAACAAGTCGGAAATTTTATTGTCAAAAAATTAGTGCGTTAATATGATTACTTATAAACCATTAGTATTAATCTGTACCCTTTGCTTACTTTTCTCTTGTGAGAAAGAAACAACTACGGTGCAGAAACGCTTTACCGTCCATCAAGGGGCTGCAATCGGACTTGACTTTAAGAATGCACTAGAAGAGACACTTGACTTTAATATCGTTAGCTACGAATATCTTTACAACGGTGGTGGTGTAGCTGTTGGGGATGTTAATAACGATGGTTTGGTAGATCTTTATTTTACTGGAACCATGGTGCCAGATCGCCTATTCATGAATTTGGGGGAGATGAAGTTCAAAGATATTACCGAGGAGGCTAAGATTAAATCGGAAGGTTTTAAAACGGGCGTTTCGATGGTTGATATTAATAATGATGGTCACCTCGATATTTATGTTTGTCGTACCGGAAAAGGAACTGCCGAGGAACGAGCCAATTTACTATTTGTGAATGATGGACATGGTAAGTTCGCGGAGCAAGCCGCACAATATGGTATTAATTCTGCTAGTCGAACAAATCACGCTACTTTTTTTGATTATGACCTAGACGGCGACCTCGATCTTTACGTTTTAAATCATCCGATTGATTTTAAGAATAGCCAACAAATTCGGGTTAAACCCAATGCGGAGTTTGGGTACGAAAGAATCTATACGCCTAAAACGCCTTTTGATTCTGATCAACTTTTTCGGAACGAGGGAAATGGTCAATTTACCGATGTTAGTACCGAGGCAGGAATTATTAATTACGGTTACGGACTTAGCGTTTCTATTGGCGATCTCAACGAAGACGGTTTACCTGATATTTACGTAGCCAATGACTACATTGAAACAGATATTTTTTATGAAAATAATGGCGATGGCACGTTTAGCAATCAAATTGGGAAGTATTTCCGCCACATCAGTGAAAATAGTATGGGCTCTAGTATTACCGATATCAACGATGACGGGAAATTAGACCTCATGGTTGTTGATATGATTGCAGAGGACAATAAGCGTCAGAAATCCTTAGTTTCAAGCATGAGTTATGAACGTTATCACTCGCTGAAAAATGTAGGCTACGAAGCACAACATATGCGTAACGTTTTACAAATCAATAATGGAAATAATAGTTTTAGCGAAATTGGTTTTCTAGCAGGCGTATCCAATACAGAATGGAGTTGGTCTCCTTTATTTGCAGATTATGATAATGATGGGAAAAAAGATCTGTTTATTTCAAATGGTTACCGTCGAGATTTAACAGATTGCGACTACACACTGTACAAATCAGATTCTTTGTCTAAAACTAAAGTATCAGACATTAATGCTTATCTAACGATGATTCCAGAGACGCCCACACAAAATTATATTTTTAAAAACGCGGGGGGACTAAAGTTTGAAAATAAAGTTGACGCATGGGGAATTGAGGGAAAAAGCTTTTCTAACGGAGCCGCTTACGCAGATCTTGATCAAGATGGTGACCTAGATTTAATCGTTAATAATGTTGATGATAATCCTTTCGTTTACCAAAATAACTCCCGTCAAATAGATAGTACTAGCCAATTTTTGAGCATAAAATTAAAAGGTCCTGCGGCAAATACCTTAGCGATCGGTACGCAGTTAATCTTGGAAGCTGGAGGGAAAACACAGTATCGAAATCTATACACAACGCGTGGCTTTTTCTCTTCTGTAGAAAGTATTGTACACTTTGGTTTAGGAGAAGAGACTTTAGTCAATAGCTTACGAATTATCTGGCCCGATGGGAAGGAACAAACATTACAAAACGTTAAAACGAACCAACAATTAGCGATCGCTTACGATCCGGCAAAAGTCGCCATGATCAAAAAAGAAGCAGAGAAAGCACTTCCCACTTTATTGCAGCCCGTGAATGTAAGCGGAGAAATGTCTTATCAGCACAAAGAGGATGAATACGATGACTTACGGCGAGAACCTCTGATTCCCCATAAGATATCGACGCAAGGGCCTAGTATTGCCGTAGGTGACGTCAACGGAGATGGTCTAGAAGATTATTTTGTAGGGGGGGCTGCAGGACAAACAGGCGTATTATTTTTGCAAAAAACAAATGGACAATTTAGTAAAAAAGACGTTTCTAGTCTGAGCGTAGATAAAGATAGAGAGGATACTGGAACGGTTCTCTTTGATGCGGATCAAGATGGTGATTTAGATTTGTACGTCGTATCCGCAGGAAATGCTCATCAGCCAGGTGCTCCGATTTATCAAGATCGATTGTATTTCAATGATGGTCGAGGTAACTTTACCAAATCTAAAGATGCGCTTCCAGAAGTTAAGACCAACGGTTCTTGTGTATTGCCTATGGACTACGATCAAGATGGTGATTTAGATTTATTCGTGGGGGGAAGGGTAGTCGCAGGTTCTTATCCATCCTCACCGAGAACTTATCTATTGCAAAATAATGGAGGAAAATTTAAAGATGTTACGGCTACGGTAGCACCAGAATTGGAGCACGTCGGAATGGTGACTTCGGCTTTATGGAATGACTTTAACGGAGATGGAGACAATGAGTTGATTGTCGTAGGAGAGTGGATGCCGATTACTTTGTTTTCTTGCGATAAGAAGACTTTCAAAAAGCGACTAGTCAACGGTTTAGAAGATAGCGCAGGTTGGTGGAACAATATCATTGCAGGTGATTTTGATGGAGATGGTGACTTAGATATGATTGGCGCAAACCATGGATTAAATTCAAACTATAGAGCGTCAATTGATAAACCGTTAGAAATTTTTGCAAGTGATTTTGATCAAAATGGTTTCCTAGATCCCATTATGGCCAAATACTATGGCGACAAGTCTTATCCAATGCCGCAGCGTAAAGATTTGCTCAAGCAATTACCCGTAATGCAACGTAAATTAGGCACCTATTCTAAATATTCGGATGCTACTATCGAAGATTTATTTGCTGATATGGGCTTAGAAAAAGCGATGCATCGTCAAGCGAAGGTGCTACATTCTTCCTTTATTCGGAATAATGGGGATGGTAGTTTTAGCGTAGAAGCCTTGCCAATTCAAGCACAATTTTCTACGGTTTTCGGTTTGGCCGTAAATGATTTTGATGGAGATGGAAAATTAGATGTACTCCTCGGAGGAAACTTAAGTGGTGCGCAAGTCGAAAGTGGACCGTATGATGCCAGTATTGGGTTGTTGTTGAAAGGACAGGGAGATGGCAGTTTCCTACCTGTATCGGCAAAAGAAAGTGGCATTAATTTGCCAACGGAAGTTAGAGCAATCAATGCTGTCCAATTGAAAAATGGAGAAACAATGTACGTCATTGCTAGCAGTAATGCCGCTTTAAAATATTATAAATTCACTTCATCTAATAACGTGAAAGTTATTCAATAGCATTTACTTAACTTCATTAATTTAAATCTAGTAAAATATGAGTAAACAAAGAAGGCTATTGTGGTCATTGCTTATTTCTTTATTAGCGATTGGATATGGTTGCCAATCAGAAAAAGAGAGCGTGATCTCTGGCAAAATTATTTCCTTTTCCTACGGTCTCGTTGATACGGTAGGCATTGATGCTTGGCTAAAAATTGATGATACTAAATTTATTCACAGCCCGCATAGCTATGATTGGAAAAATGATCTTGTCCTAGAAAATGAGAAAGAAGGAGGGTATTACGCCTATTTACCAACGACAAAAAGCTTTTTCTATCGACCTGGACACGAAAAACGACACGTTGAAAGTGTCGGCGCATTTAATATTACTGCTTTCCTTTCCAAGAAATTGTCAAAACGTAAGGACAAGCGGTTAATCTATCAAAATGTACAACCAACGGCGTTATCCACTAAAGGGGAATTAATAATCAAAAGAAAAGATAATCAAAAAATTAAAGTGACGAAAAGTCCTGATTGTCCAGTGAAAATCGTTGTGCTTCAGAAATAATTAGTTTCGATCAATATTTAATTGAATGGTATAAGTCGCACTTGGAGCGCGTAGCTTTTTTTCCGCTGGAACAAACTGATAGCTATACTTATTCGATAAATTAATTGAACGTTGAGGAGGCATTGTAGCGGAATCGAGTCGAAAGTGAATTTGAATACTTTTGCGGAACTTGACTTTTACCCCACGGTTCACTGGAACTTTAAACTTCAGTAAGTTTACCAAACGCTCCGCTTCTTCGTCACAACCATACCCTAAACTGCTAATGACTTTAGTAGATAAGACGTTTCCACGGTAATTGAGCAGGTAACTGAGGTAAACCGTTCCTTCTATTTTCTGTGCTAGTGCCAAGGGAGGATATTGCAAGTTTTCCACTATAAATTGACGCAGCGCCGTTAATCCACCAGGATAGGCAGGTTTCCTAATAAAATGTTTCGCTTTCTTTTGTTTGTGCGTACTCAACTTGAAACTTCTCGGTTTTAGAATAACGTCAAAAAATACTTGCAGCAGTCAACGGTTTTTCAAACAACTTCTATCAGGTTTTACGTTATTTTAAGCTTATATGTTGCTTTGAAACAACTTCTCTGTAAATAAATTTCGATTACAAGCTATTAAGTCTTAAAGATCAATGCTTTGACCGGAAGTATCGGATATTGCCCTGAAAATATATTTTAAGAAGAAAATTTCGGAAAAACATTGTAAGGAAAGAATACCTTCTTTAGTTAGGTTAAATGTCCCAATAAAGTTGCTTTATTGGGTTCTAATCTCTATATTGATTTCAGATCATTAACTTAAATAATACCGTCGGAATACGGGGAATGGAGCAAAATACATTTTTACAATACCTAGCATACGAGAAAAGATTTTCTCTGCATACTGTAAAAGCTTATAAGAACGATTTAGAACAATTCTTCTCGTTTTTAACTCAGCAATACGGTGGTGTTCCTGCAATCAAGGCAGTGGAACCCTTCCACATTCGTTCTTGGATTGTCCATTTGATTCAGCAAAAGTTAGCTCATCGTTCGGTCAATCGTAAATTATCTACCTTAAAAACTTATTTCAAATTTCTTAGCAAGAGAGGGCATTTAGCCACGAATCCAATGCTTAAGGTGATTGCACCGAAAGTAGGAAAACGCTTGCCCATCTTTATTAAGGAGCAGAATCTAGCGAAATTATTTGAAGAGGTTGAATTTAAGGATAACTATACGGGATTACGGGATCGGACGATCTTGGAACTTTTGTATTCGACGGGAATGCGAAGAGCAGAGTTGATTGGTTTGAAAGTAGAAGATGTAGACTTAGCGCAAAATCAGCTTAAAGTCTTAGGAAAAGGGAATAAGGAAAGAATTTTACCACTAGGAAAAAAAATCCATCAAACGGTAAGTAATTACTTGACTGAACGGGCAGCGTATTGGGGAGAAAAGGGAGCGTCGGCACTTTTTTTAACGGATAAGGGGAAAGTTTTATATCCAAAATTGGTATACAATTTGGTAAAAAAGTACTTGTCGCTAGTGACTACGGTCGAACAAAGAAGTCCGCACGTTTTGCGGCATTCTTTTGCTACCCATCTTTCTGATCATGGAGCCGATTTGAACGCAATCAAAGAATTATTGGGACACGCAAATTTAGCGGCGACTCAAATCTATACACATAATTCAATTGAAAAATTGAAAAAAGTATACCAGCAAGCTCATCCCAAAGCAAAAGAAGGTTAAGGGAGTTTTGCTAAAAATAACGTCAGGAAACCAAATTTTTTAATTAAAACTAAAGTGATATAAAAGTTCGGAAGCATTTTGAGTAATTATATGACTTTTTTACTAAACAAGGGCTTATGTAAAACCGCTACAAAGACAAAATATTTATTAATTTCTTAAATCTTATATTTATGAATGTACACACAAAATCAGTGCATTTTTCTGCAGATGCGAAATTATTAGCGTTTATTGAGAAAAAATTGAGTAAGCTAGATCAGTTCTTTGACCAAATCTTTACGATTAATGTGGTCCTAAAATTAGAAAACTCTGGTCAAGTCAAAGATAAAATAGCTGAAGTGAGAATCAAGATACCCGGAAGTGTATTATATGTCAAAGAAATCAGCAAAAGCTTTGAAGAATCAGTTGACGCGGCAGCGCAAGTGCTCAAGCGGCAATTACTTAAATATAAAGAGCGGTTACGAGCCAATCACTAGTTGGCAAAGTAATTGATTTCATTATCATTTAGGGAAAAGAGCCTGTATCCATTGTGTACAGGCTCTTTTTTATGATTTTTTTGAAATAAGTGAAATTATATGATAGAAAAACCTTATTTTTGCGCCAGTTCGATCGAAAAGCTAAATTGGGTTGAACTTTTTTACTGTTTTCTTTGGTTTATCCTATTTTACACTAGGAAAAATCGATAGTTTCTACTATCTTTGCAGCGCCTGAAAAAATAGATAAAAAAATCATTGATTTTATTTTACTTTTTTGTCAGAAATATATATCTTTGCATTCGCTTTTGAGAAAATGATCTCGGAAGATTTTTTTTTGAAAATTTCTAGATGTTTTAAAATAACATCAATCTATAAGTATTTTGCCGATGTAGCTCAGTTGGCCAGAGCAGCTGATTTGTAATCAGCGGGTCGGGGGTTCGAATCCCTCCATCGGCTCACTTTTGTGAAATCAAAGTACTGGGGGTGCGCCACAGTTGGAGAGGTGGGCTGGACTGTAAATCCAGTGCTTAGGCTGAGTAGGTTCGAATCCTACCACCCCCACACATTTTTTTTACAAAGTAATTTAAGCGGGGGTAGCTCAGTTGGTAGAGCATCAGCCTTCCAAGCTGAGGGTCGCGGGTTTGAGTCTCGTCTTCCGCTCAATAGTTTTAAAAGCCTCTTTGCTTCGGAACAACGCCAATGTAGCTCAGGGGTAGAGCACTTCCATGGTAAGGAAGGGGTCGGGGGTTCAATTCCCTTCATTGGCTCTATAATTTGACTTATTTAATAATTATTTCATATCTAAAAAAAATTAGCGATGGCTAAGGAAACATTCGAAAGGAATAAACCTCACCTCAATGTCGGAACAATTGGTCACGTTGACCACGGTAAGACCACACTTACTGCCGCCATCACATACGTATTGTCTAATGATGGTTTCGCAGAAAAAATGGATTACTCTGCTATTGATGCTGCTCCTGAGGAAAAAGAACGTGGTATTACGATTAATACTGCTCACGTAGAATACGAAACTGAAAATCGTCACTACGCACACGTAGATTGTCCAGGTCACGCGGATTATGTGAAAAACATGGTTACGGGTGCTGCTCAGATGGATGGTGCTATTTTGGTAGTAGCTGCAACTGACGGACCTATGCCTCAGACTCGTGAGCACATTTTGCTTGCACGTCAAGTTGGTGTACCTCAAATCGTAGTCTTTATGAATAAAGTTGACCTTGTTGATGATGAGGAAATGCTTGAGTTAGTAGAGATGGAAGTTAGAGAATTACTTGAAGCTTATGAGTTCGGTGGAGATGATGCTTCTATCATCCAAGGTTCTGCACTTAAAGCACTCGAAGGAGATGATGCTGCACAACAAGCAATTAAGGATTTGATGGCTGCTGTAGATGCAGACATTCCTGAACCAGTACGTTTGACGGATAAGCCTTTCTTGATGCCTATCGAGGATGTTTTCTCTATCACAGGTCGTGGTACAGTTGCTACAGGAAGAATTGAAAGAGGAGTTATTAACTCTGGAGATGCTGTAGAAATCGTAGGAATGATGAAAGATACTGAGAAGCCTTTGACTTCTGTTGTAACAGGAGTTGAAATGTTCCGTAAGATCTTAACTCGTGGTGAAGCTGGTGATAATGCTGGTTTATTACTTCGTGGTATTGAAAAAGAAGCAATTAAGCGTGGAATGGTAATCTGTGCACCAAAATCTGTAAACCCACACAAGAAATTCAAATGTGAGGTTTATGTTTTAGGTAAAGATGAAGGAGGACGTCACACGCCTTTCTTTAAAGGATACCGACCTCAATTCTACTTCCGTACAACGGATGTAACTGGTGATGTTAGCCTTCCAGAAGGTGTAGAAATGGTAATGCCTGGAGATAATGTATCTTTAGAAGTTGCTTTGATTAACCCAATTGCAATGGAGAAAGGTTTACGTTTCGCGATTCGTGAAGGTGGCCGGACTGTAGGTGCAGGACAGGTTACTGAGATCATCGAATAAATAAAACTCAAAGATAGTTTATCGTAAGATTTACTATTCTTATATAGAATATTTAGCAAGGAATTTTAGGTACCCAAAATACGGTGGTACTTGGAATTCCTTGTTCAATACCTATTAATAGATAAAATTGAGGCGCTGAAGATGATATTTTATACGCGGGTGTAGCTCAGCTGGTAGAGCGGCGGTCTCCAAAACCGTAGGCCGAGGGTTCGAATCCTTCCGCCCGCGCAAATTTAAAAAATTGGAACATGGAAAATATTACACTGTACATCAAAGAAAGTTACAACGAGCTGGTTAATAAAGTAACTTGGCCAAGTTGGACAAGTTTACAAAGTAGTACGACCCTCGTATTAGTTGGTTCTTTAATTTTTGCATTGATCGTATTTGTTATGGATTTAATCTCTAAACAAGCCTTAAATCTTATTTATCCTAATATGTAGTCTTGGTTCAGCTTTTTATGAATCAATATTTTATCTCTGAATAATTCAACCTCCTATGCTAGACGATAAAAACAAAGACGCCGAGATCAATCAAGATGAAGTGGTAGAAGATCAAAACCATGAGAATCAACCGGCAGCTGAGGACGTAGAGGCAGACGCAACTACAACTGATGAGCAAGTTGATGCGCCAAGTACAGAAGATGATACTTCCGTTACTAATGAAGATGCTGATGTCGATGCTGAACCTACTGATGCCGCAGAAACGGAAGAAGAAGCTGATGCTGATGCCGCGTCTGAAGAAACAGAAGAGGAGGAAGAAGCGCCCAAGGTTGTAAAACCTGTTAATGATAAAAAATGGTATTCTCTTCGGGTAATCAGTGGGAAAGAACGAAAAATTAAAGAGCGAATTGAACTCGAAATTCAACGTTCTGGATGGAAAGAATTTGTTACTCAAATATTAGTTCCAACCGAAAAAGTATATAAAATTCGCGCAGGGAAAAAAGTAATTTCTGAACGTAATATCTTACCCGGATATATTTTAATTGAAGCCCTTCCCAAAAAGTTCTCGGGAGAAATGGTAACTACAATTTCTAACATTCCAAACGTTATTCATTTCCTCGGAAGAAATAATCCCATTCCGATGCAACAATCCGAAGCAAATCGAATGCTCGGTAAAGTGGATGAATCCCAAAATGCAAGTGAAGCACTCATCGAACCATTCATCGTAGGCGAAACAGTCAAAATTATTGATGGTCCTTTTAACGAGTTTGTGGGTGATATTCAAGAAGTTAATGAAGAAAAGAAGAAGTTGAAAGTAATTGTGAAAATCTTTGGAAGAGGTACAGAAGTAGAGTTGAACTTCATGCAAGTGGAAAAACAATCTTAATATTTTTTTATATCAATATGGTCTTTAGTTCCGGTTTCCGGCAGCTTCCCTAAAGCCCAGAAGTAATGTTAAAACAGCATACAAAATGGCAAAAGTAGTAGAAGGTTTTATTAAACTTCAAGTAAAAGGTGGCGCAGCTAATCCAGCTCCTCCAGTAGGACCAGCACTTGGTGCGAAGGGAGTTAATATCATGGAATTTTGTAAAAGATTCAATGCTAAAACTCAAGATCAACAAGGACAGGTACTACCCGTTGTAATTACCGTTTTTAAGGATAAGTCGTTTGATTTTATTATCAAAACTCCTCCAGCTGCGGTTCAGTTATTGGATGCGGCTAAACTTAAGAAAGGTTCTCCAGAATCTAACCGTAATAAAGTCGGTAAAGTTACTTGGGATCAAGTAAAAGAAATCGCAGAAAATAAAATGGTAGATTTAAATGCCTTTACCGTTGAATCAGGAATGAAGATGGTAGCAGGTACTGCACGTAGCATGGGAATTACCATTGATGGTACACCTCCTTGGGACGCTGCGAAATAAAAAAGCGTAGCTTCGGCTACTCATTTAATACAAACTATTTTGAAGGGAGTCTCTTCATCGAGACGCTAATTACCTCATAAAATTTTTAATAATGGCAAAAGTTTCAAAAAAGAGAGCTGTAGCAAACAAAAAAGTTGATGCAGATAAACTCTACTCGCTGAAAGAAGCAATGGCGCTAGTCAAAGAAGTGAATACCACTAAATTTGACGCTTCCGTTGATGTACATGTTCGTCTGGGCATCGATCCACGAAAAGCAGACCAAGCTTTAAGAGGCACAGTTTCTTTACCCCACGGTACGGGTAAAACTAAGAAAGTACTCGTATTCTGTACACCAGATAAAGAAGAAGAGGCTAAAGCAGCAGGAGCTGATTACGTAGGATTAGAGGAATTGATCGCAAAAGTACAAGGCGGTTGGACCGATGTAGACGTAGTAATCGCTACTCCAAATGTAATGGCAAAAGTTGGTAGAATTGGTCGTACTTTAGGACCACGTGGTTTGATGCCAAACCCTAAAACGGGAACGGTAACGCCTAACGTTGGTGCAGCAGTGGCAGAAGTAAAGAAGGGTAAAATTTCTTTCCGTGTTGATAAATTCGCAATTATTCACAATTCTGTTGGTAGAGTATCTTTTTCTGCAGATAATCTAGTAGATAATGCTTCTGAATTATTGGAAACATTAAATAGAATTAAGCCTTCGTCGGCGAAAGGAATCTACATGAAGTCGATTACAGTAGCCAGCACGATGAGTCCAGGAATTAAAGTCGATCCAAAATCTATTAAAGGTAAAGAATAAGTTTAAAACTATTAAAAATGACTAGATCAGAAAAAAATACTGCAATTGCAGATTTGAAGGAAAAGTTCAGTAATAGTTCATTCTTTTACTTAACGGATGCTTCAACAATGACTGTTGAGGAAACGTCTCAACTTAGAAGATTACTTTTTAATCAAGGTATAGAAATGCGAGTGGTGAAAAATACCCTTGCAAAAAAAGCATTAGAATCCATCGAAGGTGATAACAACTACGGTGATTTATTCGAATCCCTAAGAGGACCTACAGCGGTTCTTTTCACAGAGGTAGCAAACTCTCC
>JBGCFY010000261.1:0-7695 GCA_045110315.1 Saprospiraceae bacterium
ATTTAATGGCAAATTAATTTTGTCTTAGTACTTACAAGCTATTAAACTTTGAAGTTGTTTTAAAATGGGGGTTGAAATTAGCTGAAATATTGGAAATCAATGGCTTGCAAATAAATCATTTATATATTTTAAAACAACTTCTTTACCTTTGGACGAAGGTCGTAGAAATCTACGTTACTTTAATTCCTTATTTTCTAATAAAAATACTTACTACACTTAACCATTTCGCATAATCTTTGCCAACCATGTTTCGCTATTTGTTAAAAAGAATATTGATTGCAGGATTTACCCTCTGGGTGATTTCGTTGGTAGCTTTCTTCCTGACGAGTATTGCTCCTGGCGACGCCGTGATGTGTGGTAGAGAAGAATGGTCCGAAGATGCTTATGGTAGTATTGATTATGAAATTTCGGCGAAGCGTCTCGGTTTAGATAAACCGTTATTTTATTTCAGCCTTAATAGCTTGGCGCATCCAGATACCTTGCATCGTTACCTTAGTAAAGACAAAAAAGGAAGTTTGACGAACTTGGTCGCTCAGTATGGTAACTGGAAAGCGACGGAAGCTTATCACCATAGCATAGAAACTTGTTGGCGCAAAATAGCGCACCTTCCTGATACCATTCCCAGTGAATTTGTCAATCCGGTACGAAATACTTGCGGAGATTTAAGATTTCAATATAAGGAGAATAAGATAACAGCACTCTTAGCCAAACTGGAAAAACAAATAGATAAAGATGCGGCGGTAACCACTCAATTGGGAAAGGAGTTAAAGGCGATACAAACCAGCTACCAAGTATTAACGGAGCATCCTACTCGCTGGAAACTTTACGTTCCTAGTTTAGCATGGCACGGATTTGATAACCAATATCATAATTGGTTTAGTCGATTTTTGAGTGGCGATTTTGGTATTTCTTGTACGGATAGTCGTCCCGTGATTGATAAGGTGAAATGGTCCTTATGGTGGACGGTGGTGATGAGTATTGCGGCGATTATATTAGCCTTTTTTATTGCAATTCCGATTGGCGTTTACGCATCGACACAGCATGGTAAAGTCTTCGATCGGTGGAGTGGTGCCATTTTGTTTTTACTGTATTCTTTACCTTCTTTTTGGGTAGCGACGTTAATGGTAGTTTTCTTTACAACGGCTGAGTACGGAGAATGGACCAATATATTTGCATCAATTGGATTGGGGCAGTTATCGTCAAGTGCGCCATTTTGGGATCGATTCTGGGAAGCTGCAAACCACTTAATATTACCAATTCTTTGTATTACTTATCCAGCATTGGCGGTTATTTCGAGACAAATGCGCGGTGGGATGATTAATGTATTGCGGCAAGATTATATTCGTACGGCAAAAGCTAAAGGCTTATCGCGAACGCAGGTAATTTGGAAGCATGCCTTTCGGAATGGTCTGTTTCCCATCATTACTTTATTTGCCAATGCTTTTCCTGCTGCGGTGGGAGGTTCGGTGGTGATCGAAGTAATTTTTAACATTCATGGCATGGGACTTACTACTTTTAATGCTATTAATGCACAAGATTGGCCGGTTGTTTATGCAATCATGATGCTAGGAGCAGTATTGACCATTCTTGGAATTTTGGTTGCAGATTTGTGCTACGTTTGGGCAGATCCTCGGGTAACTTTTGAAAATAGAAAGCTATGATGAGGAAGATGATAGGATGGTTGCGTGGCAAAAATAGTATTCGGCTAGTTACTCCAGCTAGACCGCAAAGTTACTGGGGAATTGTAAAACGACAATTTCGGAATCATCGTTTGGCCAACTGGGCGCTGCGTGGTTTATACCTCTTTATTTTTATCGCTTTTTTTGGTGATTTTTTGGCGAATGACAAACCTATTTATTGCAAAATAGACAACGAGCACCATTTTCCTGTATTTAGGGAATATGCGGTTAATCTAGGTTTGGCTAGTTGGAAAGGAGAATTTTTTCGAAAAGACTGGGACGAACATGACTATCAAACGAAGTGGATGCCGCCCATTCCGTATTCTTCGACGAGCCTCGATCGGAAAAACACGAATAGTAAAAGTCCCTTTGGACCGCAAAAGATAGAGAATACACGGTATTGGCATTGGTTGGGAACGGATGATTTGGGGAGAGATGTGGCGGCGGGATTGATCAAGGGGGCTCGGGTAGCGATGCAAGTAGGAATAGTATCAATGCTAATTGCTACGCTGATTGGTGTTTTTTTAGGAACGTTAGCAGGATATTTCGGAGATTATCGGTTACAAATTTCACGAGCTAGAATTTTGTGTAACGGAATCGCAGTTTTTTTGAGTTATTTTTATGGAATACAAACGAGACTATTTGTCTTGCAGGAAACGAAAGCTTTTGGCTGGGAACTTTGCAAGTCAATAGTATTGATCCTGTTCTTTTTTAGTCTTTTGAATGTATTGGTGAGTCTCGTTAAAAAAATTCCATTCTTTGCCCAAAAAATGCGTTTGCCGATTGATCTCATTATCATGCGGACGATAGAAATTCTTAATTCTATTCCTGGACTATTACTAATCCTGTCGATTGTTGCTATTTTGGATAAACCTTCGATTTTTTATTTGATGATTTTTATTGGACTAATCGGTTGGACAGGAATTGCTCGTTTTATTAGAGCGGAGATGTTGCGAATTCGACAACTTGATTATATCCAAGCGGCGCAATCTATTGGCTTAAAGGATTGGCAAATCATGTTGCAGCATGCCATTCCAAATGCGCTAACGCCAGTCTTGATTACAATTGCATTCGGGATTGCAGGCGCGATTCTTTTAGAATCTACTTTATCCTTTTTAGGAGTAGGCGTACAAGTTGATGCGGTAACGTGGGGAGCTTTATTGAGGGAGGCCCGTTCTAATTTCTCTGCTTGGTGGTTAGCTATTTTTCCGGGATTAGCTATTTTTGTAACGGTAAGCTTATTTAACCTAGTAGGAGAGGGTTTGGCAGATGCGATGGATCCAAATCAAAAGCGATAATCATGTACGCAATTTATTTAAAAAATATACGCAAAAAATTGTAATTATTATAGAGAATACTTATGTTTGCAGCATGAAAGCGATTAATTCTTTTTCCTCTTTTTCTTAGTCATGCTTTTCGGGAATAAGCTACTTTTGCCCCGTTTGGTGGGTAATTGCCCTTTTCGGTTAGGTTTGATTTGTGCATTTTCGTTGACGGGGCAACCCGTTTTTTGGCTGCAAGCCATTTGAGAAACGCTCAAAGATATAAGGAGGCACAAAAATAGAAGTAATTGTCGTTTTTTCATAAAATAAAATTAACTAATTTATTAGAACGTAAGGTACAAAATATTCTTTCGAGTAAAGCGGCTGACAAATTATTTTTGACGGCTTTAGCCTCAAAATTCAGTTCAAATATTAGGAATTCAATGAATTGTGAATTTTTTTAATATGAAAACTTGATTTTAATAGAATAAGCATATAAATTTGTGCCAACATTATCAAAATTATTAAATTCTTTAAGATGAACAAAGGAGATTTAATCAACAAAGTAGCTGAAAGTGCTAATTTAACAAAAGCACAAGCTGCAGAAGCACTTAATTGTGTTATTAACTCTATTTCTGAAACCCTAAAAGATGGAACGAAAGTTTCTTTGTTAGGTTTCGGTACTTTTATGGCTGCTGAAAGAAAAGCTCGTGCGGGTAGAAACCCTAAAACAGGCGAAACTATCAATATCCCTAGCAAGACTGTAGTGAAATTCAAAGCTGGAAAAGAGCTTACAGAAAACTTGAACTAGTACTATCCATAGTTTACACACAAGGGGCAAGTTGGTAAATAACCAACTTGCCCTTTTGTATTATACAGGTAATCATAGTATTACTCATCTGCTTTATTTCCCATATAAAAATAAGCAATGTAAATATTCTATATTCCTCTTCCTTTATCCCTTAAGGATTATAAATCTCACCCACGGAAAGGCTATTTTCTCCTTTTTAATTTTTACTTTTGTAGGAATCAATCAAGCGTTTTTTAGTTGTAAACTTGATGAATCATACTAAGCCTATCTTTTTATAATTTTTTATAAAATTTGTAGTAAAATATCTATAGCCAGCCAAACCAGCTATAACGCTCCCTTAGTTTTTTCCTTATTTCTTACGACTAGCAACGCAATCAAGAACAAAAATGAATCACACAATGGCAGATACTCAAAAATTAAAAGATATTGCTCAACAAGTTCGACGAGATATCCTTCGACAAGTACACCAAGTTTCAAGTGGTCACCCTGGTGGCTCTTTAGGCTGTGCAGATTTCTTTACTGCGTTGTATTTTGAAATAATGGATCATGATCCTTCCTTTAATATGAAAGGAAAAGGAGAAGATGTTTTCTTCTTGTCTAATGGTCATATCTCTCCCGTATGGTACAGCGTATTGGCACGAAGTGGTTATTTTGAGGTGGCAGAATTGGCTACTTTCCGTAAACTTAACTCTCGACTCCAAGGTCACCCCGCTACCGAAGAAGGTTTACCCGGTATTCGTGTTGCTTCTGGTTCTTTGGGGCAAGGTATTTCCGTCGCGATCGGCGTTGCTTTGGCTAAGAAAATGGATGGCGATGATAAACTCGTTTACGTATTAACGGGAGATGGAGAATTACAAGAGGGACAGATTTGGGAAGCCGTTTTATTTGCAACCCACAACAAAGTGGACAATATGATCGTCACCGTAGATTGGAACGGTCAACAGATAGACGGTGCTAATAAAGACGTTTTGACCCTCGGAGATTTACCCGCAAAGTGGGAATCTTTTGGTTGGGAAGTCTTACATACAGATGGAAACGATATGGAAAAAATGTTAGCTACTTTCGCCGAAGCAAAAGCATTAACCGGAAAGGGAAAACCAATCGTAATTTTAATGAAAACAGAAATGGGCGCCGGTGTCGATTTCATGATGGGCACGCACAAGTGGCATGGCTCTGCACCTAACGACGAACAACTGGCGGAAGCGTTATCACAACTACCAGAAACATTAGGCGATTACCCTCTTTAATAAACAACTTTAATAGCTAAACTGCGGAAGAAAATATTTTAACGTAGAAACTTGAAAGATTATAAATTATGTTGGACAATATAAATTTTACAGAAAAAAAAGCAACCCGAGATGGATTTGGTGATGGTTTGTTAGAATTGGGTAAACAAGATGATTCGGTTATTGCTTTAACGGCCGATTTATTGGGTTCTTTAAAAATGGGAGCTTTCAAAAATTCTTTTCCCGATCGTTTTATTCAAGTCGGTATTGCCGAAGCGAATATGATGGGAATTGCCGCAGGATTAGCAACGGCAGGAAAAATTCCTTTCACCGGAACTTTTGCGAACTTTTCTACGGGTCGAGTGTATGATCAGATTAGACAGTCGATTGCTTACTCCGATAAAAATGTCAAAATCTGTGCTTCGCACGCGGGCTTAACTTTAGGCGAAGACGGCGCAACGCACCAAATTTTGGAAGATATTGGAATGATGAAAATGTTGCCAGGAATGGTCGTCATCAATCCTTGTGATTATAACCAAACGAAGGCAGCAACCATTGCTATTGGGAAACATCACGGTCCTGCTTACTTGCGTTTTGGTAGACCGAAATGGCCTATTTTTACTCCGGCAGATCAAAAATTTGAAATCGGAAAAGCTTTGTTGTTAGCAGAAGGAACGGACGTAAGTATTTTTGCTACGGGACATTTAGTTTGGACCGCAATCGAAGCGGCCAAAGCCTTAGCGACAAAAGGGGTAAGTTGTGAAGTGATTAACATTCACACGATCAAACCTTTGGACGAAGAAGCTATTCTTGCTTCCGTGAGTAAAACGAAGTGTGTCGTTAGTGCAGAAGAACATCAGCGTAATGGTGGTTTGGGAGATTCTATTGCACAGTTGCTGGCACGGAAAATGCCCTGTCCTATGGAGTACGTGGCGGTAAATGATCAGTTCGGAGAAAGTGGTACCTCAAATGAGTTGCTAGAGAAATATGGTCTAGGGAAAAATGATGTTATCGCGGCGGTAGATAAAGTTTTAAAAAGAAAATAAACTGGGTGCTTTGATGATCTAAAATTAGTTATTCATCAAATAATAAACAATACGGTAAGCATCCATGTGGTGTGTTGAAGCTAAAAACTTCCTCGTGTGGCTTGCATTAAAATATTAGATAATGAAATTTGGAACCAAAGCAATTCATGCTGGTGTTGAACCAGATCCTAGTACGGGCGCAATCATGACACCGATTTTTCAAACCTCTACTTACGTGCAATCAGCGCCGGGTAAGCATCAGGGATTTGAATATGCCCGTACACAAAACCCAACGAGATCGGCCTTAGAAAAAAACTTGGCAGCTTTAGAAAATGGGCACGATGCAATTTGTTTTGGTAGTGGATTAGCGGCTATGGATGCGATCCTGAAGACCTTAAGCCCTGGTGACGAAATTATTTCTACGAATGATTTGTACGGTGGTTCTTATCGGTTAATGACCAAAATTTACAGCAAGTTTGGTTTGAAGTCTCATTTTGTCAACATGGACGATACCAAAAAGCTGGAAAAATTAATTAACTCCAACACTAAGTTGATTTGGGTCGAAACGCCTACCAATCCAATGCTCAACATTGTAGATATTCGTAAAGTAGTTAGAGTTGCTAGCAAGCATAAGATTAAAGTTTGTGTAGATAATACTTTTGCTTCGCCTTATTTACAAAACCCAATTGACATGGGAGCGGATATGGTTTTACACTCTGCGACGAAATATTTGGGCGGACATTCTGATGTTATTTTAGGTGCGGTAGTTGTCAAGACACCAGCACTTGCAGAAGAATTACACTTCATCCAAAACGCGGCGGGGGCTGTTCCTGGCCCTCAAGATTGTTTCTTGGTATTGCGTGGAATTAAAACGCTACATCTACGAGTAGAAAGAGCTTGTAAAAATGCGAAGAAAATCGCGAAGTACTTACAGATGCATCCGAAAGTAGGAAAGGTTTATTATCCTGGTTTTAAAGATCATCCCAATCACGAGGTAGCTAAAAAGCAAATGCGAGATTTTGGAGGTATGGTTTCTTTTGACTTGAAAAAAGATAGCGAGTCGACGGCGAGAAAAATTATGAGTAGCACCAAACTTTTTTCTTTGGCAGAATCGCTTGGTGGTGTTGAGTCTTTGATTGGACATCCCGCAAGTATGACCCACGCGTCTATTCCAAAGAAAGATCGCATGAAAGTAGGGTTAACGGATTCGTTGATTCGATTGAGTGTCGGCGTAGAAGATGTAGATGATTTGATTGAAGATCTTGAAAATGCTTTTGCTAATATCTAAGTAAGTTTGTCCAAGTACTTGTTGTAGGTATACCATAAATAGTCCTCGGAAATAAATTAAATAAAAACTTTTCTCAATTGCGGTTGGGAAAAGTTTTTATTTTGGAACAACCCACCATTCTTTTTTCTAAAAAGCTACAATTGTATAAAGAGTTATTCTTCAAATAACTTTATGACTCAGGAAGAGTATTTCTCAATACGAGCACTTTTTTTTAAAAAAAGCTAAAATATTTATGGAATTTTCTAGGAAAAGAGATCCTTGTTATAGAAGTTGTTTTAAAATAGATAGATGATTTATTTGCAAGCCATTGATTTCCAATATTTCAGCTAATTTTTTTCCTCGTAGCTATGGCTACGAAAAAAAAATGGAGCTTCCTCTTGAAAACCAAGCGCTTACAACTAATT
>JBGCFY010000262.1:0-7577 GCA_045110315.1 Saprospiraceae bacterium
ACAATTACAATTTCCATCTTCTACATCATTTGTTGTATTTACATCACCGTCATCACAAGTTGTTCCAGCAGTAGGACAAGGTGTTCCACTACAGTTACAACTACCATCTTCAACATCATTTTCTGTGCTTGCATCACCGTCATCACAAGTTGTTCCAGCGGTAGGACATGGTGTCCCAGCACAGTTACAATTACCATCTTCTACATCATTCTGCGTAGTTGCATCACCGTCGTCGCAAGCCGTGCCAGCAGCAAGACAAGATTCCGTAACGGTAACTACGAAATAACAAATTTCTGTATTTCCACAATCATCGGCAATTAAGTAAGCGACCGGAGTAGTGCCAAGATCAAGTGTTGAACCACTAACAGGTCCTTGAATTTGACTTATCGTAGTATTATTTGTAAAACAAGTCGTACTTGCCGTTGGAGTTGCCCAAGTAACCGTAGCACTCGTTTCCCCAATAGCAGCCTCAACGTTAAGGTCTCCTACACAATCTGTAACAGTAAGTACCGTTGCAACGGGATTAACCGTAACGGAGAAGAAACAAGTAGTTACATTATTACAGCTATCTATCAACGAGTAAGATACACCAGTAACACCCGTTGGGAAATCACTTCCACTTTCTAAACCATCAGCGAGAGCGACTTCTACGCCACTACTTGAGAAGCAGTTTGAGCTACCCGTTGGTAAATCATAATTAACCACGGCAGAAGAAGCACCCGGAGCTGCATCGACTACGATATTCGCAGGACAATTTGTAGTAATCGTTGTAGGTGTTGGTTCTACCGTTACGTTGAAAGTACAAATCTCTGTGTTGCCACAACCGTCCATTACTTCATAAGCAACAGCAATCTCTCCAATAGGGAAGTTACCACCATTGGCAGGTCCCGCAATTTGATTAACGGTAATATCCATGCTACTCATTCCACAGTTATTTAAATCTGCGTTGAAATCTCCGTGACCATTTTCATCTCCAGAGAAACCAAACCAACCAGAAAGACCGTAATCACCATCTTTAAGGTTTGCACCATCTCCAACTTGGAAACCGTAATTGTAGTCTACAGGATCATGTGTAATTTGTAAAATTTTACCTGCATTAGCACCAACACCCGTAAAAGTGCTATTGTTATTATCTACTTCGTAATAGTGCCAATCGGTATGATTTGCAGCCGCATTGGTATTTGGCTTAAAGCTTCTGCCAAGACTTGACCAAGCAAACCAATTCCGCTTGTTGATTAACTTAACAGAAAAGCTATATTTGAAATTAGCGTTATCTACTCGCTCTACCGTTCCCGTAAGCGAAGCTGTACCATCCGCAAATTCTTGGAAACTTGCTCCATTTGCATCTACTGCGTATTCTTTATTTTCCGTAAGGTTATCAAAATTTAACCAAACTGTTCTGGTACCGATCCCGTTATCAGAAACGCCGTGATCTTCCATACTACAAGTCTGAGGTGTTACAGTACTAGGGCAAGGAATTTCCATCACTGCTTCGTAATGATCAGAACCTGCTCTATCTCTCCAAACGCCGTCGCTTTTAAGCAATGCGGTGTAATCTGCATTTGTTTGAGTACTTGATGTTCCGAGGTTATTTGGGTCACCATTTCCCCAGTTGGTATAGTTAACTGGATCGCCATTATCCCAAACGAAGTTACCTTCAGATGCAGCATCGTTCAAGCCAATCCAAATTGTTTGTGCTAAAATAGTTGACTTCAAGAAATTATTTTCTCCAGCGCTATTGACCGTTACCAAGTGTCCACCATTTTGTTCTGCCCAGCTTTTTGCCGCAGCCCAAGAGTAGTTATTAGTTGTTGAGCAATAGTATTTACTATCATTGTATTCTCCTAAGTAAATGGTATTAGGAATATTTTCAGGAATATCACTACAGTTAACGACGTTAACCATTGGACAAGCTAGCTCCATGATTACATCATAAGTATTGTGCGCTTTCGTATCGTTCCAAAGACCGTTAGATAACATCTGAACGTAATCTTCCCCCGTACCGTAATCATTCGGTTCATTAGCATTCCAATTTGAATAATTAAATGCTGCACCTGTTGTCCACTCAAAGTTACCCTCACTGTTTTCGTCCGTCAAGTCTAACCAAATTCTTCCACCATTTAAAAAACCAGCGATAAAATCGTTTTCGGCTTGATCAGCAATGACAGGAAGTGTTCCACCTCTTGCTGCTACAAAGTTTTTAGCATCTTGATAGTTTAAGTGACCACTTGTTTTTTTGTAGAAATAAGTATCTCCAAAAGTACCTAAGTAAGTCATTCCACTAACCGTTGGTGCGTTGGTACAATCAAATCCCATTGGTGCAGGAGCACAGTTAGACGTTCCGGTAGGTTCTGTCCAATTCGCTACTGCCGTCGTACCACCTGGAATGGTAGAAACGGTAATATCAGCAGGACAGTCAAAATCAATATTTGGACTATCTACATCAACGATTGGTGCAACGTATGCACCTACCGTAATTACATTATCACAAACGGAAGTCATTCCTAAATTATCCGTAATGGTCAAAGAAACAGATTGCGAACCTAAGTCTGCCGTAGTAAAAGTAGATTTTGAAATCGTTCGGCTAGCAATGGTTGCGCCACAACTTCCGTAGCTACCTTTGTCGTATTGTTCTGCGGTTAAAGTAGCCGTACCATTTTCATCCAATTGGATAAATACGCCAGCTTTACAACCTGGAACGGGAGGCTTCGTTTCATTGATATCGTAAAGCGTAACGCCGAATTCAAGGTTCGTAATGTTAACCGTTCCCTGAATTTGATAAAGCGTTCCGTCGTGTAAGACAGAACCATCGATATTGTTCGGTGAGTTTTGTACGATGATTCCACAAACGTCCGTTTCGATCGATCCATTATTTTGAAAAGATCCGGTATTGTGTAGGTTACCACTATTGGTAATGTTGACGAAATCGTTGTTAATGAAACTATTGATATTTTTTAGTTCCCCAGCGAGTTCAAATTTCTTATTGTTGGTAATTGTTGCGTTATTTTGAAAGTCTACAGAACTTTGCAGTTCAAAGAAACCTTCATTTGTGAAGTTTGTTTGGTTGTTAAAGACCCCGTTAACAGCAAAGCTAGCACCAACTTGATTCGCTAAAGTTGCACCAGCATTATTATTAAAAGTACTTCCGGAAGGGTTTGTCATGTCCCCTTGGTTAATTACTTTTCCTTTGTTGTTAAAAGTATTGGTACTTCTTAAGCTTCCAAAGTTATTGATGTCACCATCATTATTAAGGATCGCGGTATTTTTGAAAGTACCGTAGTTGTTGAGCATACTACCAACTGCGTTGTTGAAGTTGGCAGGATTACTTCCTGGACCACCATTATCAAAAGTACCATAATTATCAAAAGTACTATTGTTTTGAAAATCACCATCATTGTCAAACATGATCATTCCTGCGTTGACAAAATAGCCGTCATTGATAATGTTTCCGTCAGAAAAATTAACGATGGTACCGAGGTTGTAAATAAAGGTATTGAAGGTAATGGTACCAAAATTTTGAATCGTATAGTCGATGGTTGGCGATCCTGCGTAAACGGGAAAATTCCCTCCTTGGGGCGTTCCGGGAATCGTTGCCGTGGAACCACTACTAGGCACATTGGGAGACCAATTCCCCGCCTTGGACCAATCGCTATCGACATCACCAGTCCATACTGATTGTGCCTCTAATTGTAATGCGCATAGGCAAACGATTACAATTGCGTAAATAATTCTCATGAAAGTCTAAGTTTAATGGTTAAAAAAAATTGTAAGTTCGTATTGGGCATGACGAGTAGAGTCGCTTTATCAAAAACAATAAAAGCTCACTAAAAGTCATACTTTTAGTAAAAATTAGAATTATATTTATCGGTTGATGGAATACGACTAACGTTGCTACGAGAGCACGTAAGTATTGGAAAACAAAACTATAGAAGCGGAAAGTTTATACTGACCGCAACATTTTTTGGAGCCAATTTATTTTAAAATGAATAGTCTTACATCACAAAGATTAAAGCATTAGGAAACCACGCTAAACCTTCATTACGAAAGAACAAATCTAGATTTTAATATCTATCTTTAAAACAAATTAATGTGGGGGTCTGAAAGTTATTGGTTATTAGGGAGGATAAATAAAACAAATTATCTTATCGGCAAAGATAGCTACAAAAGATAAGTAATTAAAAATAAATTATCTTTTTTTAATTACATTTTGTTCACAAAAACAATCTTTTACCATAAACGTTAAACAGTCAATATTTTATACATTAAACCAAATTATAAGGTATTTTTCATTTTCAAGGTTATTTCATTTCAGAACTACATTTTGTCAACATAAAAACTAAATTAGACACTGAAGTTGTTTTAAAAAAAGTCTTTTGCAATTCCAGTTTTAAAAAAATTAGAATTGCTTCATCCTTAGTTTCGACTAGCTATGCATAAATTACGGTTGCTAATCCTAGCATTATTTTTAGCCAGCACGGCGTTCAGCCAAAGTACCGATTTGAAGATTACAACTTTGAATTGTGAGTTTCTCAATCTGAAAAAGATTCATATGAAATACGGTTTTCCATTCCGCCTACAAAGAGTGGATCAAATAGAATGGAATAAACCGGATTATAGACAAGAAAAATTTGAAGAAGCGACTATGGTGATCGCCAATTTTTTGGACTCGCTCAATAGTGACATCTACACCCTAACGGAAGTCGGCAGCGAGGAAGATGTTAAGTTTTTGCAAAAACTTTTAAAAAAGAAGAATAAAGAATATAAATACGTCGCCGTAGCTGATTCGCAGGATAATGCAACGGGACAAAACGTGGCGATTATTTCTAAATATAAATTAAAAGATGTAGTCAAAGAAATTCCCGGACGTGAGTTTTACATCAGTGAAGAAGATGATCCCGAAGAAATATATGATACCGGTATCAGTAAAGGAATGTGTGCTACCATTAAAGTAGAAGCTTATGAATTTATCGTTTACGTGCTACATTTCGTCTCCGAACGAGGTGGACAAAAAGAAGATAAGCAACGTGTTGCACAAGCTTCCGTAGCGAGAAGACATATGTTGAAGTTCTTACAAGAGGATAAAAAAGTGATCATCACGGGAGATTTAAATGATCATCGAGGGCAACCAACTTTACAGCGAATTCGAGGTTTGGACGATATTTTCGAAGATTTTATTCAAACGGGAAGTACTAAGTATTTTCCCGAAGAAAAACTCGATACCCGGTGGACGCACAAATTCCGAGGCGAATTCAAGCAAATTGATCATATCCTTTTGTCCTTGAGTATCAAAGATATTTGTAAGCGAAGTGGCATCAAGGCTATGACGCACATTCACCGAAACCCTGAGGTTTCTGATCACAACGCTTTTTCTGTATTGTTGAAATTAAAATAAGAGCGCATCCTCGTTCTAAGTAAGTACTAAGACAAAATATTTATAAAAAGAATACCTTAATCTATGACTAAATTAAACTTACTCTGTTGCTGCTTTGCTTTTTGTATGATCGCTTGTCAGCAAAATAAAACGGGCGATCAAGAAGGAAAAAATGCCTTGACGACTAACTCAGAGACCGATAAGAGACTGAATGCTCAGACGGTAAAAGCAATCGACCTTCCCGCTGGATACAAAATCATTGGAGAAGCAATGGGAAACCTCGACGAAAAGGAAGGTGCCGAAAAAGTAATTGTCTACGATACTGATCGTCCAACAGATTTGGGAACCGAAAGAGAAATGCGAATCTATCGACAAGAAAAAAACCGTTGGGTATTATGGCATACTGCTACCAAGCCATTATTGACTAGCGAAAGTGGTGGAACGATGGGCGACCCTTTCGAAAATGTCAGTATTGCCGATAAGGCTGTCGTGCTAGAACACTTTGGTGGAAGTCGAGAAAAATGGAAATACCTTTACCGGTTTAGATTTCAAAACGAGGCTTGGGAACTCATTGGTGCTACGGTGAAAATAGGCGCTTTTTGCGAAAATTGGGAAGAGTTTGACTACAACCTTTCCACGGGAAAAATCGTATATCTGAAAACGAAAGATCGCTGCAATAAGGGACAAGTCGTGGGCAATGACATCCTAAAAAGACAAGAGCTCGTCAAGGAATTAGACCCTCTACCCAATTTGGATAACTTCTATTCAGGAGAAAATCAAGTTGATATTTTCGGAAATGGAGAGATGTTTTATTATTAAGAGCCTGTTATTGGATACTATAAATTGCTAGCAATGTTGCTAGACTGAAATCGCGTTCGCCCAAAGTGGCAAACGCGATTTTTTTTGCTGTAAAAATTGAAGTTGTCTACCATCAAATTTAGTCGCTTTCTTTTGGGGCTATTTATTTTAAAAAACATTTTAAAGAAAATTTTAACTGAGTAAAATATAAAGCTATTTAATAACAGTCTAAAATTGACTTAGAACTTCAATAGTTTGACGATTACTCGCTTCAAAAAAGGAACGATAGATCACTAGACTTCATTTTTTTGCCTGGTGTGCTATTAAAAATAAATCCGGTAAAATTGAACCTTACTTGATCCGCTGTGTATTAATGTACTAACATTGCCGATCGATACTTTTTACGGAACCAAACCAACACTTCATGTCCACGCTACAACTCTGTTCCCTCCTACTCATGGCTGCTGCTTATATATTTGCCGGCGTCAGTCACTTCAGGAATCCGCCTTTTTTTCTAAAAATTACGCCTCCTTGGGTTCCACAACCAGAAAAGGTCAATCTTTTAGTTGGTGCTATTGAAATCGGTTTAGGCATCGCCCTACTCTTTCCCACGACCCGCTCTTTAGCGGCTTATGGTGTTATAGCCTTATTGATTGCCGTTTTTCCGGCTAACTGGTACCATCACCAAAAAGCGCGAAAAAAACAAAAAGGAGTAGTGGCTACCCTCATTCGCTTACCGATACAATTACTCTTAATTTACTGGGCTTATACTTTTATCTAATAATGTTAATGCACTGCGTTCCCGCTTCTACGAATCCCCTATTGCTAGAATCTTTGTTTTTAGCCAAGCTTTTAGCTAAATTTGCCGCTACAAATGAATTGATTTTAGGGACGACGACTACACCATGACTAATAGAACACTCTATCTAATTGCAGCCTTGCTCTTTGTGCTTGTGAGTTATCAGGGCTACGAATATTATACTTTCATTCAACAACGCAACCAATTAGTTAAAGAAAAAGGAGCCGCTACCACCGCCGCGCTTAGGGATCAAGTAGACGGAATTCTCAGCAAAATCGTCACCGAAGCGGAACGACTTGCTACCCTACTCGGACAAAACGAATACAATGCTGAGCAAATTGAAACTTTGATTAAGGAAAGTGCCCTTAGTATTCCTGAAATCCAAGGCGTAACGGCCTGTTACGAACCCTATAGTTTTGCCCAAAGCAAACGTTTATACTGTCCCTATTACGATAAAGGCACGCAAGCATATCTCTACGTAGAACAGAATTATGATTACACCATAAAAGGTGCGCAAGGTACAGATTGGTACACTGGTGTACGAGACGAAGGTGCCAAATGGGTAGAACCTTATTTTGCAAAAGCCGCACAAGATTGGTACATTGATTA
>JBGCFY010000263.1:0-13768 GCA_045110315.1 Saprospiraceae bacterium
CAAGAACCTTAGAAGAAAAAGAAGAAGACAATTGGGAAAAACTGGAAAATGTTCCGGCGGGATCTTTTCGAGATCGCTTGGATGTTTTTTTTAAAGACTATCCTCAGGAAGATTTATTAGCCTTTGCGGAAGATGCTTTAGTCGAAGAGGAGGAAGATAGTGACATCAACTTGACCAAAGAAGGAAAGGAGTTAATGTTCGTCGCCCTAAAAACGATTATTGATTGCTTGACAAGGGATTAATCAATCCAAAATTGGAAATCAACTAAAAGCCTAGTACCTCTTTTACCAGAAAAAAACCATCATCTCCTTGCTGTTGATAAAGTGGCATGAGTACCAAACCGTCTTCTTGAGCACGAATTGGACCATGTTGGTCGTTGGCTAAAATTGTTCCTTTCTTTACTGCTTGGAAATTTTTATAATTGGGTGTCATTTGGAACTGGTCCTTGCTCTTAATGGAGTGAATCGTAATGAGTTCCGCTACTTTAGGTAGGTCTTTCGAATATTCGATTAGAATAGAATCGTGCTTGTTTTCTACATCTTCTGCGGTAACACAACCAATCGTCCGCATACAATTTGTAAGTGCTGCAATGGCACGACTGACGGATAGTGGTTCGAGGTGTTGGCCCGATTCAAAGCAAACAGCCACCGTATTTGGAATAAAATTTTCTTTAGAAAAATAATGTAAGGAAGTACCTCGAATGCCTTTGAGCATCCCCTTGATCACGGGCGCGTGTAACTCAATGGCAATGCGTAAGCTTTCGGGGTCTTCGGTAGGAATGGAAAAAATTCCACCGTAAGCTGTAGTTGTATGAAAATCGAGGAAAACGAGCTTTTCAGGTTCATAGCCGTCAACTTCTGCTTCTATAACAGCTAGTAATTCTTTGATTTCTAAGTCTTCTGCTTCCAATAACCGTTCTGGTGTAGCTTTTATCCGAGTAACATTTTCAATGGTCCATTGTCGGTTCAAATCTTTGAGGATAAAACGCTTTTTCGCTTGCATCGCCCGCAAATTTCCTCGTAAACCCAAAATGCGACCTTTGAATTTGAAATTCTTATTGCGATCAGGTTCCGTGGCAAGAATTTTAAAAATTGCTTCCAAAGCCAATATGCCCGCTGGTTCGTTACCATGCATTCCACCAAAGCAAATTAGTAAAGGTCCTTTCTCCGTTCCAGTATATCTTCCAATAATTCTTTGTAATGCCATTTTCTTATATCGCAGTTATGGTAACAATGTTTTCAATTTTTTTAAGCAAATTCTTCGTGAAAACATCCTAGTCTGATGGAATATCCGATTTCAACTTTCAATTCTCATCTTCCAATCAAATCTTATCCAAAATCCAAAGCTTAAGATAAGAAATTTTCTGGCACCAGATGAACTATTAAGAGACAATTGGACAAATTTAATCCGCAACTGAACCTTGACTTCACCGTTGTATTTCTGCAAAATATAGCTTTAATTTACGAAACATTAGGGCGAAAGTCGAACCTTATGTAATTTTCGATTTCTTTCTTTGACAAAAAAATTCCGATAAAGAAAATAGAAATAGCCATCGTGAACTTTAATATTTTCAATGAAACTCATTTCTAATGCTTGAGCATTTTTTAAGTTGCCAGTTTCCATGTCAATGGTATAAATAACTTCTCCTTCACGACTATTAAAGCTGGTATAAGCTTGTTGCTGAATTTCGTCGTAGTACAACTTTTTTTTCCATCCTTTCTGATTCGGATAGCGGATCGGAACACTGCGAATGCTATCTCCTCGCCAAGTTAGATACTGGATTTTTTCTTCAAAATGATTAAAAATACACAGTTGCGAATCTTTTGCTACCAAAGGGGCATAAAGTGGTTTGTAAAGGATTTTTTGAAAGCCTTCTAATTGGTAACTAGCGTCCCGTAAACGTGCTAAACGATCAGAAACACGCGCCTGCCAGACTTCTCCAGAATAGGGGAGTCGCACACCTAATTCTTCTAATAATAAGATAATATTGCGATCGTCTTCAATGCGTGGCAACAAAAAATGCTGACTCGTATCCAGTTTAGAAAAAGCGTAATATTGTAAAGCTTGTCCCTGGAAATGATAGCGACTAAAATAAACAAACTGCTCATTTGCTAAAATGCAAGGTTCCCAAAAATCATCAAATTCTTCGAGACTCCGGCGATTGACGAGGCGGAGTGTATCTGTACTCAAATCAATTTCGTAAGCATTGGTCGTAGTAATTAATTGAATCGTGCCGAGGCAGTTTTTGTGCAATTCTACGGGGCGTTTATCCAGTAACGACCGGCGTGCGACTACCTGGTCTTGTGCATCCAAAGCAATCAAACTGTACTTTGAAATATTGTCTTTATAAGCCAATAAAAATGTCTTGTCTTCAAAGAATTCATAGTCTACCACACTGTACGGTTCCTGAAATAAAGTATCTACTTTGGCTTTTGCCGTAACACTAATTTCAGGTAATTCATTTGCTATACTTTCCAAACGAATGACTAAGGCTTCTTTCGGTGTGCTTGCCAGCAAAATAGTTTTCGTCGCATAAGAAAGATAGCTGATTTCTAATTGAATTGGAAAACTAGGAACTTCGCACTCAAACCAGCCCCGCGCATTTGTAGTGCAACCCGCATTGGTATATTGTGGTAAACGAAGATTTACTCCTTCCAAAACTTGTTCCGTCAAACTATCAATGACAATTCCTTTAATCCACAAACTTTCCTCTTGTCCTTGTAGACTGCTGGAAAAGCAGCAACAAAAGAAAAGGAAGATTTGGATTTTTATCCAACTAAAACGAAATTTTTTAGGAAGAATCATCTTGTAAGTAGCTAATAAATTTGTGTAAGCTTAACGGCTCAACGAAAGTTAAGCATAGTTCGGGAAAAAGACAATCGTTTTTTACATTTTGAGCGACAAGTTTTCTGAAAAATCAGGATGCTAAAATCTCAGGTTTACTTTTTTGGAACTTGTTTGAAGAAGTTTGGTGAAAACCATCATAAAATGCTTACTTTCGATACTATGGTTAATCGGGATAATACTTGGCAAATCGCCATTGATACAGGGGGGACTTTTACAGATTGCTTGGGCATAAGCCCCGAAGGAATCTCGCAGCGAGTAAAGGTTCTTAGTAGTAGTACTTTGCGTGGCGTCTTAGTAGAAAAGGTAAAATCTCATCACTTTAAATTTAAAGTAAATTGGTCACTTCAAAAAGATATTTTTCAAAACTACGAAATACGATTGCTTAACGGACAACTAAAACCTGGTCAATTGATTTCAATGGACTTCGAGCAAAACATTTTGATGACCAGCGAAGATTTCGATTGTACCACGCCACAGGATTTTGAAATCACCGCGCACGAAGAAGCACCCATTTTAGCAATTAGAATACTCACCGCGACAAGTTTGTCGGAAGCACTCCCACCCTTAGCATTACGGTTAGGTTCGACAAAAGGTACAAATGCATTATTAGAAAAAAAAGGAGCACGAGTCGCTTTTTTAGTGACAGAAGGGTTTAAAGATTTAATTCGAATTGGTACACAGCAACGACCTCATTTATTTCAATTGGCAATTCGAGAACCCGACTATTTTTACGAAACCGTAATTGAGGTAAAGGAAAGAATGACGGCACAAGGAGAAGTCTTAATTTCCTTGACGGAAAATGAAATGGCTCAGATTCTAGCGCGTTTACGCAAGCAGGAAATTGAAGTTGTTGCCATCGCTTTTTTACACGCTTATTGCAATGCTATTCACGAAACACAACTCGCAGCATATTTACAAAAAAATGGGATCCGTTTTATTTCTTGTTCAAGCCAACTTTCTGCCAGTATTAAAATTTTGCCTAGAGCACAAACTACTTTGGTGAATGCTTACTTATCCCCGATCATCGCTAATTATTTGTCGGGTATTCAAACCAAACTAGCGGCACAGCAATTCAAAGTAATGACGAGTGCCGGTGGGCTAGTCGACGCACAGCTTTTTGCGCCAAAAGATAGTTTGTTGAGCGGTCCCGCGGGCGGTTTGGTAGGTGCAGCCCAAGTAGGGAAAGCACTTGGGTTTTCTAAACTCTTGAGTTTCGATATGGGAGGCACAAGTACGGATACGGCACGGTATGATGATGCCTTTGATTACGATCATTTGACGAAAGTTGCTGATGCTGAATTATTGAGTCCAACCTTAGCGATTGAAACGGTAGCTGCGGGCGGTGGTTCTATTTGTTACTTCGATGGCTACAAACTTTGCGTCGGTCCAGAAAGTGCGGGTGCGTATCCAGGTCCAGCTTGCTACGGTGCGGGTGGTCCGTTAACCATTAGCGATGTCAATTTGCTTTTGGTAAAATTAGATCCATCGGCATTTAGTATTCCTGTCAAGGTAACGGCGGCAGAAGAAGCGCTAGAAAATTTGCGGCAAGCGATTATAACTACAACCAATCAAAAATATACACAATTAGAATTGCTACAAGGATTTGAACGAATTGCCAATGAGAAAATGGCAGAAGCGATTCGAAAAATTTCGGTAGCACAAGGTTTCGATCCAGAAGATTATGCACTGGTCGTTTTTGGTGGCGCCGGGGGCTTACACGCTTGTCAGCTTGCTGATTTGCTAGCAATCGAAACCATCATTTTACCTTATGATGGTGGTTTGCTAAGTGCTTATGGTATTAGTGTTGCAAGAATAGAGAGAATCGTCGAGCGACAGATTTTGAAAGATTGGGAGTACTGTCAAACGGTTGTAGCTAGCTGGGTAGCAGAACTCGTTGCTACCGCAGTAAAAAAAATGCAAATCGAAGGCTTTGCTGCAGAAACAGTAATCGTACAAAATCAAACGCTATTTTTTCGCTTCGAAGGTCAAAACAGTAGTTTAGGAATTGAATGGACACAGGGAACAGATTGTCGCTCTGATTTTGAAAAAAAATACCGCCAACTCTTTGGCTATTTTCCTACGGGAAAAACAATTGTCTTAGAACGTATCAAAGTTTTGGTGAGTAATCGTAGCGAAAATTCATCGGTAGCAAAAGAAGTAGATACCACTTATCAAGCTGCTCCAACCAGCTATCTCATGCGAAATCCAACGGAACCTAAAACGGCAGTTTTTGACTGGGAATCACTGAAAGCTGGTGCGACAATTACAGGGCCTGCGATTTTAAAAAATAATTATGCGACAAGTTTTATCGAAGTGGGTTGGCAATTAAGGATACAAGCTGATCAAAATGCTTTGCTCCGACGAATTGAGCAAAAACGCGCGAATCCAATTAGTAAAACGTTGATCGCCTTAGAATTATTCACACACCGTTTTGAGGCCATCGCTCAAGAAATGGGCGCACAATTGCAACGGACGGCTTTCTCCGTTAACATCAAAGAACGCTTGGATTTTTCTTGTGCGCTATTGGATGCAAATGCTCAACTATTGGTCAACGCGCCACATATTCCGGTACACTTAGGAAGTTTAGGGATTTGTGCAAGATTAGTGCGAGAGAAAATTGAGTTGAATCCGGGAGATATTGTCATGACGAATCATCCTAAATACGGTGGTTCTCATTTGCCGGATATTACTTTGCTGAGTGCCGTTTTTTCTCCAGAAGGAACACGAATCGGCTACGTAGTTAATCGAGCTCATCATGCCGAAATAGGAGGAAAACGCCCCGGCTCAATGCCACCCGATGCGACTTGTCTCGCCGAAGAAGGAGTTGTTATTTTACCGAGCTATTTGGTGAAAAAGGGCGAGGTGCAATGGGACGCGGTGGAACAGTTATTTACAAAAGGAAAATATCCCACTCGTGCGTTCAAAGAAAATTGGGCAGATCTGAACGCCGCCTTAGCTTCCTTGAAAACGGGAGAAGATAAACTACGAGCGTTGGTTGTAACGCAAGGATTGGAGCGTGTTCATTTCTACATGAATCAATTGCAAGAGACTAGTTTTGCGACCTTACAAAAGGCTTTGGTGCCGTACCGAGGAAAAACGTTTTCTGCCAAAGAAACGCTAGACGACGGTCATCAAATTTGTGTTGAAATCATCGTGGAGGAAGAGGCTGTACGGTTTGATTTTGCGGGCACAAGTGCTGTGCATCCTTTTAATTTGAATGCAAACCTTTCAATCGTATATAGTGCGATCATTTATGTACTTAGATTGCTTTGCGCAAAAGATATTCCCTTGAACGAAGGACTAATGAAAAATGTAGTCGTTAACTTACCTATTTGTTTTTTGAATCCAGATTTTAAAGATGAACCAGAAGCTTGTCCTGCAGTAGTCGGAGGAAATACAGAATGTAGCCAACGGTTAGTAGATACGTTGATAAAAGCTTTTGGCTTAGCCGCCTGTAGTCAAGGGACGATGAATAATTTTTTATTTGGTAATGATGCGTTTGGCTATTATGAAACGATTGGTGGCGGTTGTGGCGCGGGACCTGGTTTTGTAGGACGTTCAGCGGTGCATCAGCACATGACGAATACGAGGATGACTGATCCAGAAGAACTTGAATTTCATTATCCGGTGCGCTTGCAAGCGTGTGCGGTACGAGCAGGTTCGGGGGGGAAAGGAAAATGGCAAGGTGGCGATGGTATTTTACGGCGGATAGTTTTTTTAGCACCGCTTGAAATTACCTTACTTGGTCAACATCGCCTTGTTGCACCTTACGGAATGGAAGGCGGCGAGAACGGTGCTTGTGGTGAACAATACTTACAGCGAAAAGATGGTACACTTGAAGAACTAGCGGGAATCATGAGTAAGCAAGTGCAGCGGGGAGATCAAATTATTATCAAAACTCCCGGCGGTGGCGGCTGGGGAAAACCTTCGTAAAAAAATCGAAATGGCAAAAATGCTTTCAGTAAAGGATCGCTTCTTAAGTGTATTGTTTTGGTCAGTCATTGCGGCGGCATTTATTGGTCCGGGAACAGTCACGACGGCTGCTAAAGCGGGTGCTTCTTTTCAATTAAGTCTTTTATGGGCATTGGTTTTTTCTACTTTTGCTACAATTGTTTTGCAGGAAGCAGCGGCGAGAATTACGATTGCTTCGGGAAAAAGTCTAGGTGAAATTATTGCTTTAAAATATAAAGGACAGCGTGGCTACTGGATCAAACGCATCGTTTTTATCGCCGTTGCTTTTGGCTGCGCAGCGTATCAAGCAGGAAATATGTTAGGCGCGGTAGCAGGAATGAGTTTGCTTGGTGATGTATCGAAACCGATCTTGACTTTGGGCATTGCTTTGCTAGCGGGCTTGTTATTGTGGATCGGTAATTTCAGAACGATTGCGAATCTTTTAGGTTTGGTCGTAGCAGTAATGGGGATTGCCTTTGTGAGTATTGCAATGAAAGGAGATTTTGGTGTAGGGGAAATCTTGGTGGCGGCATTTATCCCTAGTTTTCCTGTCGATGCGGAGTTGTTAATTATTGGTTTGGTGGGAACAACGATTGTACCGTATAATCTTTTTTTAGCTTCGGGAATTAGTCAAGGACAAAAAATGTCAGAAATGCGAATCGGAATTGGAGTAGCAGTGTTGATTGGTGGATTGATTTCAATGGCGATACTTTTGGTGGGAACACAGCTAACAGGCGCGTTTAGTTTTGCGCGGTTGGCAGAGACAATGGTCGTACAGTTTGGAGATTGGGCGAGTGTACTTTTTGGTTTTGGCTTATTTGCGGCGGGAATGACTTCTTCAATTACTTCGCCTTTTGCGGCAGCGGTGACGGCGAGGTCCTTGTTTGCAAAATCAGATCAAACAGGAGATGTCTGGGGCGCACAGGCAATCAATTTTCGATTGGTGTGGGGCGGTGTTTTAGGGATTGGTTTACTCTTTGGGTTGAGTGGTTTACAGCCAGTGGCAACTATTGTTTTCGCGCAAGCCATCAATGGAATTCTATTACCTGTCGTGGCGATTTTTTTATTTCTAATTGTAAATGATCCTGTTTTGCTCAAAGAAAAAACGACTGGAAAGAATTACGCGAATAATAAAGTCAATAACCTATTGATGCTTGTAATTGTAGGCTTGAGTGGCTTTCTGGGAATGATTAATATTGTTAAAGTCTTGAGTCCTACCGCTTCTGTAATGATGATGGTTAGTTTTGCGGCGACCTTTACCATGATCGTTGTTTTGTATTTAGCGATGCGGGTATTTCGAAAAGAGTAAGGGGGAGCGTTTTAAAATTTACGAATAACTTAAGGCTGCTCAATTAAAGCTAAAAAATCATTTTTCCGATTTTCGGATAAAGATAAAATCGAACCATCTTCCATGGTAATCGTCGGATTTTTTTGTCGACCATATTTCTTTACAAAATTAAGATTGATGAGATGTGATCGACTGATTCTAAAAAAATGAAAATCTTCTAAAATTTGAGTAAAGACTTTCAACGTTTTTGAGACGATGACGCGCTCTTTATTTTGCAAATAGAAATGAGTATAATTACCACTTGCTTCACAACGAATGATACTTTTAATTTCTACAAAAATAAAACCTTCGGTTGTAGGTAAAGCCAGTTTCTGAAAAAAGTTATTGAGGTTGTCTTTTAGTACATTAATTTTACGGCGCACGACTTCAAAGTTTCTTCTTTCTTTTACTTTTTTTATGGCATCTCGGAGTTCCCCTAAGTCAATGGGTTTTAATAAATAATCCGCAGCTGATAGTCGAAAAGCTTTGACGGCATACTGATCGTAAGCAGTTGTGAAAATCACTTCAAATTCGGGTTCGGGGAAGTAGTCAAAAAGTTTAAAACCATTTTGTCCCGGCATTTCAATATTGAGTAAAACCACATCTGGTTGATGATTTTGAATAGCCTTGATAGCTGCTGGAATCGAATCCACTTGTGCGATAACGGATACATTTTTACAAAAATCACTAAGCATATTGAATAATTCAATACGACTATTTTCTTCATCTTCTACAATAATTACCCTTAAATCCATAGCTTATTTCGTTCCTGTATTTTTTAAGAAAAAGATAGTTTTACAACGATTTTGTCCGACTACTAAAATGAAGTACGCGTACAAAACAATTGCCAACTAACTAGCGTATTAAAGCAATTAGAATGACTATCTTTGTTCGAATTGCCAAGCCTTGGTCATTTTGTAAATCAATAACCTCAAGGTGTTTAACACTTTTGTCGCTCCGATTCGATTCATTAATGATTTTAAGTTGTGCCTCCGTGGTTGCCAATCCAGAAGATTAATATTCTTTGGGCTTCCAGTTGCTTACTTTTTCGGCGCTTACTCTCCCAAAGCCATTATCTTGAATGCTACACTGGATATAATTATTTTCAGTATGCTCAAATTTAACATTTAACAGACCAACGGTGGTTTGATGAAGCAAGCCATGCTTAAACGCATTCTCAATAATCGGTTGAATTAACAGCGGAAGAATTTTGATGATATCTCGTTGTTGATTCAAACTCGGGAAAACCGCTAGATTTATCGCGATTTTTATTGAAACGTTTGCTAAGAATAAGTCTTGAAGATAAGGTTTACAACTCAGTTCAATAACTGATAAGCTATTTTCATCCTTAAAAACATGAGGATTCAATCATTCTGCTGCCAAAAATAGATATTATTTTATAATATTGTTGAATCTTATTGATCATATCAAATGAGATGACTTGGCTCAATGACAAATGACTATTCCGCTATGACAAAACCTTCAATGCTATTGAAGGAACAATTAATGAAACTATTTAGCCAACCATTTTCTGTAAAAATTCTTCCTTTTTGGTTTCGGCCAACTGGATGAGTGCACCATCTTTCATCGTAATGCCAATTAACTTGAGTTTATTGTAACTGACAATATAATTCAGGTTAATGATGTGAGAGCGATTGGTGCGAAAAAAGATATCAATTGGCAAAATCTCTTCGTAAGTCCTTAAGGTTTTGGATACAATAATTTTCTCTCCCTGTATCGTATAGAATAAGGAATAATTTCCTTGAGCTTCGCAACGAATAATATCCTTAATATTCAAAATAATATAGCCTTCCTTGGAGGGCAGCGTTAACTTGCTTTGAATATTGTTCAAATTAGCTTTTAGCACTTCGTAGCGTTCTTTAAGTTGAAGGTCTGTTCGTCTTTGTTTGGCTTTTTTAACGGCTTCTTTAAGTTCCGCAATATCTATTGGTTTTAGCAAATAATCTACCGCAGATAATTTAAAAGCTTGAATCGCATACTTGCTATAAGCAGTAATAAAGATAATGTCAAACTGTGGATTAGGAAAATAATTGAAAATTTGTAAGCCATTCTCTCGGGGCATTTCAATATCCAGTAAAATTAGGTTGGGCGCTTCGCGGTTGATGACGGCAATACCTGCAAGTAAGGAATCCGCTACGCCGACAATAGTAATATCGATACAGTATCTTTCCACTAAGTTTTGGATGGCTGCTTGACTATTTTTTTCGTCGTCAATAATAATCGCTTTGAGTTGCATATGCATTAATGATTATTGAAGTTGATAAGTACGAAGACAAAATTAGTTTAATAAGTGATTTGAGTACCAATACAAATTAACTCAGGGGCTAACTTGCATCATCTTTTGAACGGTCTCTTCGTTGCTCTAAGCCTTTCTAAACAAAGACTTAGGGCAGTTTTTGTCCCTCGATACTGTCCAAAGTCTAACACAATTTGATGGTAATTTTTTTGTCTTAGTACTTAACTTCTATTGGTAGTTATAATATTTTTTAAAACAACTTTTTGTAAAATTACGAATCTAGAATTAAGATATGATCCTTAAATTGTACTAGATATTTCCCTTTGCTTAAATAATTAGCAACTAGTTTAGGGAATGAAAATTTTTTAGTCGTCCTAAAGGTCTTCTGGGTAAATGCGAATATTCAAAATGAATTCGGTGCCCGCAGGATTACCCGCCTCATCAACCAAGTCAATGATTTCTATATTTTGCACCGTATGGTTTTTATTCCAAATTTCTAACCTGCTTTCGGTAGTATTAATACCAGAAGCTCGTCCTTTTTTAATTTTTGTACCCGCAATTTGTTGTACTTGTGCTCTTCCTACACCATTATCTTTAATGCTACAAATGAGGTATTGTTGCGCTTGTTCCAAAGTAATGATCAGGCTACCATCTTTCTCTTTGTGCATCAGTCCGTGCTTAAAAGCATTTTCTATAATAGGCTGAATGAGTAGAGGAGGAATGAGTATATCTTCTGCCACGAATTGCAGTTTGGGCGCTACGATTAATTGAATGTCGATCTTATCCCGAAATCGTAGTTTCTCTAAAGCAATGTAAGTATTCAAAAACTCTAATTCTTCGGTCAAAGTAACGGCTTGTTTATCCGATTGATTAAAAATCATTCTGATCAAGCGAGCGAAACGACTTAAATAAGAATTGGCCTGTTCTTGCTCGTTCGTCGTAATGTACTTTTGGATAGCAATTAAAGAATTAAAAATAAAATGTGGATTCATTTGCGCTTTCAAGGCATCCATTTTGAGATGGTGTAAGCGATTATTATATTGTTGTTCTCGCTTCAAAAAACGCAGCCGAAAATAAAATAAACCACCGACAAAAACACTGGTGAATAGCAATACACAAGCATAAAACCAATAGCTTTTCCACCAAGGCGTCGCAACAATAAATTCGATACTTGCGGCAACTTCACTCCTTTGCTGGTCCTCGTCAATAGCAAGTACTTTAAAAACATAATGTCCTGGATTAAGTAATGGGTAGCGGGCAAAACGAGCGGAAGTGTTGATCCAATCTTGGTCTAATCCTTCCATTTTGTATCGATAGCTCAAAGCAGATTTGGCTCTAAACTTAATACCTAAAAAATCAATTTTGAGGTTGTTCTGGTCATACTTTAGCTGGTAACGTTGGTGTAAACTAGTATCTTTATCAAAAATTTGCACATTGGTGATTTGTACCGCAGTTGGTGGATTCTTACGCTGTAAGTTTTCTAATTCAATTCTAGTGAGACCGTTACTCGTAGCGACCCAGGCTTCTTGTTTCGCTACGTAAATGTCGTTGATTTCGTTGGAGGCTAAGCCGTCATTGACGTTAATCCATTTACTAGTCAAACTCGGAAATTGAATAATATTGATACCATTATCGGTACCAACCCAAAGTTTATTATCGTTGGTAGGGAAAATAGTTTTAGTGGCATTACTCGCCAATTTATTCCCTTCGCGGAAATGATGCGTAAGTTTACCGTGCTTCAAACCGACCACTCCACTTGTATAACTCGAAATCCAGATCGTAGAATCTGCCGCTTGTACGAGGTCGGTAATATTCGGTCGATCGTTATTGAAATCTACGGCAACTAAAACCAAACTATCGTTGACATATCTAAATAAACCGTGTGTGGTTCCAACCCAAATTGTTTTAGAGAAATCTTCTAAGAGTGCATAGGTTCGTTGGCTACTTACTAAGTTAAATTTTGCTTTAAGCGTAGCACTGTTTACTTTGTCTTTCAATAACCAATCAATGTCTTGGAGTGTCGTATATTTAATCACACCGCTTCCCCCGAGCCAGATATTATTCCGACTGTCAACGAGGAAATCCTTGTAGCTTCCTGTAAAAGGCGCCCATTCTTGCTGAAGTTCATTATCTAAAATACTGATACCTAAATCCACACCAACCCAAAAGCGCCGATTAGGAGATTTGGTCATACTGAAAATCCTCCCGATGTTATTAAGTTCTAACGAACGTGCTACTTTTTGATTTTTAATCACACTCAAAAAGCTATTGTTTTGTCCTAGCAATAAGCGCTGATCCAACGTATCGTAGTACATACAGTAGACGCTATTGACGGGGAGGGGCGAGTTTTTAGAATTGTAATTAATAAATTTGGAAGGAGAAATAAGATGAATACCATCATCGTTTGTGCCGAGCCAAATGTTGTCATCTCTATCCTTGAAAAAAATATTAATGTCTTGGTCGGGAAGATAGTGAGCAATCAATTGGAGTTCGTCGGTTTCACTAAGTTGATGACGATATTGATAAACACCTTCTCTGGTCAACAAGTAGAAGTTCTCTCCTTCAATAACCATATCTTTTATTTGATACTTTTGCGCCAATCGGTCAATGGCTCGATCAATGTTGCTAATGATTGTTCCAATGACTTCGTTTGGGATAGACGAAGCGTTGGGTAGGTTAATAGAAGAGACGCGTTTAATGTTATTGAAACTACTTTGGTAGGATGTTGGAATTGCGGTAATGGAATCAGTCGTCGAAGAGATTTGGTAGATTTTGCTAAACGCATCAACAGCATTGTCGTCAATTCGAGCAAACAAGATAACCTTGTCTTTTCCAAATTTAATTAGGGTAGAATTATTCAAAATGTGAAATCCCTTAAGGAGAGGAGGACTTGGAAGTTCTTGACTAGAAGTACGCAAAAAACTACTGATTTTGCTATTTACTTGTTCATTATTATAAACTATCCAGATGCGATCATCACTAATTTTTACATTTTTGACAGAATAGTCCGTTTTTATAAAAGGAACGGGAACCAGTAATCCATTTTGTAAAAATGATAATTGTCCTGCAAGGTTTAAGGTCCAGGGAATATCTGCTTGATCTAGTGTTAAACCGAGAATTTCATTATCCGATAAATGACTTTCATTGATTTTCTTAAATTCTTTCCCATCAAATCGACAAAGCCCATTCGCCGTTCCAATCCAAACATATCCTTTTGAATCCTGCACGATTTTGTATACCGTATTACTGGGCAAACCATCATTGTTCGTGATATGCCAAGTTGCAGGTTGCTGACCTAAGCCCAAACTCAAGCTACCTGCCCAAAAAAGTAAACTATAAATAATCCGTAAAACCAAAAGATATATTTTGAAGTAAAAGAAACCTAC
>JBGCFY010000264.1:0-4051 GCA_045110315.1 Saprospiraceae bacterium
CCCCTAGCTTCAAAATAGTGGAATGAATAGTAAAAATTAGCTATTTTTGCCCACGGTTATCCTGGTGCCTGACAAACACCCTCAAAACATCAGTTAATATCCTATATGGAAGTAAGTAACAATCAACTACATCTAGAACTACATACAGCGGTCGGTGATACTCGTCCAGTCTACATCGTAGGTAATTTTAATGATTGGCAGCCCGCGGATCCACTCTTTCAGTTCAAACAAGTTCGAGATGGCGTTTATAGTTTTAGTTTTCCGGAGGATATGATTCTCCCGGCTCCACTAGAATATAAATATACGCGTGGAGATTGGGAGCACATCGCCTTGGACGAATACGGTAATCTTCCCGTTAATCGAGTGCTTAGTCAGCCCAAGGGTAAGTTTACGGATCGGGTGCTGCATTGGAAAAAAGATGGTTTGAACCACGAACCACAGTTTCTACCCATTATAGAGCTTTTGGCGAAAGATTTTGAGATTCCTCAATTGGGAAAAAAGAGAAGAATTTTGGCTTTGTTACCTTATGACTATCACGAGCAGACAAAATCTTACCCTGTGCTTTATCTACAAGATGCACAAAACCTTTTTGATGAACATTCGCCTTATGGCAATTGGGGCATTGACAAAAAGTTGGCTATTCTAGCAAAACAACAAAAAGGAGATTTGATTATCATTGCCATCGACCACGGAGAGCAAGAACGAATCAAAGAGTTTACACCTACTAATAGTACTAAGCTAGGACCAGGAGACGGTAAAAAGTATGTCCGCTTCATTGCAGATACACTCAAGCCACACGTCGATAAAAAATATAGAACTTTACCAGATCGCTTGCACACTGGTGTAGGAGGAAGTTCCATGGGTGGTTTGATTAGTATCTATGCGGGATTGATGTATCCTGAAGTTTATGGCAAGTTGATGATTTTTTCACCATCACTCTGGGTAACGCCAAATATTCCTTTTGGAGCCATTGGGTTTTACAATCCTTATCCAACGGACATCTATTTATATGCAGGTTCCAACGAGAGTAAGTATATGGTACCTAATGCTAATAAATTTAAAAAAACTTTAGAAAAACAGGGCATCGATAATGCGGCTATTAATTTCAAACTGACCATTGATCCACTTGGTAGACATACCGAAGCGAGATGGGGCACTGAATTTCCCCGAGCAGTAGATTGGTTGTTTTTTGATAAGACGCTCCGCCAATGATTAGCTACTTTATATAAAATACAGTGTACTTAAGCTCCCGTGCAATTTCACTTTGAAATTGATTAACAACTTCTTTTATTTTATTTAACTATAACGAATAATGACGATTCAATTTAAAACCGACTTTAAACAAGCTCCAGATCATTTAATTTTTCCGATGGCAAAAGAAAAGGATCTACGGAGTAGCTTTCAACAACTTGAGACCATGACTGGCATTACTGCTAAGTCTTTAACCACAGATTTTAAAGCTGCTAAAAGCGAAATCGTCACGCTATATTATAAAGTAGGCACAAAAGATAAAAAGATAAGTTTGTTGGGATTGGGCGAAAAACCAACGTACCAAAGTGTAAAGGATAGCTTCCGAGCTTTATCTCACCGAAATAAGGAAAATGGCGCATATCATGTTTATTGTATGCAACAACAAACGCAAGAACTTTGTGAACAATACTGTACCGCTGCGGTGAACGGACTTTGGCTCGGCACCTATCAAATTGGTCTATACAAAACGCAAAAAACTGCGGTACATTCCCTTGCCAAAACTAGTGGTAAAATTGTTTTCTATGTCAATAAGTCTGCGGTCAAAACGATAAAACCTGCTTGCCAAAAAGCGTTGGCTTTGGCGCAAACACAGGCGAGTATTCTTGACTTGGTCAACGGTGCAGGCAACCGCGTCAAACCAAGCACCTTAGGAAATTGGGCAAAGGCTTCGGGAAAGCAACATGGATATAAGGTAAAAGTGCTCAATAAAAAACAAATTACACAATTGGGTTTAGGTGCTTTGCTCGCGGTCAACCGTGGTAGTGAATATCCTCCGAGTTTTACCATTATGGAATATCAGCCTAAGAAAAAGCAAGGTCAAGAGTTACCAACGATTGGTCTGGTTGGAAAAGGCGTTACTTTTGATACAGGAGGTTTATCTATCAAAGGACACCTTAATATGCACTTCATGAAAAGTGATATGGGCGGCGCGGCGGCAGTCTTGGGAACAATGGAAATGGCTGCTAAATTACAACTCCCCATTCATCTAGTTGGTATTGTTCCGAGTACAGATAATTGTGTGGATGCGACGGCTATTAAGCCTGGTGACATTATCAATTCTTATAGTGGTAAAACGATTGAAGTAATCGACACGGACGCAGAGGGAAGATTAATCCTTGCAGACGGATTGGCTTATTTAAATAAAATTTTCAAACCGGGGATTATGATTGATGTAGCCACCTTAACGGGAAGTTGTGTCCGTACCTTGGGTTATCAAGCGGGTGGATTGTTTACTAAAAACGATCATCTTGCAGATCAACTTTTGCAGGCGGGTCAGCAAAGTGGAGAACGGTTATGGCGTTTACCAATGTGGGATGATTATAAGAAAGATATTGCTTCTGACGTAGCCGACGTCAAAAACTTTAGTGGTCGTCCCGTAGCGGGAGCGATTAGTGCTGCGAAATTTTTGGAGGCATTTACCGCAGAACATCCTAGCTGGGTTCACCTTGATATTGCGGGTGTAGCTTTTGGTCATTCCGCGTATAGCCAACAAAGAAGTGCAACGGGATTTGGCGTCCATTTATTAACTGAATTTTTAGAAAAGCTTTAAGTTAACATAGCTTCAAATAAGCTTTGGTATCTTTAAAAATCAGCTAGATTACAGGAAGTTTTGAGCAGAGAGCATAGCTCAAATATACTCCCAAAAAAAGTTTTGTTTGAGCAAGGATTTATCTCCTAAAATATCTCTAATATTTTTTGGGATTTCCCTAGAAATTTGCTAATAATTATGGTATATTAAGTTCGAGTTTAAACCCCTATTAATTGAGCAAAATGGGAAAACTTAAATCTGTGCTTAGACAATTGCTGTGTTTTTCAAATCGGAAAAAGAAGCAGCTGCTTCTTTAAGGAAGTTTCAGCTATTTTTTACCGCACTGCACAATTGTTGGAAGCCGAGCAGTCAAGCGATTTTGAATGCATGGTAGTCGTGCGTTTAATAGTTTCTTAAATAAAAAAAACTTAAACAAGCTCAAACATCTACATTATCAATTCATGAGAGTACTACACATCAGTGCCGAATGTTATCCTGCTGCCAAAGCTGGTGGTTTAGGAGACGTAGTTGGTGCATTGCCTATTTATTTGAATAAAGCAAAAGTTGATACTGGCGTTATTATTCCCAAGTACCACACAAAGTGGATTTTACAACAAAATTTTCAGGAAATCTATCGCGGTCATGTGCGGATGCACGATGAGTTGGTTTATTATTCTATTGAGCAATTACAAGGCGATCAGCTTCCTTTCCCGTTTTACGTTGTCAATATACCAGGTAAGTTTGATCGACCGGGCGTCTACCTTGATGCTTCGGGTTATGGTTATCGCGATGAGACGGAACGGGCGATTTGTTTTCAACAAGCCGTTTTGCAATGGGTTACTGCGATGCCTAAGCGCCCTGCAATTTTGCATTGCCACGATCACCATACGGGTTTAATCCCATTTTTTGTTAAGCATTGTCCTGAGTTTAAAAGCTTAGCCAATATGCCTACTATATTTACCATTCACAACGGAGAATATCACGGAGCATTTAGCTGGCGAAAAATGTATTTATTGCCTTTATTCAATGCCAATGCGCGGGGATTACTAGATTGGGCGGATACGATTAATCCATTAGCAGCGGGTATCAAGAGTTGCTGGAAATTAACGACAGTTTCTCCTAGTTACTTAGATGAATTGCGACAAAAATCTAATGGTCTTGAATGGTTGATCAACCATGAATCTGGAAAGTCTATCGGGATTCTTAATGGGATTGACGCGAATGTTTGGAATCCAGCGACGGATCCTTTTCTAGTGCAAAAATATACGAATA
>JBGCFY010000265.1:0-13478 GCA_045110315.1 Saprospiraceae bacterium
CTCGGAGAAAAAGAACCAATTATTACTCAGAAAAAAAATAAAACCAATGGATAAAAAAAGAGTCGATTTTTTTCCAGAGAAATTGTATAAAGAAGGTTTTCTTATACTCTATCCAACATATTTGGAAGAGTGCATTAATAATAAAAAACATTATTCCCATAAAATAGACGAAATCGAAAAAGAGTTAGAAAAAAAGAAGGTAGCAGCGAACAAAGGCTAAAATGTCAATAGGCTCCATTCGTCGGCTACTGCGTTTAACCAAATTGTTGTGTTTCAGCAAAAAAAAGAAACCCATGAGAAATGTTGAATGAGCTTAATTTAAAAGTTGAGCCTTGGGGGGAATCGAAAATATTTGTTTTTTATACCTGTCTTTCATACAGAAAAAAATCTTTTTAAAAAATAATCAAGTCGGTTTGAAAAAAAGTAAGACAACAGGATTAAGCGGTAAGATATTTTTAGCAATCATAGTGTTGTGGATTTTTGTTCTTATGCCGTATTTATATTTTATTCAAAATAAAAAAAGAAAATTTTATACTGAAAAAGGGGTGCTTCTGGTGACAGGTGTTTGTACTGAAGAGACTGAAACTTCACATGGCAAATATATCCATTACAAATTTAAACTTAAGGATACCTTGTATTATGGTTCAGATAAGGTTATAAGTAAGATTTATGAACAAACCAAAACAGGAGATTCTATCACCATACAAGTATCGTTCATCGACCCAGAATATAATTATTTGGAGTGAATCGTACTAAAAAAATTAGAGGACTGAATGGTCGACGAAATTGAGTAGTAAGGAAAAAGTCTTCCGTTTATGCGAAAAAAACGAGATTTTAAACGTATAAAGTAATAAAGTTAAAAATACTTTTTTTTATAACAAAACTTAAAAATATGAATTTTTCTATAATTGGGAAAGTAGTAGAAATTGGATACATAGGTGAAAAGGTAAAAATTTTAGACTCTATTTTAGTTCCTCATGAAATTAAAACTGATGCTAAAATTATCACTAATGTAAGTAACAAAACTATGTATTTGGTTAAAGGTGAATCTGATAATGGAGTAAAGGTTATATCACCATCTGAAATAACTAAGTTTGTAGAATAATAATACCATTTTATAAAGATAGTTGTTCTAACAAAAAGAAAACTTAAAAGATACCTTAGGGAAAGAAATGATTAAAAAAATCTTCTAATAATCTTAGCATCAATCAAAATTGAGCTTAAGGCAAGATGCTAGTCGTAAAGAACTTTTTGAAATAATCTTTATTGCTTATAAAAACAATAAGTTGGTGTAAAAAATAATGCGGGGACGTATGTATTATGGAGCGTAAAATAAACTATCAAGCAGTCATCAATAGCATTTACCAAGAGGTAAATAAGGAAGAAAATATTGGTCAAGTCGCGAATTATATTCCCGAATTATCGAAGGTAGATGCTAGCAAGTTTGGCGTCTGCTTACAAACGGTAACAAAAGAAGAATTTGGTGTCGGGAATTGGCAAACTAAATTTTCGATTCAGAGTATTTCTAAAGTATTGTCGTTAAGTTTAGCCTATAAAATAATAGGAGGTCGGCTTTGGGAAAGGGTAGGCGTCGAGCCTTCCGGAAATCCATTCAATTCCTTACTTCAATTAGAAAGTGATAATGGGATTCCACGTAATCCTTTTATTAACGCAGGTGCTTTAGTCATCTGCGACACGTTGATCAGTTCGACTAAAGATGCGAATAAGGATTTCTTAAGTTTCATCAGAGCAATATGCCATAATAATGATATAAATTACTCTAAATCAATTGCAAATTCTGAAAAATCTATTGGTTATCGCAATACGGCACTCTGTAATTTTATTAAATCTTTTGGGAACCTAGAAAACGATCCTGCGGTCGTACTCGATTTTTATTTTCATATGTGTTCAATTGAATTAACTTGTCAAGAATTAGCCAGAACATTTATGTTTTTGGTTACTACCAATTTTAAAACTACTGCCAATAAACGAGTATTAAATAATAGTCAAGCAAAAAGGATTAATGCCATTATGCAAACCTGTGGATTCTACGATGAATCGGGAGAATTTGCCTTTAAGGTTGGTTTGCCCGGAAAAAGTGGTGTCGGTGGAGGTATCATCGCTATTCATCCTGGAAAATATTCCATAGCGGTTTGGAGTCCTAAATTAAACGAAAAAGGAAATTCAAATAAAGGGATGAAATTTTTAGAACTGTTTACGACAAAAACGAACTCATCTATATTTTAAATAACTTCTATAAAAACAAGCTACATATCCCGATAGTATTATATACACTGCTTAACCTAGCTTACAACTAAAAACAAATATCAAAAGCCCTCCTTAACTCCCCGTTTCTAATACTAATCTTTTTACCTTATCTTAGAGGCTACTATTTAGATCAACACTATTCAATCACAAAAGACACTTCCATCACTTTATGAATAGAAATCCATTAGAAGATTATAAGTACGAGCACAAACTAGAATTAAAGGATTTAACCGTACAAAAAATAAGCTGTCCTTCTTGCCATGAATCTGTAGCTGCGGATAACCTGAATATTCAAACGAATATTGCCAAATGTAATAGTTGCGATGTGATTTTTTCTTTTAGTAAGCAGGCAGAACAACTCTCCAATTTGCATACGATCTCCCAAGAAATTCTACAACCGGAAGGCGTAGAAATTAGCCGTTTTCGAGAAGAACTGGATATTTCTGTTGAACAACCTTGGGGTACATTGGAAGTTATCTTTGTTTCTCTTTTTCCACTTTTGGTTTTAATCGTAATGGGGGTTTTTATTGCATCCAGTCCTCCTACTGCTTTTCATAAAGCACAACTCATTATTTTTTTGTTGACTTCATTTATTGGTTACCTCTCTTACTTTTTTATTCGGAAAAGACATAAAATCTATATTCATATTGATAACGAATATTTACACATCGAGCGACGACCCAAAAAACTCATCAAAGACAAACAATTTGCTATTGAAGATATTGACCAAGTCTATATCAAAAATGTTGCTTCTGTAAATGGTACAAAAGGCATTGGTTTATTTATGATTGTTAATGGCATCGAAGGACAAAAACACGTTGAACTGATCAAGTACGTGAATAGTCGTTCTAAAGCAAAATATATCGAACAAGAAATTGAAAGACATTTAGGCATTACAGATCGAAGAGTGCCAGACGAAGACAGTTGAGGGATTCGAAAGCCATAATGACGGATGATTAATTCGATAAAATCGTCCTAACGACCAAAGGTATTATTAGTCTTAAAGTTATTGAATATCTTCAATTTCTTGCATTCGATTATCTCTCAATACCTCAAATTAGAAAAATGAAAAACTTTAAAATCCTAGAACTGGAAAAGTTAAATGATACTTCAAGGTATAAAAAAATTGAAGAAGGTATTTTCGAAAAAATTAGAGACGATGGTCGATATTCACCTCCCTGCATTGCTTTGTCCATGGAATTGGAAGCGGGGGAGAATAGTCAGTATCCATTGGAAGATATTTTGGATAAATATTTAGTTCACGTTGAAGATTTTTTAGAAAGTGGAGCGCCAAACATTTTTAAATATATATTTGGTGGTGATCTTGCAGGTATCCAACAATTGAAAATGCTCATTGGAAAAAGAGTTTACAACGAAGAATTTTTGGATGAAGATGGTCGGGCAAGGGTTAAGTTAGTGATTGAATAACCTCATTAAACAACTTCATGCTGAATGCTGGCTAAACCTCAGGGTATCTAAAAAAATATTTTAAAAAAAAAGAGAGGATTATGAAAAAAGAAACTAAACGAGCTCAAAAAATGTGGATTGGCTTTGGGATATTAACAATCATCTGTGGCATTGGACTAATTCTTTCGAATCAATATTTGATAGGAACGTCCGGTTCAATTGTCGGTTTTTGGTTGATTTTGCAAAATGTGCAACAATTCAAACATCGGGATGAGGAAGAATAGAGCATTGAAAAAATACTTAGTGCTCAATTAAATTTTCGAAAAAATAAAGTTTGAAAATGAAAAATATCGTACTAATCGCCCTCTTATTTTGGAGCAGTTCTAATTTGCTTTCGCAAACAATCGTTATCGAGGAATGGAGAGCGGCACTGACTACCGTAATCAATGAGGAAGTAAACAAACAAGTTGAGAAAGGATGCTTGTCGGATAGTTTAGCCCATCAAAAATTTTATCAAAACGAGTTGGCTTATTTTCCAATTGAAAAGGCATTAAAGCGAGTAGCTGAGATTTCACAAGGTTTAAAAAGAAGAGAGCATATCGTTTTTGAATTGTTCTATCCGATTGTCGGCTTTGATCCTGAAACGGGCTACAATACCTATATTTACACAAAAAAACGCTGGAAAAAAATTGTAGGAGAAACCTATGATTCAGCATCAGGGAAATTTCAAGCAGGAGGCACCAGCCGTAAATATATTTCCAAAAGATTGAAAAGTAAAAGTGATTGTTATGGCACCGGCTATTCATTTATCACCATCTTTGACAAGGACTTGAAAATTAAAAAAATAAAAGTAGGATTATCACTTGAATGAGTACAATAATTTCAAATAGAAAGCTATGAAAATCATTATATATTTAATTGCAACAACATCATTTTTTACGCTCCATGCTCAAACTATTGCCGTAGTAGAAAGTAATGATACGCTTGAAATGGCCATAAAGGAATTTTACAAACCATTTGAAGAACAAGACTTTACCAAACCAATTGCATTGCTCAAAAGCTTGAAAAATAAAAATCCGGAGCGTACTGAAGTTCGGTACTTCCTAGGATATAGTTATGATCGTTTGAATGCTAAAGATGGAACTTCAATTCCTAATATTGATCTACCAACAACTCGTTTGGCAAGCGAAGAGTTTGAATTTATTATCAAGAAAGAACCAAAATATCAAGGACGAAAAATAGCGCTAGATCCATATTCGAAAATAACTGCCGTCTGGGGAAGTTTAGCCTTGAAATATTACTACGAGGGGAAGATAGACTCGATGAAATATGCTTTGCACGAAGGAAAAAAACGTGGAGGTTTCAATGACGCGGTCTTGGGATTTGGGAAAAGCACTTTGAGCGCTTGTGCGGATAGTTCCATTTTATTTACAAGTGGAGATAATTACTCGTTTCCGATTTTATATGTTCAGCAGATCGAAAATTTTAGAACCGATATTCAGGCGATTGATGTAAGCTTGTTAAATACCAATTGGTATTGTACTTTGCTGAAAAATATCGCTTCCAAGAGTTTTTTAAAAGATTCCATTCCTTATCATGACTTTCCGGTTTACGCGATTTCAAATAAACAATCCATCTCTATCGTTCCTGCAAATTGTCAGGAGGAAAAATTCATTTGGGAGATCAATGAGTTAAGAAATGGACAGTATATTTTAAAAGGTGATTCCATCCTCAAAGAAATAATAATCAAGAATAAATTTAAGGATGATATATATTTCACCATTGGTCAACTTAAAGGAGATCTTCTTTCTTTAGACAATTATTTTTCTGATGGTATTTATACAAATAGAATTAAGGCTTGTAAAGATGATGCTAATCAGGAAGTTGAAATTCAAACGAATATTGATAAGTTGGATTTAGCTAGTAATGATTTAAACCAAAATAGCGATGATGTTTTATTTATGATAAATGGTTTTAGATTCGCCTACGTTAGAATCATGAATGATGCTTACGAAAATGAAAATTATGAACTCGTGAGAACATTACTGAAAGACATGGAAGATAGATTCCCTTCACATTATGCACCGATTGAAGATAAGACTTTGAAGTATTATATCAATAAGTTTAAGGTAGGAATTAATCATTGAACTTGTAATCACCAATCGCTTCAAAAAAATAAATATGAAATATACCTGTACCGTAGAAATTGATGCGCCCATTAAAAAAGTGGTGGAGTTGTGGGAAGCGGAAGAAAATTTCAAGGAATGGCAAGACGGTTTTCAAAGTATTGAGCACCTATCTGGAACACCAAATACGGAAGGTGCGAAATCTAAAATTGTGCTAGATGGTAAAATGCGGATTGAATTAATCGAAACGATTCTCTCCATGAATTTGCCGACCGAAAAACTTGCCTTGTACGAACATATTCACATGACGAATACCCAAGCTTCCCGATTTGAATCGTTGACAAATGGAAAAACACGTTATGTTTCCGAAGTGGAATATTTAAAATTCAACGGCTTGATGATAAAGTTAATGGCTAAGTTATTTCCCGGTAAATTCAAGGCGCAAAGCCAAAAATGGATGAATCAATTCAAAGCTTTCGCAGAGCAAGCGGTAAGTGCAGACGCGATTTAGTTGAAATGCTACTAGTACGCCAAAACAAATTTAGCTAAATTCTGCCCCTTACTCAGTTTTAGTTTTTTTCGCAATCGGTATCTTGCAATTTCCACTCCACGCAAGGAAATACTCATGATATTAGAAATCTCTTTGGTATTCAAATTTAACCGTAAGAAAGCGCATAGTTTTTGATCGTTCTGCGAAAGGTCTTGAAATTCCCTCCGAATCCTACTGAGAAAATCACCGTGAACTTTATTAAAATGATATTCAAATTGTTCCCAATCTTCCTGAACCCTCAAAGTCGTATCAATCTCTTTTTCAATTTGCACTAAAGCCCGTTTCGTTGCTGGACTTTGTTCCTTACGCGGAATTTCTTTTAGCTTCTCTTTGATACTGTCTATAAATTCATTTTTGACGACTAGGTTCATCGTAGACGCAGCCAAGAGCTTATTCAAATGCACTAATTCTGATTGCATTTTTTCTTCCTTTAAGCGGAGCAATTTAATACCACTTTTCTTTTCTAGTTGCTCTAATATTTGTTGTTTTTCTGCCAGTTGTTCTTGCTTTTGTTTTTCTAATTTTAGGGCTTTACGTTTGTAATTTTGTTTTTGGTACCAGGATACGGCAAATAAGGAAGACAAGAGCAAAAGGAAATAGAATACCTTGGCATAAATACTTCGATAGAGTGGTGGAGTGATGACAAAATGTAACGGCTCACTTTCGATCATCCCGCCGAGGGAATTTCTAGTTCGAACCCGAAACGAATATTTTCCTTCTCTGAGGTTGGTATATTCCTTAATTGTGGCGGTCGTCCAATTTCCATATTTTTCGTCAAAGCCTTCTAAGTAATATTGAAATAATTGATTGTTGACATCTTTGAGCTGAAAAGATTCAATAAAAAATTGGATGACTTTTGCCTTATGTGTTATTTTCATCCTCGTCAGACTATCTGGAATCGCTCCAAAAGTAGAACGCTCATACAGCATACTATCCAACGTGACGCTGTACACCTGACTAGTCACCAAAGGATTGTCAAGAGCAAGTCGATTCTCTTTTTCTGGATTATAATAAATGAAGCCTTCGTTCGCATTGATCATAATTCCGTCTAAGGTGTGGATGGAAGCATTCAGCAAATCATTGTTAAAAGAATATCGCTGTTGAAAGAGGGAAGAGGAAGAAAATACATAATTATTGCTACTAATTTGTTTGTAGTACCCAAATATATTTTTCGCATAAACGTAAATATTCTTCTTGTTATCTTGTTTTAGTAAATAAACGGGTTGCTTACCAATTTCTTTTTCAAAAATAGCAGCGGGAATAATTTGATCGCTTTGTTGGTCAAGAGTATAAATGCCTTCTTTAGTTGAAAAATAGATTTCATTATCAATGCTATTCAAGATGATTTGTTCGCCTACCGGAGCATCGGTGCTGCTGGCATATTCCTTAGCCGTAATGCTTTTTAAATCTTTTGATAGTTTTAATTGAAATAAGCCTTTGTAAAACTGTCCAACCCAAATTCTTCCTTTTTTATCTTCTTCAAAAAATCTACTAGATTCATTAAAGCCTTTTATTTTGTGTAAAGGCTCGAGTTCGTTATTTTCGTTTAGCCTAAATAAGTACATTCCCGAATAACTACCGCCAATTGCGTACTGTGGATTGGATTTTAGTAGTTTCACTTGCCAGATTCCTTCTGCTTTGATAATTTGTTTGACTTGTTTTTTCTGTAATTGAAATAATCCAGTGTGGTGCCCCGCATAAATTTTGCCTCCAATATTCTGAATGCTGTAAGCAGGACCTTCCGTATCGGGCAGAAAAATACTTTCCCTTGAATTTTTATCTTTAAAATAGATGCCATTGGAGGTCGTATAATAGGTACCTTCTTCCATTTCGTAAGCTTCGTATCCGCTTCCTTGAATTTTTACATCCTCATTAATTAGCCGCATCGGAGAATTAATATCAATCAAAGCAAGCCCGTTTTGCATCCCAACCCAAAGATTTCCGGCAAAATCTTGAAAGCTACGCAAACAAGCATTGGTCAATAGTCCATCTTGTGTGCTGATTTGCTCCAGCATTTGATTTTGTAAATCGTATAGATACAAGCCCGCCGTTTGGGTAGAAATCGCTATTCGGGTATCAGAAAGCCGCAAGATGTGGTTAATGAAGGTGCCTTTTAAGGCTGTACTAAGTGGCGTAAAAACATTTTCATTACTCACCGTATTCGCGCTTTGAATTTGTCCGGATTGGTAGAAAATGAAAAGGTTGTTATCGTAGGAGGCTAGTCCGGATATAATATCCTGTTCTTTGTTCTTCAAGGGAATTTTTTGAAGATGATCGCCCACTAATTCCAATAATTCGCCCTGTTGATTTTGGGTATATAGCTTATCTTCAAATAGAAAGGCTCGATTGAGGCCTTCTTTGTTCTCAATTACACTGATTTTTTCCCCGTCATAAATGTAGATGTTCTGAAAAGTGCAAAAGTAAGTTTTCGAATTCGAGTAAAATACATCCCAAACTTCATCGAAATCTTTAGCCGCAGCAGGAATTTTATCAACTAAGGAAACGTACTCCCAACGATTATTCAGATAGCCAAATTCTCCTTGTAAGCCTACGTAGAGTCGATTATTATGTTCGTCAAAGGCTAAAGAGCGCTTCTTCTTACCTACTTCAAAAGTATGTAAACTCCATTCTTTTCCATTGTAAGATAGAATACCGAGGTTATTTGCAACAAAAAGTGTCATCGACCTATTTTGAGCAAAATCTATATTTTGATTTCCACCCTTGTAGCTAGCCGGCGAAAAGTTTTGTATCGGATACTTACCTTTAGCCAATAAAATGCAATTACTGGTAAAGAATATCAGAATCCAAATCAATAAATGTCTGGCGTAGTAAAAAAAAATCATGGTGTGAAAGTCTGTTTAATTTCAAAAATACTGATAATCAGTGTTTTATCAAAAAATACAACAGCTTATGTTGTAGTCAGAATAAAACTTGGTGAAACTTTTGATGAGGTCTTTTATTTCTCATTGTTAAATTTCAGTAATAAATTTGGGGAAATCTAGAATTAAAACCTTAAAAGTTTTGAAAATATGAAAATAACCAAAAGAAACCAATCAAATTCTAAAGTTGCTCTTCCTTTTCATCTTCACAAAATTCTCTTATTCTGCTCTTTTTTGTTGCTCCAATATACTTCATTTGCCCAAGCAAATCAGGTATCGGTTGCCAATGATAATGGACAAATGTCTTTAATGGTAGATGGAAAGCAGTTTATGATTAATGGAATGAACTGGGATTATATCCCAATCGGAACCAATACCGTCAATGCTAATTTTTGGAAAAAATCAGATGACGTCATTAAAGCTGGTTTAGATGCAGAAATGTCGCTGCTGAGAAACATGAATGTAAATGTAATCCGACAGTATACGGGAGTTCCCGCCAAATGGATTGCCTATATCTACGAGAATTATGGTATTTATACCATGTTGAATCATTCTTTCGGTCGCTACGGACTGCTGATGGATGGTGTTTGGGTGCCGGTTACCAATTATTCCGACCCTAAAACACAGCAATTTCTCATGAATGAAATTGATGAATTGATTGAAGGGTATAAAAATACGCCCGGATTATTGATGTACTTGCTCGGAAATGAAAATAATTATGGTCTCTTTTGGGCGGGTGCAGAAACCGAAGATTTTCCAGACGATGATAAGAAAAAGGCTTTCATTGGCGAAAGTCGAGGTAGACCCATGTATAAGTTGATGAACGACGCTGCGCTAAGGATAAAAGCTGCAGATGGTGCTCATCCCATTGCTTTGTGTAATGGTGACGTTCTATTTATTGATATCATTGCCGACGAATGTAAGGATATTGATATCTATGGAACCAATACTTACCGAGGCGTTTCTTTTGGCGATATGTTTCAGGTCGTAAAAGACAAGCTCAATAAACCAGTCATGTTTACGGAATTTGGAGCAGATGCTTACAGTGTCATCAGTAATTCTGAAGATCAGGAGTCTCAGGCTTATTATATGGTTGGCAACTGGAAGGAAATCTACGAAAATGCAGCTGGCGTTGGTAAAGTTGGAAACTCTATCGGTGGTTTTACTTTCCAATTCAGTGATGGCTGGTGGAAGTACGGATTTGATGATAGAGAAAACGCTGATCTTCACGATAATAATGCCTCTTGGGAAAACGGAGGATACAACCGAGATTTAATCCCTGGTCAGAATAACATGAACGAAGAATGGTTTGGGATTTGTGCCAAAGGTCCAACGGATGCTCGTGGATTGTATACCCTTTACCCAAGAGCCGCTTATTATGCTTTGAAAGAAGCACACGCTTTGGATCCTTATTCTGCTGGTACGACGGTAACTTCCGTGAATAGCTATTTTGATAATATTCAAATTATTGATGCAGTCTTGCGAGCAAGAGGAGATAAAGCTGCTTTGGGGGGAAATGAAAAAATTAGCCTGAGTAACTTCAGAGCGGAATTTACAACGTTCAATACTGGAGGTAGCTTAATTACCACTCCCGACGAACCAGACCCTAATAATCCTACTTATCCAAATAAACTTGGTTTTGATCATATGCAGTCCTTCTTCGTTGGAGTAGAAGCGAATCCAACGCCTAATATGCGCGCAAGTGTCAATTTCAACATCTTAGGAAATGTTGCGGATAATCCCATCGATGAAATTTTTTACGAAAATAGAGTACGAGAAACGCCCAATCGAAACAATACGGGCAACTTAAATGTCTACAACGCAGATTTCGAGTGGGATGCCAAAGAATTTGACCTAAGAGGTTTTTACCGGACGGGACATTATCACTGGGGATACGAAGGAGACTTTTTTGGCTTGTATCCAGAAGCAAACTACGGTCCTAACTTAGATATCTATAATGGACAAATTCTAGGGATAGAAATAGATGGTAAAAAATCTTTCAAAGGTCTTAAAGCTGCCTTCGGTCCGCAACTATGGTGGGGCGCCAATCCGGCAGTTTTGTTAAAATATACCCGAGAAATAAAACATTTTCAGGTTACAGGTGTTTTCCATGAAGATATCGACGATGCCGCAGCAGCAGTAAGTTCGATTGCGATTCCACTTCCTCGAACTAGAAGAGCGACGCTCCACGTGGCTAGAGAGATCGGACCCGTAGAAGTTGAGGTTGGAGGAATTTGGGGAGGTCAACCATTAAATGGAAGAACTTTTCAAATTGTGGACGACAGTCAGGAAGAAGGTGCCGTTTATATTGACGAAGTAAAGTCTTCAGATAATTGGGGTGGAAAAGCAAAAATTAAATTCTCTAAAGGAGCATTCAATTGGTATGCACAAGGTGCCGTGATGGGACTTGTCGCCAATGGTGGAGCAGATCTTACTCGTACCTTTACAGGATGGAGATTGAAAGACAATGGTAGTGGAAACCAAAATAACTTCTTAACTGGATTTACCTTTTCCGTTGGAGATTTCCAAATTGCACCAAACTTCTTGTGGCAAAAGCCGCTAGTTGATCCAATGCCGAACAATGGTGTGGGACCTGGTCGATTGAGAAATGTACAGTCCGATCCATTCGCCGTAAGAGGAAATAGAGAAACGGTTGCCGGTGAACTATTAGTTACTTACGATCCAACACCCGGTACATGGATGTACGATTGGGATAGCGATCGTGCGGAAGATGCTAAATTAGCAGTCAGTGCAGGTTTTGTATTCTGGCATTTACCAACCACACAGGATGCAGCAATTGGATTCTTAGATACCCGTGCTTCTTTTCCATTCGACAAATCGGTACCTGCCAGAGATTTATGGGAATCGAATATCAGAGTGGTTTCTAAAATAAATAGAGACTTCGGTCTTATTGCAAACTTTTTAGTTGGAAACGCGCAAGCTAACGGTAGCGATCCTAGATTAGTTGAACGATTTGGAATGGACCTGAGAGGTATTTATAAGCGACTGAAATTGTCATCGCAAGTGAAAGTTAATGACTGGGGACCTTTTGATTATCACCGTGATTTCAACCTAACGTATCCTTTACAAATTATGTTCGATTTATCAACCACTTTAAGCAAGCCCGATTGGTTTTTGTTACCCAATACTCAAATGGGCATTCGAGGAACTTGGAGATCTATGGATCAATATTCTCCTCGGTATTCACCCAATGAGGCACTTCCGTTTGCAAACGCACCAATCATCAGTCCGGTCGGTTTTCCTGACGGATCGGAATGGGAAATTAGAACGTATATTCACATCAACATAGGTAAATAAAAATTATCATGAAAAAAAATATAATTTTAAAATCAAACCTTCTCTTATTACTCGGATTTGTATTGCTATTCAGTAATTGTGAAAGAGAAATAGAAAAAGACCTAAAACGAGCTACTTACTCCAAAGATGGTACCGTATTCATTGATGGCTTTAGTGCTGGATTGGAATATTTGCCATTCGGAGATTCTTATTTTAGTGCTTTCACCGTAGATGAAGAAACTAAATATGCGGGTACCGCTTCTATGCGATTTGACGTACCGAACGTCGGAGATCCAAACGGCGCATACGCCGGAGCAATCTTTCCCGATAATGGTGGTCGTGATCTTTCTGGTTATGATGCTCTTACTTTTTGGGCTAAGTCTTCTACCGCTGCGACGATTAACGACGTAGGTTTCGGACAAGACTTTGGAGAAAACAAACATCAAGTTACGCTTAGTGCTTTGAAATTGACCACCAACTGGAGACAATACACGATTGCACTTCCCGATGCTTCAAAACTAACTCGTGAAAAAGGATTGTTCTGGTACGCAGAAGGACCAGAAAATGGTAACGGTTATACTTTTTGGATTGATGAATTACAATTTGAAAAATTAGGTACCATTGCGCAACCAAGACCTGCTATCCAAGAAGGAGAAGATATTACCATCAACACTTTCCTCGGAGTAGAAAGTGAGGTAACGGGTTTACAACAAACCTTAAATTTAGGAAATGGCCTAGATCAAACACTCGGTCTTACTCCTGCTTATTTTGAATTTAGCTCTTCTAATACTGACGTAGCTACCGTTAATGCAGCAGGGGTGATTTCTAGTATTTCTTCTGGAACGGCGGTGATTACTGCTAAGCTAAACGGAGTTGACGCAGCGGGTTCGGTTACCGTTGCCGTTACTGGAAACTTTACGCCAGCACCAACACCAACTCAAGATGCAGCGA
>JBGCFY010000266.1:0-28514 GCA_045110315.1 Saprospiraceae bacterium
CTAGTAAAAGTTTTGAAGCCTTAGTTACAAACTTGCAGGTGAACTATCGTACCCATATGTTTTTCCAACAGTTTAGTGAGTATCAAACGACGTTGCAACTGATCGTCAATCGACTTACCAAAGAGAATGGTTTGGCGAATGCGCAATTCATTAAACTAGAAGGCGAATTAAATGTAATTGATGCACAAGTGAATTTCTTGAACAGTAAAGTTAATGAATTCAGCTTCATGGTTGATCAATTGAACGCCGAGTATTTGGCGGCTCAACAAGGTGCGGATTATAGCGTAAGTTCTTCTAATTCTCCTGCTTCTTAACGGTGGAAAGCTTTAGTTTTTACTTAGCAATTATTTCAAAATAAAGCTATCAAAATTTAAAATAACCCCTCAATTTTTTTATTCTTTAAAAACTCGATGTTTAAAAGCACCGAGTTTTTTTTATGCCAAAAAAAGCTAAGCACTAAGAATTAGTTACTACTTTTCCACTCTTTCGAAACTCTCGACGGATACCTTCTATCACATCTGTCATTTGTACTACTTGTTCTTTTCGTTGAGCCAATTTTATCCCTAAGTAACGCATCACATTGATCATTTCTCCTCCCGTAATTTCGTAATTCACACTAAGTTCTTCCAGAGAAAGCTCATCAGAAACTTTCATTCCTAAAGCAAATAGTTTCGTCCAAAGCGTAAGCCGTTGTTTCACATCCGGTTTGGTAAAGTAAATCATGGATTGGAACCGACGGATAAAAGCATCATCTATATTTCCTTTGAGATTAGTCGCTAGAATCACCACTCCGGGATAATCTTCGACTCGCTGCAAAAGGTAAGAAACTTCTTGATTCGCGTAACGATCGTTGGAAGAATTAGTATTCGTTCTTTTGCTAAATAGTGCATCAGCTTCGTCAAAAAATAAAATCCAATCTTTGTGCAAAGCCATGTCAAAGACTTTCCCTAAATTCTTTTCGGTTTCACCAATAAACTTTGAAACTACCATTGATAAATCAATCCGATAAACAGGACGATTCAAAGCCTTTCCTAATAAACTCGCCGTTAAGGTTTTTCCCGTTCCTGGAGGACCGTAAAATAGTGAACGGAATCCTGGTTTGAGGACTTTTCGTAATCCCCAAGTATCCTGAATCAAAGTATTGTGTTCAATCCAATGCTTGATATTTAGCACCTCCGACAAAGTAAAATCATCCAAAACTAAATCCTCCCAAGTTAACGCCGTGGTGATTTCTTTCGCGGGGAAGTCTCTCCCAAAGTTCGGTGAATATTCCAGTCCCCAGAGTATTCGATGCAGCAATTCTTGGTTTAATTGCAATTGTGCACTAGCATTCGGTTCTTCTGGTTTTGCAAAATGCGCCGCTAAAATACCTTTTTGAAATAAACTCGCATTTCCTTGCAAACGTTCGATTACGCTTAACCGAAGTTTCAAGTCCCGACCCGCAATTACAAAAACTGCAGTTTCAATCGTTGGCAAAAAACCACTATGGGCTTCTGCTTTTAAACCACCAAATTCTGTAAACCCACGATCAAACAAGGTATTTTTCGTAAAGAAAATATCTAACAATTGAGGATTTAAATGTGGCGCTAAAGCTAGCATAACCAGCAACTTTTCTTGCCAATCCATTCCTTCCTGCAGGAAAAAATCATCAAGCGCTAGTCCTTCCGTTAAACTTGGGGAAACGGGGACCGCTCCGAGTTCCTCCAATGGCACTTGCTCAAAATACACTTTCATGCGATAGTCAAGTACGGCACTCAACCAATCGAGGTGTGCTTGTAAAGAAGTGGTATTATCCATTTTTTTGATTTTAAAAAAACTGCAATTGAAACCGTGATCGCAGTTTACAATTATTAAACGACCTCAATACTTCCAGTCTACTTGTACGACGTTTTCTAACCAAGAATAATTTATCACACCAATTGCCCAAGGTAATTCTCGCATCAATACATCGAAACTTTTTGATTCAACTTGCAAGTGCCAACGTTCTTTCCGAAAAGCTAAATTCCCTGCCCGTAGCAAGAAAGTTTCTCGAAAAGAATCAACACTCACCTCTCCGATAATTGCCCATTGTGCAATTACTGCCATCAATAAAGAGTCAGACAAAGCAGTCCAATCTTCGGGTAACTCAAAGTTCAACTCCAGTGGTTCCGTTGTGGGATAGCCACACAAAATTTTATTTAAAACCAATTGATGCTCTGACCATTCTTGCTTTCCCGTCACCAAATACTCCAATAAGCAAATGGCTTCCTGCTTCGCTTTATCATCACGAAAAGCGCCATTCTCCAACAAGCCCGAACGTTCAAACAATACTGGCAGATAGGGACTAAGTATCGCTAAACCTGCATTTTCAACAGCATAAATATTATCATTTTTTTCTTCCATTATCGTTTGTTTTTTAGGGGTAGATATTTCTTTTATCGCCGCTGACCTAGATGCGACTACAGGTTCTTTTATTATTTCTCGGTTAGTAGCAGTCTCTTCTCCGATTACAGGAAAAACTTTACTAAACCACCTTGGTTTAGGGTTTTCATGAATCAAAGCGTAGAGATATTCTTGAGCTTTTTGACCATTCCTGTGGTCGTGGTCAATAATTATTGTCAATATTTTCTGGGTAAAAACATAGGGACTAAAGGCTTCGTTCACTTCTTCTATCACTACCGATTTAAATAGATTCCAAAAATATTTATCCTTTTTCTCGGGCGCTTTTGGAATTAATTCCAACGACTGTAATAGCGTTTTCAACTTCACACCAAAGTCTCCTAAGTTGGGTTTAAAAACATTAAACAAAGGGACTAATATTTCAGTTGAAAAAAAATCTACCATCCGAGTTAAGACCTGTGCTTGTTGCGTTGAACTTCTAAACCAACGATTCAGTCGAATTGGCGATCGTTGCAATAGTCGAACCGTTGCTTGGCGAATATCGATCAAGTTCCAGCCAATTTCTAGTGCCCCATTTTCTAAGTAAAAACTAAAAATCCGTAGGTCATCTTTGACCGCTTTACGCTCCACCTTGGTCGTTACTTCTTGCTCAGGAAATGCTTCCGATGTAGTCACCAGAGAGACCGGTTCCTTCTCCATTTCCGTAAGCACAGTTACCGCTTCTCCGACTTCGGGAAAGACTTTACGATACCATGCTGGTTTGGGATTTTCATGAATCAAGGCGTAAAGATACGCCCGAGCTTTTTCACTATTCCCCTCATTCCTTTCTACTATTTTAACCAATATTTTCTGGGTAAAAACATAAGGATTAAATGTCTCATTAACTTCTTCTACCACTACTGACTTAAATAGTTTCCAGAAATATTTATCCTCTTTTTCGGGTACTTCTGGAATTAACGCCAACGATTGCAACAGCATTTTTAGCTTTACGCCAAAGTCTCCTAAGTCAGGTTTGAAGGTATTAAACAAAGGAACTAATATTTCGGTTGTAAAAAACGCTACCATCCGAGTTAAGACTTGCGCTTGCTGCTTTGAACTTCTAAACCAACGGTTCAGGCGAATCGGTGCTCGTCGCAATAGTCGAAGCGTTGCCTCACGAACATCGGTCAAGTCTAAGCCAATTTCTAGTGCCCCATTTTCTAAATAAAAACTAAGAATCCGTAGATCGTCTCTAGTAACTTCCGTTTTTTCGTTGATCGGTATTTCTTCTTCCAAGTAGACATCCGCTTTGTCTGCTAGATTGAAAGGAGGCGTCAGACTAGTTAACAGTTCCCCCCGAATTCCTTTTAGTCCTTCTTCTAGCAAGATTAAGTTTAGGTATTGAATTAAGTCAGATGCTAAGTTGACATCTCTTGTTCTTTTCGGAAGTGTATCGCGAACTGTTTCTAATAGTTTAACGTAGTTGGTTTGCTGTGGACCCGCAAGTGTCAAAAAAGCACTTCGCAATAAATCTTTGAGGTCAAATGATTTTCCGTGGTGCGCCGCAAAATAAAGCAAATAATGATTGAGAATCCGTTGCTCTAATTCCAAAAAAGTTTGTCCTTGAAAATAAGGTTTCAAAACAAGTAATAAATCCTGACTCAACTGCAACAAATGTACATATAACATCGGAAATTTTACCCGCAAAACTTTTTTGAGTAAAGGCGTTGGTAAGATAACTAAAGATTTTTCTCTATACAATTTATCCGCCAACAAGACATCTATGACACCGATTGCTTGGTTTGGAAAAAGCTCCCAAAGTTTGGTAAAAACCAAGGCTAGGTGATTCCAGTCTTCCGTTTCTAATTTTGGTAATTGTTGCGTAGCAATATAATAAGTCAAAATTTTCTCTGCGGTTCGCTTGAACGGCATTTTTAAGTTTTGCAATAACGTTGGTAGCCAATTCGGTAAAACTTTTTGAGTTGCCTGCGGAACTTTGATAACTTCTCTTTCTTCCAATTCGTTAATCACTTGGATAAAAGTAGCAGATAATTCACCTGGTTTTTCGGTTGACTCAATCCAAGCGCCCATATTACTTTGCGTAGCGATAGATAATTTTGCCAATAATGCCGTGATGAATTGCTGCGACTCAAATTGGTGGGTTGGTAAATTGAATAAATGGTCAAACGTACTTTGCCATAATAATGCACTAAAAGACGATTGCCTGAGATTAGCCATCGGATTACGTTTATAAATCAATTCAAAATCCTTAATCAGCGGGAGTAGTTTTGGCGCTTCGTGTGGAAAAAGCAACTTTAAAATACTAGTGCGACCTTTAGTTCCACCGATTTGCACCATCCGAACAATTACCTGCTTTTTTCCTGCGGCAGCACTAATCGCACTTGCTAATTCTTTAGGTTTCTCCCTAAAAAGGAGCTCCAATAATTCTCTGGGAGCGCGTTGATGCTCTTTGGTAATCCACCATGGATAATGTCCTTTTTCCAAAAAAAATATCAAGAGATCAAGCAAGCGAATATTCGATGCTCCCGGAGCAGCGGTAGGTAACAGGTAGTTGTTTTTATGTAAATAAAGCTGCAATGCTTTTCGCAATTCCGCTTCCAAAATCGCTGGTGCTTCTTTCTCTAAATCCTCCAACGCTAACGTTCCCAAATCTATTTCCAACTGATCGATTTTCAGCCAAGTCAACGCATCCGTAAATTCATCAAAAATCGAATTAATTGACTTTATCAACTCCGTGTGTGTCAATTTACTAAACCGATCTTGAACCTCAAAACTAAGCGCTTGGTCTCTTTCTTCCAACTCAAAGTCAATCCTTAAACGGCGCATGGTATGTTCTTGCTCTTTCATTTTTTCGTTTTAAGTTAGTTTCGATAGCTGGTCGTAACTTTCTTTAACTAAGAAATTAGCAATTTTTTCTCGGTAGGTATACGCATCCCTTGCTCCTTCTCGATAAGCGTTCCACCAAGGTCCAAATAAGCGTTGAAATTTTTGAAACTTCGATTTTTCCAACCAAAGTATATTGAGCCATAAGTGAGCGGGGGCTTCTGTCCTAATGCGTTGGTCTAGTGCAGTTTTAAAACCTTTCCGTTGAAAACGACTAGGCCATTCTGGTAAAACAATGGTAAGTACATTAGAAAAAACATCTATGTCCAAATGTAGCTGCGCTGGATTATGCTTTACTTTCTTTTTCTTTGACTTATTCTTGTTCCATTTCACCCAAGGACTTAATTTCCCTTTATACAAGAGCGTGGTAAGTGCTGGATTTTTCATCTGTAGTTTATAACTAGTCATCCAAGCCTCAATAGATTTTTCCGCAGCGACAATACTAACGTAGGAGTTTATTCCTTTAAATACGACAAAACCATCCGTGGCGTAATAGCGCATAGACAATTTGAAGTCAGTCTCCCCGAAAGCATTTTTCACAGGCTTTATGGAGAAGCTGAACTTAGGCATTTCTATGGGCAGCGGTTGATTCTTTTTTGATCGTTTGGCAGAAGGATTTGACGCATCAATAATCTCATAATAAGATTGTCCAGATGAGAGTGGTGCCTTTATTTCATCGAGTGCCGTTTTCGAATACCAGCCTTTCGTTTCCATCCAAGGAGCAGCTTTTTCGTCGAGTAAGTCTAAACCAAAATAAGGTTCATTATCCATCGGGCGCAAAAGTAATTGTTCAATTACATAAATGCTTTCACTAGAGCGATCGTAGCGTTGCAATAATTTCACCACTTGATCAATTGCAGCAAATGCCTCTTTCGGGGTTTTATATTTTTTGGTCAATTCATAAATAGTCGCTGCTTGTAAAACTTCCGTTTGCTTGTAAAGATAAATCCGATGTCCTATTTTTTCTTTATGGTCAATGTAATAGTTTTCTGAATGAACCCCGATGCGCATGATCTCATTCAAATCTAATTCTGGTCGGACAGGTTTGGGCCCTTTCGGTTCTTTAGCGGGTTTGACCGTTTTAAAAATAAATTCACTTTCACTGTAGATTAATTCCTTTTTCGCGGCAGCCGCGTTGTAGCTTCGTTTTTGAAAACGTTGGTTAAACCGAAATTTCTCCATTGTCTCCGGTTCCATAAAGAATAACGTTTCTACCCAATTCCGTAAGCCCGAAAACGCTTTAGAAAAGTCCTTTGCTTCCAAATTAAAAGCCCGAGCACGGTTCGCACTCAAATCAGGATATTGTTCCAAGACTCGAAGTTTCGCATCAATCGCATACACTTCCTCTTGTTCTTTTACCGTAGTCAATTCAAACTTCAAATGACGATTTTCAAAAATTAATTGTCGCCCAAAACGGGCTAACAAATGATCCAAAAATCTATTTCTACGCGAAAGAAAAGTAGCTTTATCTTCTGTGAACCCCGCTAACTTCGCTTGATACTTCACTAAGATATCTGCTGCATCTTGAGTGGGAGATTGTGCTACATTTTCATCTACTAGCAGTTGCTCTATTTCTCCAACGGCACCAGATAATCCTTGAAAAAAATAAGTTTGTTGAACCTCCCTACTCCACGAAAACAAATCGCTCAAATGCGAAAGCTGCGCCAAGTAATTTGCCATAATTTGATCAAAGATCAGGAGATAAGATTTGAGTTGCTGAATTTGAGCTAAATGTTGTTTACTTGCATCTGGCGGTGGCCCAAAAGGTTCTAATCCATATATTGTAGGAAATTCATTTTGAATGGAAAAGTAAGTTTCTGTATCTCGAAAATCTCCGAGGACGATTGGTAGATCTCGCTCTGCTTTTGCTAGTTTTGAATTAGCCTGTTGATGTAAGGCTTTTTTATATTCAAATTCTAGACGTTGCCGATTAATGGGGTAAGGAGTATCCCCCAACAACACCGTTAACTCTTGTTCAAAAAGAGTGCCGAGCACCAATCGATTCTCCGGAGTGATCGCTAATTTCTTTAACCAATTTCTTGCTCCTTCACTCGTCTTAAACGCTAGGTTACTAATCATTACGACTCCAAGTATTTTCTGAATAATTGGAATCAGCTTAACCACATTCAAGGCACAAACCATTGGCTGTAAAGCATCGGTGGGAAGAAATCCGTGCACCAAAGCGGGACCATTGAAAATAGCATTTACATCACTATCCGTTTTGATCATCATTTGTTCCAAAGAGCAAAAATAAATTTCTTCGGAAAGATAGGATTTGATGGCTAGCAATACTTGGGCTAAAGTTCGCTCTACTTCTTTCACCTTTTTAGGATCAAGAATCAGCTGCATTTTAAAACGTAAGTTAAGTTTCTTTCGGATGGTAATGTTCACCAAATCTTGGCTCAAACTACGATGTTCAAAAAAGCTTACTCGAACTTGCTGCTTTAAGGCTTTTCGACTAGCTGCAGTCTCAATTTTATCCGATGCATTCACCCAGATATCTAATAAGCCCGTAAAAGGATTCAGTTGGTCATTGGAAGGTAAAACCCAAGCATTAGCGACTTCCTCTAAGTCAATAATTACTCGGCGATAATCGTCTAAAGAAACAGCATTAACCGACAAAATTGTTCGAGCAGTATAAAATTCATTTTTACTTAATTCACTAACGCTCGCTTGGGCTTGCGCTAGAAGATCCGTAATTGGAAAGTCTGTACGGTAACCCAAATCGGTTAAGGCATACACCAACACTTCTAAGATGGTGATTCCTGGATCATGCTCATTATAATCCGTCCATTTTTCACTGGCAGTACGAATAATAGCATCCAGTCCCAACTGCTTCAGGTACTGAAAATCCACCTGCTCCGTTAACGCGTAAGCGGCATCCTGAATGCTAGTATTTTGTGGTAATTCTGCCATTAATAATTCATCTATGAGCGAGGAAGTTTATTGCTGCCTTATTTGTATAAGTCAATTGAAATGAACAAAGCATCCTGTACTTTCTTTTTTTTCTTTTTAATTTTTTTCTTTTTCTTACTATTCTTTTTTAGCATTTTCATCGCTGGAAGAATAGGTTTTTTAAATAGTAAAGAGTCTTCCGTTGTACTGAGTTGATGCATCTCCACGGAACTAATAATGTACCAAGGTTGCTTTACTTGAAGGGGTTCAAATTTCTTTTCTAAAATAATGAAATCATCAGGTGCTTCAGGCGAAAAACTAATAATTTCCATTTCCAGTACTTCCGCAATATAATCTTGATGATTAATAAATTCCATGATGGAAAAATAACTAATACTCGTTTCAAAAGGATTAATCGCCGGATAATTATTTTGCCATGGAGCAATCAATTCAATCAACGCTTTATTCAAGACTTGTAAATAATGCCCTGGATCTAAGCCCGCTTCTAGTTCTACTTTCGCATATACTTTTAAAAGTTCATAACTCGGACTTCTCAATTCCAATTGCACAAAAGGTGCAAGGATCGGACTCAATTCAGCTTTCACCTGCTGCCGCACACTTTGATTTACTTTTACTTGCAAAGAATTTTTACAACCCGCTAAGCTATTCGGCAAAATGATAATACTCGTTGTTCCCGCTTTCATTCCTTGTGCTTCAACGGAAGTGTGATTAAGACAACGAACAATGCCAACTTGTGGAAAGAGTTGTAAGACTAGGCGTTCAAAATCCCAGGCATTAATTGCACGATCTTTATGTCGAAGTCGTTCGCTAACTCTCGTATAATATTGCAGGTCGTCTTCTTCTGGTTTCCCATTCATGGAAGGCAATGGCTGTACAACTTTCGCAATATTGGGTGGTGGTATTGCAAATTTTGTAATAGTATTCGCCGGCAAAGGCGCTTCAAAATGTACCGTATTATCTGCTTGTAAAATATAACTTGCGGTAACCGCCTGCGCATGAACATCAATCACATTACAAACTGCATCAGCATAATTACTTACTGTTGCCCTCAACCAATATAAGTTTTCCCCTTGCTTTTCATCCGCGAATAAATTAGCTTTTCCGATGGTCACTTCGGGTAGGTTAAAACGGATAATTCCAGTTTGTACAAATCCATTGGTTCCATCTTTAAGACTCGCGTTTGGAAACGCTTCCCACTTTCCTCCGTTTAAAAAAGTCCACTCAATTGTAGGCAAAGGCATATCTCGAGAGCCACTACTTTCATTCAGAATAAATAACAAACTCAATATTTCAGGAGCATTAACATCGGAGAGTCCCAAATAAAGATAAGCTTGTTTGGTATAATTAGGCAACAAACAAATCGGTTGTGCAGAAACAGTTTTAGGCGCTACGCCAAAAGGTGCAAGATGATAAAATTTATCATCCGTAGCACTTACATTTTCTGTAGCGCTTAAATCTATTGATTCCGATACGCCGTAACTGGCGGTAACGTTTTTTATTTTGGGAACAAAAGCGGGCTTTGGTGGCGGCAATAATTTCGTAGTACTTTGCTGGGCTTGAATACTTTTTGCTTTGGCTACAATCATATTTTTTGCGCCCGTTAATAGATTCTCAAAATTTGTCTTTTCTTCTTCCGTAGGAATCAAATCTCCCATCGGTTGTAATGCGTTGAAAAAAGATTCTATTTCATCAATCCAAGTATCGCACGATTTATCAGTTGTCGGAGTAGTAACGCCATTACCCGTTTTGGGCGCTACTCGGTTAAGAATTTGATTGACATTATAATTAGCGACTGCCGAAACAATTTGTGGATATAAGGCTCCACCAAAGGCGTAACTAGGTTCTGCCAAAGTAAATCGAAGGAATCCATCTTGTGTTTGATCACCATAAAGTGTTTTGGCTTGAAAACTCGTTGGAGGAGCAACCGCTTTCCAATTAATCTTATCAAACTGCAATAATTCGAGTGTAGAACTTGTTTTTAAAGCTCCTTCAAACAACCAAGGTGGCAAGGGTAAAGCGGGTGGTAATGAACTCGGTGGTGTAGTTGTTACAACGGCTTTCTCTTTATTCGGTAAGGTGAGTTCCTGTTTTTTTGTTGCTAAAATTTTCCGCTTAGTCCCAATGAAAAGACTAAGCGCATGAATCACGTATCGAATCATTTCAGAAAAGTCCTTTGTCTCCTTTTTTGCATCTTTCTTCTTCTGAGCAGCAGCGGCAGCAGCAGCATTGGCACTGATCAAATTCGACAAATGGTTCTGTAGATAATTAATTAGTTTTTCAATATCATTTGCTGCTGTAGCATTCCCTTTTTTTGTTGAAGGATCTGGCTGCTCTTGTGGTGCTAAATTATTTTCCCATTCAAAAATATAAAAAGGCGTTGGTTTTATTTCATCAATGTTTTTATCTGAGGGGGAAGTAGGTAAATTTTGAGAAGGATTTAATTCTCCCTTACGATCCATTTTTAAAGCATCTGAATTTTGTTTTTTCTGTAAATCTTCCGCCGAAATTTGATCGGTAACCCCGAGTAAAGGTTTCCACTTTTTCTCAACCAAAATAGCTGCGGACCATTTGAAAATAGAGTTATAAAATTTATTAGTTTTAGAAAAGCGATTGTATGCTTGGTAATAATCTCGAAATCCATGCTCCGTATTCGGCAAATCATACCAATTGATGTTCAGCAAAAAATAACTTAATGGCTTTCTAAAAACTTCTGTATTCCCCAAATAAAAATGATTATTAGCTATCGGACTGGTACCAAAAGGAGCATAAGGGTTTTTGGGCTTGAGCTGAGAAAAGTCGTTTTGTAAGACAAAATTTTTGCAGCCTTCTACGTGATAATTCACCTTGACCAATCCCATTTGTATCGGCGCTAATAATTGATAAGGATTAAGCGTCAATTCCTCATTTACCTGTTGGTCATTTTGGTAAGGAATCGTTATTTCCTGCTGTAGCGAAAATCGCAGTAAAGGATCCGTACTGTCGTAGCCACTACCATGTACCCCTGGATTATAGGGAACAATCGCGGGTTGTAAAGTAGAAACTTTAATATAAAATGCGATACTGAATTGTTCTGAATAAGTTGTCTCCGTGGTTCCAGTTCCATCCGCAGGTTTAACAACTTCTTTTTCTGTGACCATCAATTCTGTTGTCACGGAATCCGGGAGCATCCACTTTTTGGCAGCGGTATAATTGACACTAAAAGCTTGTTCAAATACCGTTTTTATACTAGACCAAAAACCTATTTTGGGAATACCCAAGCTAAATAATTCTTTTTGTAAACGCTGAATATCCGCAGCATTTAAAACAAAACTAAAGACAATGGTTCGGGTGGATTCTGATAAAAGTAAGTTAGGACTTCCATAAGCAAAACCAACATTCGCAAGTTGAGCAGTTGTCGGATCATTCCCGAAAGTCTTCCACCCCGAAGCTTTGGCTTGCGTTGGTAATAAATTCGCTTTGGGATTCACTAAGAGTTTACCCGTCCAGTTTTTGGTATTTCCCGTTAAGGTACCATTATAAATATTTTTGTAGGCTACTAACTTTCCTAGGTTAACGGCAAGGTCGGTATCAAAAGCATATTCGATGGGTAAACCCGTTGCCGTTTTTCCAGCAAGTACGCTCGTTCCCTTTTCTAAAAAAGCTTGTGTCGCTTTAGCCTTTAAAGTAAAATAAAGAAAAACGGTATCTGCCTCCGCAGGTAATAACCGCTGTTGTAAAACCTGCCCGTAATAATAGTTAAGGTGTTTTTTAGTAAATTGGTTTAGCGCCGTTTTACTCGCTTTCATCATTTCCCAGAGCGATAGAAAGAGTGCAATTTGTGGGTCATGGTTAGCTTGCTGGAGAGATTGTTCTAGAAAATTGGGAGCATCCCTTAAGATTATACTCGCGGTGCTGTATAAACTTCGATACAACTCATCAAGGTAGTTTTCAAAATCAGTATAGTTACCAAAAGGAATCTCTGGCAGCAGCGCTAAACTTTTATTGCCTTCGTTTGACGCTGCTACGGCTTGAGGAAGTAATATTTTTTCAAAACCTAATTGTAATTGATGTGCAATTGGAGGTAAATATTCTACGGCTAGGTTATTAGGGTTTTGGTTAAAGCTGTACCACATATTCTGGTAACAAGCCTCGAATTGTAATGCTCCAACCCAAATATTAGAACGCGTTATCTCTATGATCAAACGTTCAATCTCATTATCTCTAATTTCGAGATTCATTTGATGGACAATTTGATCGTACCAACTTTGCAGCATGGAAGCCAGCTCAATATTGAGTTCATATAGTTTTACCAAACTCGCCTCAGTCTCGTCGGGAACGATCGCTTCCGCCAATTCCGTTTTGTAGCGCGTGTATAAAACGGGAATTGCACTAAGATCAATCTCTGACAATTGAGCAAGTAAAAAACTCAGATCATGTTTGAAGAAAACTTCCCAATTCCCACTGGGATTACCCGCTCCATTTACATATTTTACAAGGGTAGAAAATTGGCGAATAAAGTTGAGGAAATCATTGACTTTTCTTTCGTCGACGGAGACATAGCTTGGAAGGAGCTCTGGAAGAGTTCGATCAACTTGGGTAGTGCCCGATGAAAAAAAAAGCTGTCCCATAAGGATTCCTCTGTTAGCCTGTAAACTAGCAATCTAAATTTTTAGATGCGCTAGATTTTAGGGATTAGTGTTCCTTCCTTGATAAAGAAGGGGAAAACAATATTTCTCCTACTATTGATATGATCAATCGTAAAATCAAGCTGAATGTGTAAAATACCGTCAATAAGCTGCGTCAAATCAAGTGACAAATCATTGAGTACAATCCGCGATTCAAAATTGATGATGGCGTATCTTAATTTTCGTAGTAAAACGGTTTGCTCTGTGGTCGTGATATTTTGAAAAATAGATAAGCTTAAATCACAACCATACTTCTGTTCCAAAATACGTTCTCCTCTCCTAGTCCCAAATAAGATTTGCAAACTTTGCCTAATATCTTCCTCTCCTTCTACCATTTGCACCGAATTCGTAGTCGCGTTAAAAGAGGGTGGAAAGCTCCAACCTTTACCGATAAATTCGTCTTGCTTATTCACCGATCATTACATTTGGTACACCAATGACGACCGTTCCACCATGTTCCGTTTCACTTCCTAAAAAAGCGGCTGGTAAACCACCAATCAAAACGGTTACTGATCCTGAAACAATCATATCTGGAGGACCAACACAAATTAAAGTATCGGTTACCCGCGCTGCCGGTAAACCAGCAATCAAAACAGTTGGTTCCCCGGGACCAATAATCGGACCACCAACGTGGGGAACAATTCCATCGACCATTGGGCAAACGTGCATACAAGTTAAAGTCGCAGCAGGTGGCATAGGCTAATTTTTTTTATGTTAAATAAATATTTTTCCAAAAAAAAGAAACACAACAAAGCTTAATTAATCATTACCATCGCACCACTAATCGATAATTCTCCATCCGCTGAAAAAGAAGCTTCTGCCCCACCCGATGCGGATAAAGCGGTTTCTCCCGAGATGCTTACTTCTAACCCTGAGACACTCAGCGAAGCTTCTGCGCTCATACTTAGCGTTGCTTCGGAACTAATCGTTACCCCAGCGGTTCCACTCAGATTCAACTCACCTTCTGCCGAGATTTTCACATCCGCCGGACTCGACATACTGATGCCGCTACTATCCATGACGACTTTATTTTCATTTTGATCTTGAATTGTAATGGATTGATCTTGATCACTGAAAATGATTTTATTTTCGTTCGGAGTTTTAATGGTCAGAACAACATTTTCGTCATCAAATTCTACGCTCAGTTTGCTTTTGGTAACAATCACTTTCTTAGGATTATTTTCTGCGGCAGGTGTAGGTGGTGTTTTTTTACTACTGTAGAGGCTTCCTAAAATTACGGGAAAGCGAGGATCTTCGTTTAGAAAACCGATCACTACTTCATCTCCAATTTCAGGCATAAAAAATTGTCCTATATTTTCAGAAGCGTAAGGCGTTGCCCAACGGCACCAAAGATTACTCGCTTCTCCGCTATCCGCAAAAATTGGAACAGTCACTAAAATTCGCGTTTCATTTTTGGGATCTTCCGTGATTTGCTTAACCGTTGCATTTTGTAGACCTCGAATCCCCGGCAATAAAGCAGAAGCAGGTCGAGCGGTTACAGGGACAGATTTTGCGAACCAAGCGGGATCAAGGCCAATAGTCACAGTAGACCACCAGTTTCCATCTTCGATCTCGTGTAAAACTTCCGAAACATAAGCGTCTCCGTTAAAACGATCTCCGAGTCCGGCTAAGGTGATGATGGTATTTGGAGTAAGTTTAGCATTACCATAACCTTTGACTCGGCCCCGAATTTTAGCCAAGCGAGATTTCAGTAATTCTGCATCTGCCCAAGTCTTTAAATCTGCATTTTCTAACGCTACTGTTGTTTGCAACTGTACCCCATCGGCATTGGTCACCGCGGCTAGTTTGCTACCCGAAATATTTCCTTGGCTTGGTACGGATGGATCTGAAGCACTTGCCGTGATAAGCGCTTGATTTTTATAATCCCAGGCACTCGCTTCTACTTTAGCAAACTGCGTCCGAGCATCCATTTCAGTATCGAAGTCGAAGATATTGTCTCCGAAGGTGAACGTTTCTACGGAGGAACTATCCGTCTTGGGTGCACCTACGACCATTTTATTGTTGTCGGTAAAGACGACCATTCCATTCACCTCTGCACGTGAGAGTAAAAAATCCCAATCGGTCGTATAGTATTGTACAATTTGTGGATACTCATTTGAGGTACTCGAAATATCGGCACTCAGTCCGGAATAATTACCTACTATTTTGGTGAGTACATCACTATCCGTCATATCAGCATACGTGCTATTTTTTTGACCAATGGTTAAGCTAACCGCTTTGTCTCTACAATTCAAAACAATACTAGAACCTTTACTGAGGCTCGTTTGAATTTTTTGAGCAATGATTACACCCTTAAAGATCGTCTCTGTTTTTAATTCGTAACCAGCTTGGATTTCAATCTCATTCCCAGGAATATAAGAACTGGAGTCACTCAGTGGAAAAGTTTCTTTGGGAACGGAACCATCCAAAATTTTTATCCGTGCGGAAGCGATTTTATTTAATCGTTTATTGACCTGAATGGAAACAACTTGAGTAGACTCGTCTATCGCACTTCCATTGATCAGGATTTTAAAAGATACTAGATTTTTATCTGGAGCACTCATATATCACTGATTTTTGATTGGTGGAAAGATAAGTCTTTTTCCATTAGGAATATTCCTAAAGTGATTTAATTTATTTTTCTTTGCCACCTGAATATAGTAATTCGTGCCACTGTAAATTTCATTGCACAAATTAGGCAGTCGATCACTTGCTTTGACTTGGACAATATGCGAAAGATCAGGAGAGTTTTTCTTCTTTGCTAAAAAATCTTCTTGTGCCTGCGAAGAAGTTTTAAAGGTTGCATTAGCTTCTGCCCGCAATGCTGTTCCATCGGGTTTAAATAATTTGTATTCAATGGAAAGGTCGGTCAATACACCTCGAAAAGACATATTTCCCCAAGAGAGTTCTAAAAAAAAAGGTTGGTGAATCGACCCGCTATAATCCGTTGTTACTTTTTGAAAGGCTTCAATTTGTTGACCAACGGATTTACCTTTTAGGCTAGTAGGTGCCGTAGTAATTAGATTAGTCCCGTCAAAAATGAGCTTCAAAGAAATTTGGCTGGAAGGGATATATTTAAACCGTAATTGTGCGCCAGAAGTACCTTGTCCTTGTTCCTCAGCGTAGGAAACTCGCATCTCTTCTTTATAGCTTTCTGGATTAATCAGTACTTTAAAAGTTCCTTGAGTCGGTGCTTGGTACTCTTCGGTTTTATAAGCCGTGATGGTCATTTTTTCCAGTCCCATAATCTATCTATCTTAGTAAGTAGCTTGCCTAATTCAAAATAAAATCTGTAATCGATCCGGCAATCCGTTAAGGCTGATTACGTAGCTTTTAGCGCTCCAAAGCTATTTTCATTTTTTCTTCCATTTTTTCAAGACAATGATGCGCAATTTCTTTTTTCAATGCGATTATATCTACTTGATCCAATCTATTACCCGCAGCGTTTTTATTGTCTTTGATCACTGCTTTGATTACAAGTTCTCGGATTTCTAATGGCATAGTTTAAGCTTTCCCTGATTTAATTTCAAAATAGTCAAATGCAATTTCCAAAGTTTCAATCGCCACTTCATTCGACATTGCATCCAATTGAGACACTTCCCATTTTACGGGCCAAGCATTGTGTACGTTCCAAGTCATGGCGGGGGTAGCCGCTGCATTTAACAACTCAATCGAAATGAGAATTGGGGTAAATTCAAAACTTGTGATCGCTTTGTCAACCCATTTCCTAAGATTAGAATCTACTAATAAACCTCGTTTAAGAATCAAGTTATTGTACTTGGGCGTAGACGGAAGGCGATGTTTAAATCTAAGTTCACCACCTTCAGCAATTTCCTCCACACCTAGTTCGACGGAGAGGCCAGAAACTTCTTTAAAACTATGCTCCTTTGTAATCCCCGCTCCCGCAAAATTGACTTTAAAATAAAATCCTACGGGAGGATAAATGTTTTCTGCCATTGATAAAAACTTGAACTAAGACCAAGAAGTTGTTTAATAATACCGTTTCGAATGTTGTCCGTCATTACTTGAGTGCTCAATTATGTGGTTACTAAAAAGTATGAATACAAATTGAAGCATCCAATTTTTATAAAAAAACCAGAGCCTTTCTAAGCCCTATTTATTTTTATTGAAAAACTACCGCCAAAAGATTACGCCTATCCGCAACCAAAGTCTATGGATTATTCGCATTCTTAATGACCAAAGTTTCATAGGCAATTTCAATTGTTTCAATCGCTGCTTCGTTACCATCCGATTTTAAGTCCGTACTGGTAATTTTAGTTGGCCAAGCATTATTCAGCGTCCAACTCATGGTTGGTTTACCATTTTCATTAAGCAGTTGAATCACTACGGTCTGGCGCCCCTTTTCTATTGTGTTCAATTTAATTTGTGAATACCAGTCCCAATAGGTTGTATCACCAACGAAGACACCACGTTTCATGGTTACGTTGCTAACTTTTGCGAGACCGGGCATCTTAATATTAGAGAATACTTTACTGCCGCCGTGTCGATACTCAATAATTTGAGTTTCGGTATCTAATCCCGTTACTTCCGAGAAGCTGATGGTGGCACTGCCCCACGATACCCGAAAGTAAAACTTTGGCATTGGCCAAATCGCATTTTCCTGTTTTCCAGTTAACTTTGCCATTTTTAAATTAAGTTTTTATTGGAAATTATTTTACCACTCAAACAAAAAATTCAAGCGATAAAATAATTTCGTGGGTTAAGAAGTAGCCATTTCCTGTTGGTAGGTAATGATAATAAATTCTGCTGGTCGTACTAAAGCCAATTTCACTTGCACGCGCATAATACCGGCGAGAACATCTTCTGGTGTCATCGTTTTGCCAAGACCAATCGAAACTTCATATGCCGCAGCGGGAGAAGCACCTTGCAAAGCACCTTCCGACCACAAATTGTGTAAAAAGTTGGCGATCATAGATTCACATAAGTTCCAGGTAGACGCATCATTCGGTTGAAAAACCAAAGAAAAAGTTGCATTCGCTACGGACTGCTCAATCATAATCATCGTACGTCGTACATTGATGTATCGCCAATCCTGACTATTGCCATCTAAGGTTCGTGCCCCCCACACAATCGCAGGACCTCTGCCGTAAAAGGCTCGAATCGCATTAATTGATTTTCCAGCTAAAGCATCAACATTTAATCCCGCTTGCTGTTGATTATCAATCGTTACCGTTGGCGCAATAACCGAATTAATATTTCGATTTGCAGGAGACTGCCATACCCCTTCCGTATTATCTACCAAAGTATAAACACCAGCCATCGCCGCACTCGGAGGCAGAATACCTGCGGTGTTGGCAACTGCTTGCATCACCGATTTGTAGTCCGCGTTAGAGGTTTCTAAAGAGCCGTTATATTGTTTCAAAAAAGCCATCGCCGTGGTAGGAATAAGGCTAAGCATGGATGACATCGTGGTAAAAGCTAACTTGATCATCGGATTTGCTAAATCAAAATAAGCTCCGATAGTAGGCGTATTCCCCGATCCGGCAGCCGCTAAAATACCAGCATATGGATTACTCAACTTCGTCGTATCCGCCGGTGGCGTAAACCCTAAGTTAGGCAAAGTCGTCTTTGTAATCACACCGAGTGCCGTAACCCCTGTTGGTTGAAAAAAGAAATCATACGCAAATAGTTGTTGAAATAAACTATCCATACTTCCGGTTGGAGAAGACATATTCTTGACCGCACTAATCAAATCTAAGTTTTTAATCACTACAACTGGCTCTCCTAAGGTATTTGGTGATTGCCCTAAGGTATAAATTTCTAACGCCATCGTGTAAATCACCCGCAATTGCCACTGTAATATTGCGACTACATCATCCGTCCCTGGAAATGCGTTGAACGCAATCGCCCAAGAAGGATAAGCTGTTCCCGTAGTTGGAAGTGTCGTTGGAGGCGTAGTGACAATGGTAGGCGTACCCGTACTAAAATCAAGCTTTGGCGTACTTCCTAAACCAGAAAGTACACTTTCATAATCCGTTGTGATTTGATCTAAAGAACCTAAAGCTTTTAAACCAATAAAAATATCGGATAAGGTCTTAGCATTCGGTAAGGTACTCGTTTTATCAATATTAGCATAAGTGATATCCGTAACGTCAACAATGGTCGTTTGCAAATAAGGATAATAGCTAATACCATAGTTTAGATAATTATTACCAATGCCGTTTCGGAAATTGGAAATAACGTTTGTGTCTTCTAAGGATTGATCACCGTTGTAGATGTCAATCAATGCTACGCGATCTTCTAATTCTCCACATTGCATCAAAGCTTGTTGTTGCACGGTGAAATAATCACTCGCTTCCGTTAGCAATAAAGCATCAGGAATAACGATCATCGTAGGTTTTGGAAACTGTATTTTAGGCAAAGTATTGAGACCTGCCAAAATGGGTTCCTTATCGGGTTCGTTCGCTACATTTTCGTAATCTGAATTTGCATCAGGTTTTTCTTCCACTTCGTAAAGGCCAACGGAAACAATGTAACAAGGACCACCTCCATTTTGATAAAAAAGTTGTAAGGAGTTATACAGGTAAAATAAATTTCCTGGAGCTGGTGTTTCGATTTTATAATACTTGTCATAAATCTCAAAGTCGTAAGCAGGATAAACTTTCTGTCCATTCGCGGGATTAGTAGTAGTCTCTACTTCTACGATGGGATACTTGTTTACCGGAGCACCTCCAAAATGTTGTTGGTACTCTGCCAGCGAGTTAATCATGGTAGGAACATTAATAATCGGCTTGCCTCCCTTGACTGCAGTTTCCGTGTACCCGATAAAGGCTGGTATCGCCGTGGGTACTTGGGCAACTGCATTAGGGAAAGCATTTTTTTCTACCGTGTAAACTCCAGGAGTTTGAGGGTTATTTGCATTCATATGACAGCTATTTTTTCAATTGGTGGAATAGAGTACTTTGTCGAATAACAAGCTTTTTATATATTGATATTCTTCATAAAATAACATGACAAATATAAAATAAATTTAATCTGTTTTATATAGGTATTTTTACCTGTTTTATTTATTGGGTAGATTTACTTGAAGAATATCTTTAATGTGTTAGCAGTTGTTTTCGCTGCGATTAACGCTAATCTTCGTCCTCCAGAAGCGGTGGCTTTTCACAATAAATAATTAGTGTATCCGTATTATCATCGGTCGGAGTTTCAGTGAGATTATTGTTTTCAAGCTTCTCTTCTATCGCTGTACCTTCCGGTGAGGCATTGATAATAATTTCTGTTACGGGTGGAATTTCTCCCGTCACTAACTCCTCATCAATAATCGCCATTCGCAGTTTGTACAGGACAGAAGGCATATATTTAGCGCCTAAATATCCCCACAAATGGCTTTGTTCGTGGAAGTCAAGACTAAACATTTCGAAAATTAATTTGTCAACTTTCGGTGGAAGTGTCGGTGTATTTTCTCGATTCCAAAGTGGTTTTCCTTGAAACTTTCCCAAGACCATCGACAAAATATTCAACCCTTCTTTAAATTGGTCTTTTTCGAAATGAGCCGCAATTAAGATATTGAGATTTAAATAGAGCGGTGGACGCTTTTGCAGGTAATTGGTTCCTGCTGCATTGACGGGTGGAAAATTATTATTGATCAAGCCATCCTTTTTAATGTTGACCAAATCTAGCAGTAGAATGTTTTTTTGGGTAATGGCAGTAGAGCCATCTGGATTCACGATTGGCGACAGTATCAATTTCTGATCCGAGTCGGGCAAACCTAATTGTTGACAAATAAAACTGTTCAAGTCTTTCGCTACAAAATCGAGCAAAGTTCCAATCATGAATATTCTTTTTGGGGTTGGTCTAAAAATAGGACAACTAAAGCTACAAACAAATTATGAAAATCAATCATATAATATGCCTTAAAATGACAATTAGTTTCTATTCTTTCCTATTCCCATGCTAATTTTTCAAATTTACTTGCTAAACCACCTTCAATACCCTAACTTTAGGAAAACTATATATATATGCGAAAGTCTATTCCTTTCTTTCTTGGTCTTGCCCTCCTCACCCTTTTTGCTTGCAACGATGAACCGACCGATAGTTCCGATTTGCCTATCACTCATAATTTTGCGCCAGGCATTTATGAAGGTACGATGTGGGAAACGCAAGTTGCCATTTACAAAGCTTTTGTGCGCATCAAAGATATCGGTGATAATCAGTTTACCTTAGAACGTGCAGACGATATCAGCTTTACCGATATTGTCAATAAACAAACTTTTGTCATTGACAATGAATTGATTAATCCTTGTAAGAGAGAATATCGAGGTGCCTTTTTTGAATATGATGGTGACATTGATTATGCCATTGTTCGGTTTTATGGTTGTGACTCTTTATACGTCAACGAAGCAGATATTGACGCACAGGCTGGTGGCCGATTTTTCAGGTTTACGGGTAAAAAAATCAACTAATCGGTAGTTAGCTTTTAAGTTACTTTTGTCATTTCCTGGAAAGGCAAAGGCTTTACGAGTAATTCGCAGCAATTAAATCACTTCTTACTTTGACCCAACGTAATCGAGGAAAAACCTCCAGTGACGATCAATACTTTGCGCCCAAATGGTATCCAATATTTACGCAAGCCGTAGACGATTTTTGCTATTTGTTGAGTCGAAATTACGCTGCGCCTTCGGTATTAGCCATTGTTGGTAATCACTACCGACTCAACAAGCGACAAAGAAATGCCATTTCCCGAATCGTTGCCAGCGACCAAGCAGTACTGCAAAGGCAAGCCAATTCATGCGAAACTTCAATTTTAAAAAACCAAGTAGTTGCTATCGACGGTTTCAACCTTTTAATTTGGTTGGAAAGTGCCTTATCGGGTGCTTATATTTTTAAAGGCCGAGATGGTGTATACCGAGATATTTCTAGTGTACACGGATCGTATAAAAGAGTCCGCCAAACGGAAAGCGCGATTCATTTGGTTGGAAAAACCTTACAAGCCTTAGGCATAAAATCGGCACAATGGTATTTTGACAAGCCCGTTTCAAATAGTGGTAAACTCAAAGCTCGACTCCTTGAAATCAGTCAAGCGGAAGGCTTTAATTGGGAGGCAACATTGGTCTTTAATCCCGATCAAGTACTCGCTCAAAGTGAAGCCATCGTCATTTCTTCCGATGGTTGGATTTTAGATCAATGTAAATGCTGGTTTAATTTGAATGCTTATTTATTGGAAGAGAGATTGTTGGAGGCGCAGGTGATTGTGGTTTGAGATGATACTTGTCTAATAAAAAACATACTGATAATCCACAATCTGAAAGATCTTATCGCCAAAGTAAGAGCGTAAACGCACCAAACGATCATCCGCATAGATCCAGACGTTTTTCTTATTTTTATCTTGGTAAATCTTTTGCCACAGCTTTCCTGCTTGGTAGAGATAATTGATTCGCGCCAAGCGCTTTTCGAACGGGAAATAGTCTTCCTGCTCCGTCAACTTTCCTTGAGCGTAGCGAAATACAGAATTTTTACGGATGCTTCCATCGGTATCAAGGTAGGTCTTTTCTAGAAGTTGCTTGGTCTTCGGATGGTAACGATAAACCGTTTTTCTTTTTTTGGTTTTCTTTTTTTTGGGAATAGCATAGACGTAATGTATTTCTTGGGCCAAGCTATCTGATTTATTGTATTGGAATAACGTTCGTTCTTTTAGAAGAAATTTTGGCCCCAATTCCATCCCTTTAACGTAGGTCTTTTCTTCTAGTAAGATTGAATTTTTATAGTACGATTCCGTTTTATAGACTTTTCCGTGAAAACTCAATTCTTTAATTATGACTTTGGGTCGATAACTAATTTGCGTTAAGCGCCGCTGAATCCCTTCTTCTCTGATTTTAATTAATTGCCCTTGCCCATTATAGAAAAAGGATGATTTTCCCTGTGGCGTTTGAAAAAGTGTAAGGTTTCCATTTTCATCAAAACTACTAGAAGCGCCTTTTTGCTGCTTTTCGGCTAAGCCTTTTCGGTTCCATTCTATAATTTGCTTGATCTTCTTTTTGTAAGGTGGTGCCTGCAAAAAAAGTTGTGCTTGTATATCGTTAGTCGATAAAAAGAGTAAGAAAAGCGAGAGCGAAAAGAAATATTTTCTCATATTTATGGAAAAGCTTGGTCTGAACACTTTACACATTCGATTGTTAAGCTAAGAAATATAGACAGTTGGCTAAAAGTAAGACCAATTTAAAACATTACAAAATTTAATCGCCAACTTAAGTTTTTCAACTCACTTTTACAACGATATCTTTCTATGAAAAATTACAACTTCTTCGTTCGTTTGATCATCTTTTTGATAATTAATTTCGGAGCACTCGCTATCGGAAATGTACTGCAAGGAGAAGGTCCTTTTTCTGAATGGTATCAATCCTTGAATATTGCACCGTGGACACCACCAGGTTGGTTTTTTGGTTTGGCTTGGACAACCATTATGCTGTGCTTTTCGATTTATATGGCGAAACTAGTTGAAGTCAAAGATAATTCAACTACCTATTTGTTATTTGGCATTCAATTCTTACTAAACGTTTCGTGGAATGCGGTTTTCTTCAATTACAAATTAGTACTTGGTGGTTTGATTGTAATCGTTTCCTTGACCCTCTTAATGGCTTATTTTCTTTTCCAATATTCCAAAAACTTACCGGCTTGGAAATGGCTGATTCTACCCTACGTAGTTTGGTTGGCAATCGCTACCTCTCTGAATGCTTATGTTTTATTGAATAACTAATCTCATTACTCCTGTTTACCTTGCTTGACAAAAGTTTGCTATCTTCGTGGTAGCAAAAACAAACTTATGCCTACCCATTTTGAAGAACGACAATATTTTCGACAATGGTGGATTTGGTTACTCCTCGGAGGATTGAATGCCGCTACCCTTTTCGCTTTTGCCCAACAAGTTTTTTTTAAAAATCCGATTAGCGGTGTACCTGTTAATTTCGTTGTATTATTAGTCACTTTACTCCTCTTACTCAGCATTAGCATCTTCTTATGGAGGGTACATTTAGATATTAAAATGGATGACCACGCACTCTCCTACCGTTGGTCTCCGATGATGGGAAAAGCATTCAAAACTATTCCTTGGCAACGCATCCGCAAACAAGAACTCATTCAGTATGGCTACATTGGTTACGGCACGCGTTACTGTTTACAATATGGTAGGATTCATCAGGTAAAAGGAGATAAAGGGTTACAATTTGTTACCAATCAAGACAAAAAGTATTTGATAGGCACACAAAAACCCAAAGAAATGGCTGCTTTTTTGGCTACCTTGGGAAAGTTATAAAACGAGCAAAGTGTTGATCTGCTGCTTTGCAATTTACCTTAGCAAAAAGTGGTTGGATCTTTAATGTTTTGCACGAGTTGACAATTTTGTTTGGTAGAAGGCTGCAGTGCTTCTTTTAGAATAAAAAACGATCTCTTCTCCTGCCTTTTTACAATTTAGATTTTTTCTGAAGGTTCTATTTAAGAGGCTACCCCTATTTGCTCGAAAATCCTTATATTTGCGCCATTGAATTTACAGAGTGACGCCATTAAGATAACCATCTTAACTATTTCTACCATTCGCCGTCACTTTTATATTGTTTAAAATCAAAGCTGAAATCAATGTTTGAAAGTTTAAATGAAAGATTAGACAGTGCCTTTAAGAATCTTAAGGGAGAAGGAAAATTGACCGAGCTTAACATTGCTCAGTCCATCAAAGAAATTAGAAGAGCACTCGTAGGTGCTGACGTTAACTATAAGATTGCCAAAGAATTTACCGACAAGGTAAAAGAGGAAGCAATGGGCACCAGCAATGTTCTCAACTCCGTAAAACCCGGTGAGTTGATGGTCAAAATCGTCATGGACGAGATGGTGCAACTCATGGGCGGACAAGCTGCTGGAATTAACATCAAAGCAAGTCCAGGAATTGTCTTGATTGCAGGATTGCAAGGTTCTGGTAAAACGACTTTCTCCGCAAAATTGGCCAACTTCCTCAAATCTAAAAAGAAAAAGAAACCTTTATTGGTTGCCTGTGACGTCTATCGTCCAGCAGCAATCAATCAAATCTCGGTCTTAGGGGAACAAATCAACGTACCCGTTTATAAGGATGAAGAAAATAAAAATCCCGTTGAGATTGCTCAAAATGCGATCAAACACGCGAAGAGTCATGGCTTTGACGTAGTCATCGTGGATACCGCGGGTCGTTTGGCAGTAGACGAGCAGATGATGAACGAGATTGAAAGTGTCAAAAATGCAATACAACCTACGGAAACGCTTTTTGTAGTTGATTCCATGACGGGACAAGATGCGGTCAATACTGCTAAAGCCTTCAACGAACGCATCAATTACGATGGCGTTGTTTTGACCAAGCTTGATGGTGATACACGTGGTGGAGCGGCACTTTCGGTAAAGTATACCGTTGGGAAACCAATTAAGTTTGTCAGTACTGGAGAGACGATGGAAACTTTAGATGTTTTCTATCCAGATCGGATGGCACAGCGAATTTTGGGTATGGGAGATATTGTTTCTTTCGTAGAAAAAGCGCAAGAACATTTTGATGAAAAAGAAGCAAAACGATTAGAAAAGAAAATCAAGAAAAATAAGTTTGATTTTAATGACTTCGTTAGTCAATTGAATCAAATTCGTAAGATGGGTGATATCAAGAGTTTGATTAATATGATTCCGGGCATGAGTAAAATGACTAAGAATCTCGATATTGATGATTCTGCTTTCGCAAAAGTAGAGTCAATTATTTTCTCCATGACTCAACAAGAAAGATCTAGCCCTGAAATATTAAACATGAGCCGCAAGAGAAGAATTGCCAATGGTTGTGGTAGAAGTATCCACGAAATTAATCAATTCATCAAGCAATTCGATCAAATGCGAAAAATGATGCACAAAATGAGTACCGGAAAAGGTTTTGGAAATATGATGGGTAATATGCCCGGCAGAAAATAAACTTTTTCTTATTGATAAGAATTGATTAACAGACGGTGTTACGCCTAGTAGCACCGTTTTTGTTTTTGTATCATACCAGTATAGCTCTTCAAATTTTAAGCGTAAGTTGAGGAATGGCAATTTTAAACTTGTAGCGTAGTTTCTTCAGAAGGATAGAAAGCTGAAATGTTGGACAAAAAGATCAATTCACAATCACTTTTGGCGTTTTTAAACAACTACTTTGTATATTTTTAAACAACTACCATAAGAAATAGCTTAAATCTGCTCTTGAAAGGATTTTTTTTATTAAAATTGTGTTCACTTCCGAGCATTAAACTTTGAATAAGATTATCGGAAGCTAGAGATAACCCCTCTATTATACAGTTAAAGCCGTGAGATACCCTCATCGGCTTTTTTTCATGAATGCAATTTTTTCCATTTGCGAATTCTACTTCTCGCGTTTTTATAAGGTGCGGCAGTATTGAGTTGAATCATTCTACCCAGTGGGTATTTTTTATACCAAGCCTTCCCATATAATTCCTCATTAGGCGTTGTTTGCACCAGTTGTAATAACTGTTGGTGATTCTCCTCCAATTGTGCCTGCAAAGCGGCATAATCTAATTCCTCGTAATCTCGATAAAATTTTTGGGCAAGTTTGCCTAATTCATTCCATTGAAAACCCGTTTCCGGAAAATCAATGGGCATTTCTGCTTGATCTCGATAATGCCATTTTAATACTAATGCTCCCCAACCAATAAGATAAGCCAATAAATTAGCAATACTCATCTGTGTACCTTTCGCGTGCCCTGGTAAATTCTGAAGGCGGATAAAGCGCTCGGGAATATCAATAAATTCTTGGCTTAGTTTCGCGTAGCGATCTTCCATAGCCGTTTGTAAGGATATTTTGTCGTGCGGAATAGCCATAATTTTAAGCTTTGGGAATGTTTTCAGAAAGTGGTTTGGTTTCGTAAACGTAAACTTCCATACCCAAATAATTCGTTTCAAATGCGACTTGCATACCATTTTTCTCTGCTACCCGCATGGAAGCCAAATTATCCTGATGAATAATGGAAACAAACCGATTGCTGAGCTGCGTACGAAAGCCAAATTGTTTCATTTGAATTGCAATTTCGGTTCCATAGCCCTTGCCCCAGTAAGCGGGTTTTAGCGAATAAGCAATTTCAAATACATTTTCCCCTGCTAGCAATCGAGGCAATATTCCCCCCATCCCAATAAAGTCTCCTGTTGCTTTTTCCTCCACGGCTAGATGTCCCAATCCTTGTGCTTCGTACCGGTTCAATTGTTTTAAAATCCAATCTCGGGCTAAAATTTCTTTTTTTATGGACAAATCTAAGCCTAGAAAATTCAGATTAGCGTTTTTTTCAAAAAATGCTACCCAACTTGGAATATCTTTTTCTCCTAACTTCCGATACAGAAGCCGATTGGAGTTTTGGTAAAAATAGGAGCTCATTTTAAGTGAAATTAGGCTTTTCCTACAAATAGGTAATTTTACACCAAAAATGCTAGAAAAATAAGCTTTTGATAAAAAAATCACTTTTTTGGTAAAAGAGTGTCCAAATAATCAAGCAAAATAAGATAGCGTAATAGCCTCAAACAATTTATAATTTGGTTTTGTTCACAATAAAAGCAAATATTATTTAGGGAAAATAATAGAAGGAGAGATAAAGTTGCCTTAAACAAGAATATAAATAATTGACTACCAAGGACTTAACTTATGCAAAAAACTTAAGCAACACACATTAGTTCTATTTGCCTACTAATAGCATTTTCCAACATAAATACTTATCTTTGGAGGAATCTTACTGCCATTATTTTGAGCTAGCCCACTTTCACAAAACATGTTTTGTAAGCTAGCGTAAAATAATAATATCTTACATAGCTAAATTTCATAACATGAAAAAAAGTTCTAACCAAACTTACACGTCCGGCATTCCTGTCGGCCTGAAACCGTATTTCTCACTTATAACTTTCATTGCACTCTTCTTATTGTTGTCCACTACTACTTTCGCTCAGCCAAATAACGATTGTAATAATGCGACTCCAATTCCTGCCTTAGATGGCAGCTGTAATCCGTTTAACACCACCGGAGCGAGTTTTGATCTTTTTAATGGAGACTGTACTGCTGGAACCAATAACATTTGGTTCAGCTTCGTTGCCCAAGGGCCAGATTTAATTGTTCAAGCCGCAGGTGGTACTTTTGTACCCGAAATTACGGTCGTTCAATTTAATCCAACGCCTTGTGATTTTGGCTCTGCCACCCAACTTGGGTGCTCGGTCATCAATGAATTAGGCGTTAATGGCCTTATTCCTGGCAATACCTATTACATATTAGTTACACCAAGTGATAATGTTGGTGGCGCTTTTAATTTATGTGTCAATAATCCTTTACCTCCCGTTGGACCACCCAATGATGATGCTTGTAATGCCATCCCATTGAATGCCAACGGAAGTTGTCAAACGGGAACGACTACTGATGCGACCATTGACTACGTAAACCCTGATCCTGCTTGTACCGCAGCAACCAACGAAAATGCGGTTTGGTACACCGTCACTTTGAGCGGAGCCAATAATGGACTAGATGTAAATTTGATTAGCCTCGGTCTTACTGGAGACGTTGGTGTCCTCATTGGAACCCTAAATCCATGTAATGCGACGACCATGCTGATCAACGAAGCATATTGTGGTCCTCCAACAACCGTGACGGCTGCGGGACTAACCATTGGCGAGACTTATTATATTCAAGTA
>JBGCFY010000267.1:0-7546 GCA_045110315.1 Saprospiraceae bacterium
CTACGATTTCTTGAAAAGACTCCGCTAGATATTTTCGATTTAAATCGGACGAAAATAATTGAACAAAGGGTAAATGATATTGTGTACTACCTTCTAGTTGATCCGTAAACCAAAGTCGTTCTTGCTCAAATGATAAAACTAGATCTGTAGTAGTACTTAGTTTGGAAATCCTAGGTAAACGAGGTGCCGCAATTGTTTGAGCTACATAATTCGCTAACTCATGAATTGTAGGGTAATTGAATAAATCTTCAATTTTGATTGTCAATTCCTCGAGATCACGTGCTGCGGCAACAATTTGCATTACCAACAGAGAATGACCACCAAGTTCAAAGAAGTTCTGGTGTATTCCAATGGATTCCCGTTGCAAAACTTCTTTCCAAATACTGGCTAAGCTTCGCTCCAAATTGGTTTGTGGCAAAGTAAAAGTCTCTGTCGCTTGCTCAAGCTTAGCTCGCTGCAATAAAGCTAGCTCATCTACTTTTCCACTTTTCGTCAAAGGAATCATTTCTACGACGATCGTGCGGGTAGGAATCAAGTAAGCAGGCAAGCGTTCTTTGAGATAGTTTAGAATAGCATCAACTCTGAGTAAAGTCGTATTTGAAGTTTGACTTACATAAGCAATTAACTGTTTTGATTGAGTTTCAGTGCCCGCAAGTAGGACTACGGCCTGCGCTACACCGGGAAACATTTTCAAGTTGGCTTCGATCTCTCCCAACTCTATCCGAAACCCACGCAATTTAATTTGTTTGTCTTTTCTACCTTTAAAAGCGACACTTCCATCCGCTAACCAACAGGCTAAATCTCCCGTTTGATATAATTTTTTAGTCGCATCAAAAGGAGAAGTAATAAATTTTTCGGCGGTTAGTGCAGGTTGATTCCAATACCCACGTGCCAATCCAACTCCACCAATGTATAATTCCCCCGTAACTCCAATTGGTAAAAGCTGTTGCTGTTCATCAAGAACATAGAACTGTGTATTTCCAATCGGCTTTCCAATAGAGAGCTTATTTTTTTGAGGATGCTTTTCAGGTTGATAATGATCATAACTTGAGGTAATCGTTGTTTCTGTAGGACCATATTCATTGTAAAAATCAACATAAGTACTCCAAGCATCGGCTAAAGCCGTACTGCAAATTTCTCCTCCCGCACAGACCCGCTTCAAAGCATCGTAAGCGCGAGGAGTAAGTGTTTCTAGTAGAGAAGGCGTCGCGTGTAAGTGCGTAACTTTTTGGTGGTTTACTGCTTGGGCTAATTCCTCCGCATCAAGTAACGTTTCTTTTGACATGACAACGACCGTAGCTCCTCCACAAAGAGGAACAAAGATTTGTTCTAAAGAAGCATCAAAAACATAACTTGCCAGCAAGGCATGCTTATCGGTCGATTGTACCTCAAATGCTTCAATAAAAAACTTAATTTCGTTGTATAAAGCGAAGTGTTCAATGGCAACACCTTTTGCCTGCCCAGTCGAACCCGAGGTATAAATAACGTAGGCTAGTGATTTTTCAGTTGGCGTATCCGACAAGCTGGTGGACGGAAAGATCTTGGTTGCTTCGTTATCCAAGAGATCCAGTAATTTTAAATTCTTTTGTTTAGCAAATAAAGAAAGATGCTGGGTTTGCGTAAGTACGATGGCCGTTTCGGTATCTGCTAGCAAATAGTCAATACGGCGCAAAGGATAATCTGGTGCAATCGGTACATACGCTGCGCCTGATTTTAAAACGGCCAAAATAGCAATGATCATTTCTACCGAACGGTCCAAGCATAGTCCGATTAAGGTTTCTGGTTGCGCACCTAATGCTCGTAATTGCTGCGCCAACTGATTGGATTGCTCCGCTACGGCTCGATACGTTAATTGTGTTTCTTTAAAACTTATCGCAATTCGATCTGGGTGAAGTGCTACTTGCCGCTCAAATAAATCAATCACCGTTTCTGGTTTGATCGCGCGATGCGTATCATTAAACGATACTAAAACTTGATCAAGTTCTTGCCTAGAAAGCCAATTTAGGCTAGCGATTTTTTGTTGGGGTTGCGTAAATACTGCGGTGAGTATCTGCTCAAAATGCTTTGCCATTCGCGCAATCGTTGCTTCGGCAAATAAAGCAGTAGCATATTCAATCGTAAGCTTTATCCCCTCTCCTTCTTTTTCCTCTTTTAGCGTAAAGCTCAGGTCAAATTTTGTCAACGGTAAAGTATAAGTTACTGGAATAGGACTCTCCCGATGTGTCTTTTGGTTAACTAGCAAACTGGACAAATCCAGGTCCTCTATGTCAAGACCGGACTCGTAGGCGAATAAGACTTGAAATAATGGGCTTCTGCTTCTATCTCGTTGAGTTACAACTCGATTAACAATTTTTTCAAAAGGTACTTCTTGGTGATCGTAAGCCGCCAAGGTTGTCGCTTTGACGAGTTGTAAAATTTCTAAAAAATTATCACTTGCACCAATCGTACTTCTCAGGGCTAAGCTATTGACAAAAAGACCAATCAATTCAGATACGTTGGCTTGATTACGATTCGCAACGGGCGTGCCGACACAGATATCTTCTTGTCCGGTATACTTATGTAAAAGAATTTTAAAAGCCGCCAAGAGCACCATAAATTTCGTGGCATTTTCTCTTTTTGCCAATGCTACTACTTCGACGAATAGCGTAGGTGCTAACGATAATTGATATTGCTTCCCTACTGTGCTTTGAATCGGAGGCCGTTCGTAGTCCGTGGGAAGGTTTAAGGTTTCAAGTCCACTTAATTGTGTTTCCCAGTACTGTATTTTATCACTTAAGAAAGTTTCCGTTAGGTATTTCCGTTGCCACAAAGCATAATCAAGATATTGTAAAGACAACTTCGGTAGGTTAAGCGATTTTTGCTTGCGCTTACTTTGGTATAATGCAACTAATTCTTCCAACAAAATCGTATTCGACCAGCCATCCGCTGCGATGTGGTGAATGACAAGTAAACATAAATATTTATGTTCCGCTAACTGAAACAACGTTACCCGCAAAGGGAAATCTTTTGTCAAATCAAATGCTTTCGTCAACTCATCGGGTACGATGGATGCTAGATCCTCTGGGTTAGTTTTTGTGTGATCTGCCTCTCCTAGCGACCAATCTTTTGCTACTAAAAGCCGTTGGTAGACTTTTCCGTTTTCTTCGTAGCAAACCGTTCGAAGTGGAACGTGTCGTTCTATAATTGTTTGAAAACTAGCTGCGAATATTTCAAGATCAAGATCGCCCGACAATTCTTGAACGAAAGTCATATGATAAGCTGTACTTCCTTCCAATTGATCAATAAACCACAAACGTTCTTGTGCAAAAGATAAAGGAATGCGATCAGGACGCTCTTGTATGCTTAGGCTTGGTAAGGTCGTTGATGCTCCTTGCCTCCTCACAAAATGAGCCAACGCTGCAATTGTTGGATAATCAAAGATATTTTTAAAAGAAAGCTCAACTTGTAATGTTTCCCGAATAGCGACTAAGAGTTGGCTTGCTAAGAGGGAATGACCACCGAGTTCGAAAAAATTATCGTGGATCCCTACTTTAGCTAGCTCCAAAATGTGCTGCCAAAGTTCTACCAATTGAACTTCTAGCGGGAAACGCCCCGCCGTGTAGACTTGTGTGCGCACCAAAGAAGTTTCGATTTTGGCTAACGCAGGTTTATCGATTTTACCATTTGAGGTCAAGGGAAATTCGGTCAGTTCAGTTAGGTACGCCGGAACCATATAACTTGGCAAACGACTTTGCAGGTAATTGCGCAATTCAATGGCTGTAACTACTTTAGCCGTAGTCAATGGAAGGTAATAGAGTGCTAGCGCCTGTTGATCTGTTTCCGTATTTTTGGCGATCACCACGGCATTTTCTACCAATTTAGCTTTGCGCAAAACAGATTCAATTTCCCCTAATTCAATCCGGTGACCTCGAATTTTGACTTGATCATCTACTCTACCTATATATTCCAGTTCTCCATTGGCTAACCAACGAACTAGGTCTCCGGTTCGGTAGATCCGTGTATTTTTAGTTTTCCCAAAAGGGTTAATAATAAATTTTTCTGCCGTTAAATTAGGTCGATGTAAATAGCCCGCCGCGAGTCCATCGCCTCCAATTACTAATTCCCCAATGCTACCGATCGGAGCCAAAGTAAGATTCGTGTTGCTCGATGCGCCGTCGTCTGGCGCAAGCACATATACTTGCGTATTCGCAATCGGTTTTCCAATTGTAACTCGTTCTCCAGCTTGCAAGCACTTACTCGTAGACCAAATCGTCGTCTCCGTTGGACCGTACAAATTCCAAACGGGTTGAGTACTTAAACTCGTTAAGGTATTTTTAAGTTTTTCACTAATTGCTTCCCCACCAGAGAGTAGCGTTGCATTTTCTTTATTTTTCCAATTACACGCAAGTAATAACTTCCAAGTAGAAGGCGTTGCTTGGATGTAATCGACTGGCGTTTTTGCGAGCACTTTTTGCAAGGCGTAACCGTCTGTCGCCGTATCTCGGTCGACAAGGATGATTTCGGAACCTTGAAGTAAGGGAAGGTAGAGTTCGAGATAAGCAATGTCAAAGCTGTAAGTTGTCAAGGCAAGAAAGCGCTTAGGCTTGGAAGCAACTGGGCAAATTTCTTGTTGCATTGCTATCAAAAAATTTACCAATCCTCGATGTTTTACCATCACGCCCTTGGGTTTCCCCGTTGAACCGGAGGTATAAATTACGTAGACCAGTTCGTCAACAGCTATGGATACGGCTAATTTGGCGGTTGACTCTTGCTGAGATTCCGCAAAAATGGTAGTCGTTCCAAAGAAACTTGCTTTCGTTTGAGGACGGAAAGTTGTTGATAAAGCTTCGTCGATCAAAAAGCATTTTAATTTCGCATCTGCTAAGATAAAATTTATCCGATCAGCCGGATAACTAGGATCAATGGGAATATAAACCGCTCCAAGTTTTTGTACGGCTAATAAGCAAATCAACATCTCCTCGGTGCGAGCTAAACAAAGACCAATGAGTTCTTGCGGTTGAATCCCTTGCTTTTGTAAATATCTTGCTACTTGATTCGCTTTTTCTTCTAGTGCCTGATAGCTCAGCGTTTTTAAGTTGCTTCGTAAAGCGACATTTTGGGGCGTAAGTTTAGCTTGTGCTTCAAATAAATCTATGAAGGTTTTATCTTGTGGATAAATTGTGGTGGCGGGGTTAAATTCGTGCAGTAAGAGTTTACGTTCCGCCGAAGGCAGTAAGGAAATATTTGCAACAGCTAAGGTTAAATTATTAGAAAATTGTTCTAGAATAAATAGAAATCGCTTTGCCAGCAATGCTGCTTCTGGCGGAGAAAAATAAGCTGTTTGGTAGCTAATTTTTAATTCTAGCGGATGAGTATCGCCATAATCACACCAACGAATTTCAAGTGGACTATGTTTTTCTTCACTGGCAATAAAGTTAGATTTTGTGGTAAGTCCAGCAAATGAAAGTTCAAAGTTTAAATAATCATAAAGCACCTCAATTTCAAATAATTGTGCTCGTCCTTGCCCGAATAATTTCAACGCACGATTTAAGTGGCTAATGGGATAGTTTTGGTGGCGGTAATCTGACCGCTGTTGTTTTTTGATTGCACGGATGAGTTCTTCTACCGTTTGGGTCGACGAATATTTTGCTTTTAAAGGCATTACGCCGGTAAACATTCCAGCCGTTTTCCGCAAGGTTCTATTGCTCCGCTTGTGAATAGGCACCCCAAATACCATTTCAGTTTGCGCTTTAGTTTGACCAAAATAAATCGTTAGTGCGGCGAGACTGAGTTGTTGCAGACTTGTTCCTAGCTGTTCATTCAGTTGTTCGAAGGAACTTCTCTGTTTTTCCGTTAGGACTATACTTAACATTCCTCCTATTTCCGCAGAAGGCGTTTCGTTTTGCTGAGGTTGAGATAATATTGGATGAGGAATTTCCGTAAAATGTGCCTGCCAGTACGCTGCATCTTTCTGATAAGCTACCGTTTGTAAATATTCGGAAGATTGTTGAACAACTTCTTCATAACTAGGGTAAATGATGGACTGAAGAGGATCTTTTCCGGTTGTTAACTGAGAATATTGTTGAGCAATGTGTTGCATGATAATGGAAAAACCAAAACCATCTGTAATCAAGTGATGATAGCGCATAAACCACCAATGTTCCGTAGCGCCGACCTTCAGGATTATATTTTCATAAAGTTGTGTTGCGGCTAATTCATAGGGATGATTAAAACGATTTTGCATCCAATTTTGAGCCGCTTGTGTTGGATTTTTTGCTTGAGAAAAATCAATTTCGGTGATGGTAGCAGATGAAAATTCGCCGAGAAAACTGCATTGAGGACTAATGCCTCTTAAATCAAACTTCAATCGTAAAACATCAAAATAATTAGCTAAGGTTTTTAAACAATACGTAAAGCAGTCTTTATCCAAATGACCTGTTATCACAATATACCCGCCTACATTATAATAAGCTCGTTCAGGATGAATCGACTGATCAAAATAGACCTCCTGTTGTGCAAGATGCAACGGATAGCATTTAAGATCAGATACTGGTGTAGGACCAGTAGCGTCAGGAAGCGGGTTAGTATTCATCGTAGTATGGCTAATTAAGTACCAATACAAATTTAATGGCAATTTAATTTTGCATGGGTACTAAAGTAAGCGCGCAAATTAATATACTTACTATCTTCGGCATCTTTTGAGTTTATGCTTCTTTGTTTTTTCATTGCGTACCGCTGGGTATGCACTTCAAAAACACATCGTCTAAACTCAAAATATACTCGAATGTATTGGTAAAATAATTTTGCGCACTTACTTAGTTCAAAAATAGACTAAATACAGTGTTTGTTTTTATTACTCAACGTCAATAAAGTTCTTCAATAAAAACAAAATTAATTTCCTTAAGATTGAATACACTGTAATTTAAATTAGTTGAAAACTCCAAAAATGTTTGTGAATTGATCTTTTTGAATTATTAAACAACTTCATTAAATGCTTGAACTGTTTTCCCTTCAATTCAAACTCGTACATCCCTTAAGTACACCGTTTACTAAGCAGATAAAATGCTCGAACAAAATGAAATAAAGTTTTGAAATGATACAATGAGTACATTGTGTAATAAATAATACTTCAGCTACAATGTACCTAAGCTTTAAAATGGTATGTGCCGAGATGATTCTTTTACCAATTATAAGTAAGTAGTTTGCAGCATTAAATTAACTAATAACTTGAAAGCCTTTTAAGCTTATTGTAAACTCAATTTCCGCGAACTACTTAAGTAGTTCGCAGAATTAAATCAACTAATAACTTGAAAGCCTTTTAAGCTTCTACTTCGTTAAAAAGCCTCGCCAATGCTCCGGCATTGTCTACGTTTTTTGCCTCGTTTAAGCTCAAAATTCTTTTCAACTTATTGCAAACTCAATTTCCGCGAACTACTTAAGCACTACTTTTTCTCTACCATTATCCAACTGAAATTCCTGAGGCAAATTTTTCCAATTTTTTTTGTCACGTTTTATCTTTCCAGTGCTTCTATTAGTAAATCAACAAGAAATACACTTATTCGATTTT
>JBGCFY010000268.1:0-20620 GCA_045110315.1 Saprospiraceae bacterium
ATTTAATGCTCCCGTGAGTACCAACTGATTTTTGTAGCCCATGTAGTAGAGATTAGCTTGTATCCCATACTTCGCGGTTCGATATTGATAGCCTACTTCTACATCGTACAAAGTCTCGTGTTCCGGCGTTTGATTTTCCAACGCATCGACAAAATCATTCCGTATGGGCTCTAGATTTGCAACTGCAAAAGAAGCATAAGCAGATTGACCTTGATCAATTGTATACGTCAAACCGAATTTAGGATTAAAGAAATTATAATTCGCATCAACATCAATCGTTCGTAAATCATTGTCGATTCCTTTCGTTGTATAAGCCACGTTACGATATTGTAAGTCTCCAAAAAGATTCAATTTAGGATTGAGTTGATAGGACGCTTTCGCGAAAATATTAAAGTCAGATTTGTTTCCAACATTATCATAATATTCGTCCCGAATATTCAAATCTTTTCCGAATTGTGCCCAGATGATTTCACCAAAATGATCACCATCATATTGATTGTAAGCTCCACCAACGGTAAGGTCTAGATTATCTTTTTGATAGTTAAAATTATAGGTCAATCCGTAGTAATCATTATCCAACCATCGTCTCCGAATAAAGTCGCCCGAATCGATCGTATCCATCCCAATAATCGGCGCGTTGAGACCATAATCCGAAAAGTCATCTCCTTCTCGGAATTGCTCAAAGTAACCGCGACCATACGTATAATGCAGCGCACCTCTAAAGCTCAACGCATCCGTCAACTGCTGTGATAAATGTAACTGATAATGATCTTGTTGATAATTATCTACTTGATTATCATAAAGGTAAAAATTGTACGTCCGACCCGAGTTTAAGAGGTTTTCCAATTGTGCCGCAGTATATCCATTATTAGCTGCGTGCGTACGCATTGCTTCTTCGTCTCCCGTAATTCTAGATTCGGGTGTTCCGTACCAAGATTGATTCGTCACTTCTTTCCCACTAAAGGCAATGGCCTGCACCACCGTTTTATCACCATAATACCCGCCAGAAAAATAATAAGAAGTCAAGTCCGCTTGAGACCGATCAATATAACCATCCGAATTAATTTGACTGAAGCGACCATCAAAAGCCCAGTGACCATTGAGTAAACCTGTTCCGACCTTAATCGTATGCTTGCGTGTATTGAACGAGCCGATCGAATTACTTACTTCGCCGTAAGCTTCTTCGTTGAGGGTATTGGTTTGCAAACTCACCGTTGCCCCAAATGCTCCCGCTCCGTTCGTTGAAGTCCCTACGCCTCTTTGAATCTGGATATTTTCTACAGAGCTTGAAAAATCGGGTAAGTTTACCCAGAAGGTTCCTAATGATTCTGCATCGTTGAAAGCAATACCGTTGATCGTAACGTTCACCCGCGTCGCATCACTTCCTCGAATTCGAATTCCCGTATATCCAATCCCCGTTCCCGCGTCGGAGGTAACAACAACCGAAGGCGTCCAACGCAAAAGGTAAGGAACATCCAATCCAATATTATTTTTTTCAATGTCTTCTTTCTTCAAGTTGACATAACTCATCGGTGTTTTATCCGTCGCCCAAGTATCCAATAATTCGATGGGATTCATCTCGTAAGCCATCGAAGGCATCGTGATATCCAAGGTCGTTTTTTGGTCGACATAGATCGTTTTACGCTGCGTTTCAAATCCGACGTAACTTACGACAACCGAATAATCCCCCGTTGGTAAGCGATTAAAAATATAAAACCCGTCGGAATCCGCCATCGTCCCCCGATCTAGTTTTTCCAATAATACCGAAGCACCTGGTAAAGGTTCGCCATTGACATCTATAATATTGCCAAAAAGAGTATGTTGTCCCCAAGTATTGAGTACAACGCAACATAAAGCTAAGACGGTAATGAGTTTTTTCATCAGTCTGGTTTGAGTTAATACGTTAACAATTAAATCGCCTGTATTTAAGCCTTGAGCTTGCCACCATAACACTCCTTTTTTTGAGCTTGCGCAAACTAAAATCTAGACCATAACGGATCGACCATTATGTGCTATGACTTAAATTTTTAAATACATATGTGAAATAAACGCCAACTCTCCTGAGATGGACGATTTATCCCTTCTCGGCATTATCCGAGCAGGTTCAATGGGTATGATCTCAGCCGGTTTCAAGAGCGAAACTTAGGCACCCCGTTTGAGTGACGCAAAGTTAAAGATTCTTTTGATAATCCAATAAGCTTACTTGTGCTTTCTTTAATCTTTTTTCAAGATTCCCCGTTAATTCTACAAAAGGTAAGGCGAGTTGTTGTAAAGTCGATTTATACTGATCATACAGTTGGGCACGTTCATTCGGATGTTCTCGCAAAGGATCTGCTTCCCACGGCACATCAATTCCGCAAAGGAAATACAGATCGTACGACCGAGTAGCGAGCTGCGTCAGAATCCAAGGATCACATTGACCATATTTATATTCGGACCATATTTTCAGCACAACAAGGCTCGTATCGCAAAAAAGATAAGCAGGTGCTTGTAGCGCAAAAGTATCTTCCAAAGCCAATTGTCCTTTCGCAATTTCCAATAAATCCGATGCTAAGTAATCCCGCCCTAAAGCTTCCAGATATTCTCGGGCATATTCAGGAACCCAAGGCGCTTGGTAATGATTCGCCAAGGCTTTCGCCAAAGAAGTTTTTCCCGTAGATTCGGGTCCTGTAAGTACGATTTTATGCATCCACGCTCCGTTTAATATTAAAAAAAAAGACCATTTAAATAAGCCTAAATACTTGGGATTAAAAGCCTTGTCTACTAGAATAGTAACAATCTTGAATGACTTTTAAGACAAGTACTAACTATTTTTTTGACTACGAATATAACTTTCCTATTTCTTTTTTGTTTAGAATAGTATAAGTTTGTACCAATTAGAATTTATAAAAGAATGCACGACATAGAACCACACTTTAAGTGGAGAGACCGATACATTGCTTCGGAAGATGAAAGATCACCTTTTCGAGGCAGAATTTACGATGAATTTAAGTTTACAAATAAAATTTATAACTACTTCATCCATCCTCAGTGGGATGAGTTTGGCTCCGCTACTTTATATTTAAAAATATTGGCCGTTGATTACAATGAATCGTACGCCATTATCGAATTAATTGGCGAATGGAATGATTGTTTGTCCAATGACATCATGTTTCTGAAGCGAGAAATAATTGACCAATTGGTTCCTTATAACATCACCAAGTTTGTTTTAATTTGTGAAAATGTCCTAAATTTTCACGGTTCGGATGATTGCTACTACGAAGAATGGTACGACGATATCAAAGACGAAGGTGGATGGATTTGCTTATTAAATACCTTGCAACACGTGGAAGAAGAAATGAAATCGACACAGTTGCAATATTTTATTAATTTTGGGAAAGAATTTAACGATATCAATTGGCGACCACATCGACCAAAAGTGTTATTTTCTGCCATTGATGCCTTAGTAAACGGAATGGTAAAACGACTCACTTTTTAGTAAAATTTTCGCAAAAAGCAAACTATGCACAAATCTGGTTTTGTTAATATTATCGGTCGACCCAACGTTGGAAAATCCACCTTGATGAATGCCTTGGTGGGAGAACGAATGTCGATTATTACGAATAAGCCACAAACTACACGGCATCGTATCATTGGTATTATCAACGAAGCAGATTATCAGGTTGTTTTCTCCGATACACCGGGTATTATTGAAGATCCGTCTTATAAGATGCAAGAAGCCATGAATCGCTTTGTGCATTCTAGCTTTGAAGATGCGGACATCATGCTTTTTGTGACAGAGATGGACGAAGAATACGCTTCCGATGATCCCATTTTGGAGCGTTTACGCCGCGTGAAGATTCCTTTGTTTTTGGTTTTAAACAAAATTGATTTGGCAACACCTGCTCAGATCATTGAAAAACTAAAATGGTGGGATCAGCAAATTATTTTTGCCGAAATGATTCCCATTGCCGCGCTACAAAAAAATAATACAAAAAAATTACTGGAGCTCATTCTGGCAAACATCTCGGAAGGACCTGAATACTATCCTAAAGATCAATTGACGGATAAACCCGAACGATTTTTTGTGAGTGAAATTATCCGAGAAAAAATTCTACTAAATTATCAACAAGAAATTCCTTATTCCTGTGAAGTCATCGTCAATAGCTTCAAAGAAGGTCAAACCAATGCGGGGGCAGACTTGGTAAAAATCCAGGCAGAAATCTATGTGGCCCGCAAAACTCAAAAATCCATCATCATTGGTAAAAATGGCAGTGCGATCAAAAAATTAGGCATGGATGCTCGGAAAGACATTGAAAGTTTTTTGGAAAAAAAGGTTTTCTTAGAATTGCACGTCAAGGTTAAAGACAATTGGCGGGATGATGATCGAATGCTCAAGCATTTTGGCTATCAACATTAAATTGAACCCAAAAAGCTTTCAGCCTTACTACAACTACCTAAATATTGCTATTCTTACCCTACGTTCCCTTTGCCACCTGCAAGCAAAAGTAGCTTCCGCTAATCTATTCTTACAAAGCTGATACATTTGTCTATTTTTTTTACGAACTTTGCCCCCCAATAAACAATTATACGCAATGGGAAACATAGTAGCCATCGTCGGAAGACCAAACGTTGGAAAATCAACACTTTATAATCGCCTCATCGGAGGTCGACAAGCCATCATTGATGACACGAGTGGAGTGACGCGAGATCGTAAGTACGGGATCAGCGAATGGAATGGAAAAAGTTTTACGGTCATTGATACCGGTGGTTTTGTACAAGGCTCTGACGATGTCTTCGAAGCTGCTATCCGCTCACAAGTAAAGATTGCCATTGACGAAGCCAACATCTTGGTTTTCATGGTAGACGTCACCACTGGGATTACGGATTTGGATGAAGAAGTAGCCAAAATGCTGCGCAGAACCAAAAAGGATGTTTTTCTCATTGTTAATAAAGTAGACAATCACAATCGTTTATTAGAAGCCAACGAGTTTTGGAGCATGGGATTTGAAAACACTTACTTTATTTCTTCGCTTACGGGAAGTGGTACGGGAGATGCTTTGGATGCCATCACTGAGAAAGTCGTTGAAGAACCCTCCATTCATGGCGATATTCCTAAGTTTGCCATCGTGGGACAACCTAACGTCGGTAAATCTTCGATGTTGAACGCCTTACTAGGAAAGGAAAGAAACATCGTGACGGATATTGCGGGTACCACGCGTGATTCGATACACTCCATCTATAAGAAGTTTGACAAAGAGTTTCTCATTATTGATACGGCGGGGATTCGCAAAAAAGCGAAAGTCCACGAAAATCTAGAGTTTTATTCCGTGATGCGGGCGATTCGAGCGATGGAAGAAGCTGATGTTTGTATGCTCATGATTGATGCACAGACAGGAATGGAAGCACAGGATATGAGTATCTTTCGCTTAGCGCAAAAACGAAACAAAGGAATCGTTTTACTTGTCAATAAATGGGATTTATTGGATAAAGAGACGAATACTGCGCGGGATTTCGAGAAGGAGTTATTTAATAAAATTGCCCCTTTTACTGATGTTCCAATCATCTTCATTTCTGCATTGGAAAAACAACGTATTTTTAAAGCGGTCGAAAGTGCGATTGAAGTCAACGAACGCCGTAACTTCAGAGTAAAGACTTCGGAGTTGAATAACATCATGCAGGAAGCCATCGAAAAATATCCTCCTCCTTCGCATCGAGGTAAGTTTGTCAAAATCAAATATATCACCCAACTTCCAACGTATTATCCCGCTTTTGCTTTCTTTTGCAATAGCCCAAAATACATCAAAGAGAGTTACAAAAATTATCTTGAAAATCAACTCCGTAGCCATTTTGATTTCACGGGTGTCCCAATTAGTATCTTTTTTAGACAAAAATAAAAGTCGGCACAAAAGCTGTAATAACTAACCCTGAAGTTTATTTGTAAAAATCAACGACTAAATTTATTATTTATGCCATTTGTTGAAACGGGGATTCCAGATCTAAAAGTTTTTGAGCCTAAAGTATGGGGCGATGACCGTGGTTATTTTTTTGAAAGCTATAATTACAATGTTTTCAAAGCCGCAGGAATTGATACCACTTTCGTACAAGACAATCAATCCAGATCAAGTTATGGGGTTTTGAGAGGTTTACATTATCAAATTCCGCCTTTTGCACAAGCCAAACTCGTACGGGTAACTAGCGGTGAAGTATTGGATGTAGCCGTTGATATTCGCCCCGATTCTCCAACGTATGGCCAATCGTATAGTATTCGATTGAGTGCGGAAAACAAAAAGCAATTGTTTGTTCCACGCGGTTTTGCCCACGGCTTTGTCGTACTCAGCGAGACCGCAGAGTTCTTTTACAAATGTGATAATTTTTATTCTAAAGAAAGTGAGGGAGGTTTATTGTTCAATGATCCACAGTTAAAAATTGATTGGCAGATTGAATTAGAAAAACTAGTACTTTCCGAAAAAGATCGCGTGAATCCACTTTTTGGAAAACACCGAACCTTTGCACCTGCTTAGTTCAGGGAATAACCACATTCAATTTTTTCATTTCTATAATCGTATTTGATGATTTCTATTGTAGTAACGGGCAGTAACGGACAAGTGGGTAGTGAATTACAGGCATTAGCAGCAGCTTACCCTCAATTTGAATTTCACTTCACGGATGCGCAAAACTTAGATATTACCAAATCCGAGCAGGTCGATAATTTTTTTGCAAAACACGCGCCTAATTATTGTATCAACTGTGCAGCGTATACGGCCGTTGACAAAGCAGAAACCGAGTCCGACTTGGCGCAGCAAATCAACGTGACGGGTGCCCAAAATTTAGCACAAGCTTGCGCTAATCACCAAGCACAGTTACTCCATTTATCGACAGATTACGTTTACCACAATCAACAAAATACCCCCTTCAAAGAAGGTGACCTTACTCATCCACAAAGTGTTTATGCGCGTACGAAATTAGCGGGTGACGATATTGCTTTGGCAACTCATCCACAGACGATGGTGCTGAGAACTTCCTGGGTTTACTCTTCTTTCGGGCACAACTTCGTCAAGACAATGATTCGACTCGGTACCGAAAGAGACCAATTAGGAATTGTCTTTGATCAAATTGGTACGCCAACTTACGCACGCGATTTGGCAGATACAATGCTTCACCTCATTGAACAAAAAGAAAACGGCCAGTTTTCCGCAGCGCAACTACAAGGTGTTTTTCATTACAGCAACGAAGGAGTCTGCTCTTGGTACGACTTTGCCTTAGCTATTTTTGAATTGGAGAATATTAACTGTATCGTCAAACCCATCGAAACGACGGCTTATCCAACCCCCGCTAGTCGACCACCTTTTAGCGTGCTCAACAAACATAAATTCACGAGTACTTTTGGGATCGATATTCCACATTGGCGGGAGAGTTTGCGGGCTTGTTTGTTGGCGTTGAAGAAAAATTAGTTGAATACGATCCTGCTAATTTTATTTTACGGAATACCTTTCTTCGCTAGCGTTACCCTTACTTTGTTGTTTTATTACCACGCCTAAAGATTTATCAAAGCCTTAGCGATCACCACTTCTTACACCACGCAATACCTAAATCTCAGCGCCCAGCCGCTAAAAACAACTTTATTTTCCTTTTTTATAACATATATAGCTTTCTAACGTAAATAGATACAAACTATTTATGCTATTTTTTCGTTGATTTTATAGTAACTTTAATCGACCGTTTAGTATCCCTAGTGAACTTTCATTCCGCTAGTCTAATTATTCAACGGTAATATACTTTTACCTAAAAAGAAACCGATGTTGCAACGTTTACTCAAATTTTCTGTTCTTGCCATTTTGTTGCTCTTGCTTTTCCCTAATCAGGCACAAGCGACCCACAACCGAGCGGGCGAGATCACTTATATCCAAACGGGTAATTTGAGTATTACGGCAATCATTACCACCTATACTAAAACGAGTAGTGTCCCCGCCGATCGAGATAGTTTACGGCTTTGTTGGGGAGATGGCACCTGTGAATTTGTACTAAGAGACAATGGTAACGGTACTCAACTACCCAACGACATCAAAAAGAACACCTACACCGCCCAGCATACTTATGCAGGATTTGCGACGTACACCATGTATATGAGCGATCCGAATCGGATTAAGGGAATTCAAAATATCAACCCCGGTGGCTCCGATACGGTTCCTTTTCACCTAGAATCGACCGTTACCCTTTTTAATCCGCAGTTTGGAGGCGTGAATAGTTCTCCCGTTATCTTGCAGCCCCCCGTCGATATAGCCTGTGTTGGACAACCTTTTTTACATAATCCTAATGCTTACGATCCAGATGGAGATAGCCTCTCTTATCATCTGATTGTCCCTTATCAAGGTGTAGGTTTAATTGTACCCGGCTATAGTTTTCCTAATCAGATTCAACCTGGAGCAGATAATGTCATTGATCTAAACGAAGTGACTGGAGATTTTTTATGGATTTCCCCAAAAGTTCCCGGTGAGTTTAACATTACCATGATTATCGTCTCTCACAGAAATAATAATCCTTTAGATACGGTGATTCGCGATATGCAAGTCCTCGTAGTCGACAATTGTGATAATATGCCGCCCGAGGTAGAAGTAGAAGATATGGAAATTTGCGTTATTGCCGGAGAAACGGTCAGCTTCGATGTCATTGCTACGCCGCCTTCTTCCGAGCCAGATCAAAAAGTTTCTCTTTCTGCAATTGGAGGACCACTTTTAGACAATTTTTTCCAAAACGCTAATTTTACCGTAGCTTCCGGCTATCAAGATCCCCCCTTGGTTGGGACCTTTACTTGGAATACCGCTTGTGAACATATTTCTAATCAATATTATTCCGTCATCTTTCGGACAGAAGATAATGTGCCCATCGTCACCACAAATGATGGTGGTTTAAGTACTGACACTTCTTACCTCTCCAGTCTTAAAACGGTGCGAATAAAAGTAGTAGGGCCGCCGCCCGAAGATGTCAAAGTAGAAGATATTACAGGCAGTATTTTCGTTAGTTGGGAAAATCCTTATAGTTGCGAAGATGCCGCAGAGGAGTACTTCCGAGGATTTACGGTATGGCGAAGAGAAGGGAGTAATCTTTTTCCTGTGGATAATTGTGATCCCGGTCTAGCCGGAAAAGGATATACAAAATTGACCACTGTTCCTGTCATGGAGTCACAGGGTGATTCTATCTATTTTTATTTAGATGAAAATGTAGAGCGAGGTAAAACCTATTGCTACCGAATTTTAGGAGAATTTGCCAAACTTTCTGCAGCAGGAAATGAATTTAATAAAGTATCTAGTTTGCCTTCCGAAGAAAAATGTTTGCAACTCAGCAGGGATATTCCTTTGATTACTAATGTGGATGTGCTCACTACGGACGCTACTAATGGAACGATGAATATCAGATGGACTAAACCCGTCGCTGAAGATCTTGATACAATACAAAATATGGGACCTTATCGCTATCAACTTTTACGAGCGACAGGCATTACAAATAATAATTACACGGCAGTACCCGGAGCAGATTTTACGAGTCCAACCTTCTGGCAAGCGAATGATACCTTTTTTGTGGATAGTGGCTTAAATACTTTTTCCACTCCTTACAGTTACAAAGTAATATTCTCAGCAGAAGGGGAAGTTTTTGATACTACAGGCTTAGCTTCTTCCATCTTTCTCAACATCGCCTCTACCGACGAAACAAATATTCTCACTTGGCAAGAAGATGTACCTTGGGAAAATTATAGCTATACCATTTTCCGTCAAAATAATGCGGGAGTATTCCAAATAATTGGCACCTCAACGGTACAAGAATATCAGGATACAGGACTACTCAATGGTAAAGAATATTGTTATTTTGTTCAAAGTGAAGGTTCTTACGGCATCGATGGCATTATGAGTCCACTGATCAATAATTCTCAGGAATCTTGTGGAATTCCTTTAGATACGATTCCGCCCTGCCCTCCTCCCCTTATCGTTAGTAATATTTGTGATGGCGAAGTTGCCTCTACTGATCCTGAGACTTTCATTAATAATCTAATTTGGGAAAATCCAAACAATATTTGTGAAGAAACAGATGATGTGGTACGCTACGGTATTTACTATGCCGCTGCGGAAGGAGACGAATTTACGTTCATCGAATATATTGATGATTCGCAAGATACTAGCTATCAACACCAGCCAGATATTGGTATCGCAGGTTGCTATGCTGTCACTGCCATTGATACTTTTGATAATGAAAGTGTCTTTAGCAATATTGTTTGTGTAGATAATTGTCCCATCTACGAGCTACCTAATGTCTTTACTCCAAATGGTGATAATGCCAATGATTTCTTTATTCCTTTTCCTTACCGTTTTGTGGATAAAATTGAACTTAATATTTTCAATCGTTGGGGAGAATTGGTATTTGAAAGTGAAAACCCTGATATTAATTGGGATGGAACCAACCAAACGGGGGATGATCTTGCAGAAGGTGTTTATTTTTATTCCTGTAAAGTATTCGAACAACGGGTGACGGGCGTGGTCCAAGCTTCCGAAATTTTAAGCGGGTATATTCACTTAATTAAAGGACGATAATTCCCTTTACAAATTCTTGGTTCTCTTTTCTACATTGAATTGAAGTTGTTTATAAGGACGACTAGTTCTTCCTAAGCGCTCAATTGTAATAGCCGATAGTCGCTTTCGAGAGAATATTGAAAACTAATCTTTATCTTTACTGTTATTAGTTTAGCATGTGTGATACACGCTATTTTACTTTAAGTAAGTACTAAGACAAAATTATTATGTTTACAGGAATTATTGAAACCTTAGCAAAGGTTACCCAAATTGAAAAAGAAGGCAGCAATTACCACCTTAGCCTCAAATCTTCTCTAACACACGAATTGAAAATAGATCAAAGTTTAGCGCACAATGGTGTTTGTCTAACCGTGGTTGCGATTGAAGGAGATACCTACACCGTAACCGCCATCGAAGAAACGATGCAACGGTCTAATCTAGCTAGTCTAAAAGTTGGAGACGGAGTTAATTTAGAGCGAGCGATGGTCGCGAGTGCCAGACTTGACGGACACATTGTACAAGGTCACGTCGATACTACTGGCATTTGTAAATTGGTAAAAGAGGTAGAAGGCAGTTGGTATTATACGTTTACCTATCAGGCCAATCCAAATCATATTTTGGTAGATAAAGGCTCCGTTTGTATTAACGGCGTAAGTCTCACGGTGGTTAATCCATCCGCAGATGAATTTTCGGTAGCCATCATTCCTTACACTTATGAACATACCAACTTCCATGCTATTCAAGCAGGAGATACAATAAATCTCGAGTTTGATATTATTGGAAAGTACATCGCAAAATATGCGCAAGTATACGCGAAACGTTAATTTTTCATAGGACTTCATTTAAGTCTATTTATCATAAAAATAAAAGCGGGACATTGAATTAAAATTCAATGCCCCGCTTTTTTATGTATTGGAATTACTTATTTATTATTCCATATCTTCTACTTCTGCGTGTCGTTGACGAGCTTTGTAAGCTTCGTGCGCTTCTTTGCTCGTGACGAATAAGTTATTGTATCTACGCGCGCCAGTACCAGCTGGAATTGGCTTTCCTACAATTACGTTTTCTTTTAGTCCCATCAAGAAGTCTTGCTTCGCACCAATAGCGGCGTGACTCAATACTTTTGTTGTTTCTTGGAAAGAAGCGGCAGCAATCCAACTGATTGTACCCAAAGAAGACTTTGTGATACCCTGTAGGATTGGAGTAGAGGTTGCAGCAACAGCATCTCGGAATTGAACAATTTTCTTATCATTCCGCTTGAGGAAAGAATTCTCTTCTCTCAATTGACGTAAAGAAACTAATTGTCCAGGTTTCAATTTCTGAGATTCTCCCGATTCGGTGATAAACTTCTTATCATAAATCCAATCGTTTTGTTCTAAGAAATCATACTTCTCAACAGCTTCGCCTTCTAAGAAAGTAGTATCTCCTGCGTCTACGATTTGAACTCTTCTCATCATTTGACGAATAATAACCTCGATGTGCTTATCGTTGATTGAGATACCTTGCGAACGATATACTTCTTGTACACCATTAACAAGATAAGCTTGAACAGCAGAAGGTCCTTTGATATTAAGAATATCTCTTGGAGCGATTGCACCATCAGAAAGTGGCATTCCCGCTCTCACGAAATCACCCTCCTGTACGAGGATATGCTTAGATAAACCAATTAAGTACTTTCTACGTTGACCACTCTTCTCGTCTTCTACGAAAACTTCTCTATTACCACGTTTGATTTTACCAAAAGAAACAACACCATCAATCTCTGCCGTTACAGCAGGATTAGAAGGAATTCTTGCTTCAAACAATGCCGTTACTCTTGGTAAACCACCCGTAATATCCTGAATCTTACCTAATTTACGAGGAATCTTAGCTAAACGTTCCCCTGCCTGAATAGAAGTACCATCTTCAATAGAAATGTAGGCACCCACAGGTAAGTTATAATTTCTCAATTCTTCTCCGTCTGGAGAAATGATTCTCATTGTTGGAATCAAACGCTTGCTCTTAGAGTCAATAATTACCTTCTCTGCGTACCCTGTTTGATCATCTCTTTCAATTCGGAAAGTAACCCCTTCCTTGATCGAATCAAATTGTACAATTCCTGCAAATTCAGAAATGATAACCGCGTTAAATGGATCCCATTCACAAATTGCGTCACCACGTTTGATCTCCGCACCATCTTCTACGAAAAGGTTTGCTCCGTAAGGAACGTGTAAAGAAGTAAATTGCTTACCCGTTTTAGAATCTACAATTCTTACTTCCCCCGCTCGTGTTAAGACTACATTAGATTTATTACCCTGATCATCGACAGACTCGGTTGTTCTTACCGCATCAAACTCAACTTTACCGTTGAATTTAGAAACCAACTCTGATTCTGCTTTTGATGTTTGGGCAATACCACCTACGTGGAAAGTACGTAAGGTTAATTGTGTACCCGGCTCACCAATCGACTGAGCAGCAATAATTCCTACTGCATCTCCCGCTTCTGTGATTCTACCCGTTGCTAGGTTTTTACCATAACACTTCGTACAAACACCTCGCTTCGTATCACAAGTCAATACAGATCGGATCGTCACCATTTCAATTCCTAGATCTTCAATTTGATCTGCCACTTCAGGAGAAATATACTCCCCTGCTTCCAATACCATCTCATCAGATACTGGATCTGTAATATCATGTAAAGTATATCGACCTTGAATTCTGGAAGATAAACTTTCGATTACTTTTTCATTATCTTTCAACGCCGTAGTATCAATACCACGAAGTGTGCTACAATCTTCTTCTAGGATGACAACATCTTGAGAAACATCCACCAATCTACGAGTCAAATAACCTGCATCGGCTGTTTTCAATGCGGTATCGGCCAAACCTTTTCGAGCACCGTGTGTAGAGATAAAGTATTCTAATACAGAAAGACCATCAAGGAAATTAGAAAGAATTGGATTCTCAATAATCGCTCCTCCAGTGTCACCCGACTTTCTCGGTTTTGCCATCAGTCCCCGTAATCCACACAACTGCTTAATTTGTTGTTTAGATCCACGCGCACCAGAGTCAAGCATCATATAAACTGAGTTGAAACCCTGCTTATGCTCTGCTAATTCTTTCATCAAGTTATCGGTAATCGTATTATCCGCGTAAGTCCACTTATCAATGATTTGATTGTACCGCTCGTTGTTGGTAATCAATCCCATCTCGTAGTTATCCCACACTTCATCTACTTCCGCTTGGGCACTATCCAAAGTTTTCGCTTTAACAGTAGGCGTAATCAAATCACCTAAGTTAAAAGAAAGACCTCCTTTAAAAGACCAAAGGAATCCTAGTTCTTTGATAGAATCTAAGAAATCTGCAGTAACATTAAAATCAGTTTGAACGATAATTCCACTAATAACCTTCTTAAGGTTTTTCTTCGTAAGCAATTGATTTACGTAAGGAACTCGTTCTGGCACTGATTCATTAAAGATTACTCGACCAGTAGTTGACTTAATTCTTTCATGTTTGATATTACCTTCTTCATCTACCGTTTTCACTCTTACATGAATCGTTGCGTGTAAATCTAATTGACCTTCATTGTAGGCAATCATTACTTCTTCCGCAGAGTAGAATGTTCTCCCCTCTCCTTTTACCGGTCTTTCTTCTGTTCCTGTTCGTTCTTTTGTAAGGTAATAAAGTCCCAATACCATATCCTGAGAAGGCAAGGCAATTGGCGAACCATCCTGAGGGTTTAGAATATTGTGAGAAGCCAACATTAAAACCTGTGCTTCCAAAATAGCTGCTTGGCTCAATGGAACGTGTACAGCCATTTGATCACCATCAAAATCGGCGTTAAAGGCACCACATACTAATGGGTGTAACTGAATCGCTTTACCTTCGATCAATCTAGGCTGAAATGCTTGGATTGAAAGTCTGTGAAGCGTTGGTGCTCGGTTAAGCATAATTGGATGACCGCGCAAAATATTTTCTAAAATCTCCCAAATAACGGGTTCTTTTCGATCTACTAGTTTCTTAGCGGACTTAACCGTTTTAACAATTCCTCTTTCGATTAACTTACGAATAACGAACGGCTTAAACAATTCTGCTGCCATACCTTTCGGCAAACCACATTCATGCAGTCTAAGCGTTGGTCCTACTACAATTACGGAACGACCAGAATAATCTACCCGTTTTCCTAAAAGGTTCTGACGGAAACGACCTTGCTTACCTTTAAGAATATCACTTAAAGATTTTAAAGCTCGACCACCTTCTGCTTTTACAGCATTAGATTTTCTAGAGTTATCAAATAAAGAGTCAACCGCTTCTTGCAACATCCGCTTCTCATTACGCAAGATAACTTCAGGAGCTTTGATCTCTAAAAGTCGCTTCAAACGATTATTTCGGATAATTACTCTTCGGTAGAGATCGTTCAAATCTGAACTTGCAAAACGACCACCGTCTAGTGGGACTAAAGGTCTCAATTCAGGTGGTACAACGGGTAAGAATTGAATAATTGCCCATTCTGGTCGATTCTCAATTCGCGTTTGACCATCTCGGAAAGCTTCCGTAATTCGTAGTCTTTTTAAAGCCTCTGACTTACGTTGCTGAGAAGTTTCATTAGCGGCTTGGTGACGAAGATCATACGAAAGTTGATCCAAATCCAAACGCATCAATAAATCACGAACAGCTTCTGCTCCCATTTTGGCAAGAAACTTCACAGGGTCATCATCTTCGAGCATTTGATTTTCCTTTGGAAGTCCTTCCAAAATATCCAAATACTCTTCTTCGGTCAATAAATCCATTTTATTGATACCATCCTCTTCTTTCACCCCCGCTTGGATGACAATATATCGTTCGTAATAGATAATACTTTCCAATTTCTTGGAAGAAAGTCCTAAAAGATATCCAATCTTATTTGGTAAAGATTTGAAAAACCAAATGTGAACAACAGGTACGACCAACTTGATGTGCCCCATACGTTCTCGACGAACTTTCTTCTCGGTCACTTCAACTCCACATCGATCACAAACGATACCTTTATATCTAATTCTTTTATATTTACCACAATAGCATTCATAGTCTTTTACTGGACCAAAGATTCTCTCGCAGAATAATCCATCTCGTTCTGGTTTATAAGAACGGTAGTTGATGGTTTCTGGTTTGAGTACTTCTCCGAAAGAACGTTCGAGAATGTCATCGGGCGAAGAAAGGCTGATAGTAATACTATCGAAGCTATTCTTTAATTTTTGATTCTTTTTAAATGGCATATTTTATAAGCTATTTAACTGATGAGGGACGATAAATTTTTATCGGTACAAACACCACTACTGGTTAATCAAATTTTACATCTAAAGCAAGACCACGTAATTCGTGTACAAGTACGTTGAACGATTCCGGTATGTTTGGTTCTGGAAGATTATCTCCCTTCACGATGGCTTCGTAGGCTTTAGCTCTACCAAGAATATCATCCGACTTGATCGTTAATAATTCTTGTAGGATACTAGCCGCACCGAAAGCCTCCAGTGCCCAAACCTCCATTTCACCAAATCGTTGTCCACCAAACTGTGCTTTACCACCAAGTGGTTGCTGGGTGATCAATGAGTATGGTCCAATAGAACGAGCGTGCATCTTATCATCTACCATGTGAGATAATTTCAGCATGTAGATTACGCCTACCGTTGCTTGTTGGTGGAATCTATCTCCGGTTTCTCCGTCACTCAAATAAGTTTGACCGTAAGAAGGTAATTCAGCCTTTTGGATGTAATCTTCAATTTCATCCGCTTTGGCTCCGTCGAAAATCGGCGTTGCAAATTTAAGGCCTAATCTTTCTCCAGCCCAACCTAATACCGTTTCGAAAATTTGTCCAAGATTCATCCGTGAAGGTACACCTAATGGATTCAGTACGATATCGACCGGAGTACCATCTTCTAAGAATGGCATATCTTCTTGTCGAACGATTCTAGATACAATACCTTTATTACCATGTCGTCCAGCTAACTTATCTCCTACTTTCAACTTACGTTTTTTCGCAAGATATACCTTAGCCAATTTCAATACGCCAGCAGGAAGTTCATCTCCAATACTTACGTTGAATTTTTCCCGCTTATACTTACCTATTTCTTCATTGACTTTAATGCTATAATTGTGTAACAATCGAGCAATCAAACCATTGGTATGTGCTTCATCCGTCCAGTTACTATAATCAACTGAAGTGAAATCAATTTTCTTAAGTACGACTCCTGAAATTTTAGTTCCTTTAGGAATCAATGCTTCATTGTAGATACTTTTAATACCTTCCGAAGCTTTATCTTTCAACAAGACCAAAAGCTTATCAATCAAAATTGTTTTCAACTCGTTCAAAGCAATTGCGTGTTGATCATCAAGACGAGTCAACAACTCTTTTTCTGCTGATTTTTGAACTTTATCTTTTTTCGCACGTGCAAATAATTGCTTGTCGATAATAATACCTTTCGTAGACGGAGGTGCTTTTAGAGAAGCATCTTTTACGTCACCGGCTTTATCACCAAAGATCGCACGTAATAGTTTTTCTTCTGGTGTTGGATCAGATTCCCCTTTAGGTGTAATTTTTCCAATGATAATATCTCCTTCTTTGATCCAAGCTCCAATCCGGATAATTCCGTTTTCATCAAGATCTTTCGTAGCGTCTTCACTGACGTTAGGAATATCATTCGTTAATTCTTCTTCCCCTAACTTGGTATCTCTTACGTCCAACTCAAAGTGCTCAATGTGTAGCGAAGTAAACACATCTTCGATAACTACCCGCTCAGACAATACAATCGCATCCTCAAAGTTATACCCTTTCCAAGGCATAAAGGCTACTTTCAAGTTTTGCCCTAATGCTAATTCTCCTTTGTCAGTTGCATAACCGTCACAAAGAATCATTCCTTTAATTACGCGTTGACCTTTACTTACGATTGGCTTCAAGTTGATACAAGTCCCTTGATTCGTTCGCTTAAATTTGATCAATTTGTAAGTCTTACGATTATCTTCGAAAGAGACCAATTGATCTTCATCCGTACGATCGTAACGGATAACGATTTCATTAGCATCTACATATTCTACAATACCGTCACCTTCTGCGTTGATCAACATACGAGAATCACGTGCGACCTTACCTTCAAGTCCTGTTCCCACAATCGGAGAGCTAGGTTTGATCAATGGTACTGCCTGACGTTGCATATTCGATCCCATCAAGGCTCTATTCGCATCATCATTTTCTAGGAAAGGAATCATCGACGCAGAAACACCAACAATTTGGTTTGGTGCAACATCCATGTATTCCACCTCCGTAGCGGTTAACACGGGGAAGTCACCATGCTCTCTACACTTGATTCTATCTGAGATAAATCCACCTTTTTCATCAATTGGTGAATTTGCTTGAGCAATCTTTTTGAAATCCTCTCCTTCCGCAGAAAGATATTGAGCATCATTTTTAACATCAACTTTCCCATCAACTACTTCTCGGTAAGGTGTTTCCAAGAAACCCATTTTATTTACTTTGGCGTGTACACACAAAGTAGAAATCAGACCAATATTTGGTCCCTCCGGTGTCTCAATCGTACAAAGTCGACCGTAGTGAGAATAGTGAACATCCCGTACCTCGAAACCTGCACGTTCTCTCGAAAGACCTCCAGGTCCTAGGGCAGAAATACGACGTTTGTGCGTAATCTCAGAAAGTGGGTTCGTTTGATCCAAGAACTGTGACAACTGACTCGTTCCGAAGAAAGAGTTAATAACAGACGACAGTGTTCTTGCGTTGATCAAGTCAATTGGCGTAAAGACTTCGTTATCTCTAACGTTCATTCTTTCTCGAATTGTTCTTGCCATCCGTGCTAAACCGACACCGAATTGAGCATAAAGTTGCTCCCCTACCGTACGAACTCGACGATTACTCAAGTGATCAATATCGTCGATTTCCGCTTTTTGATTCATCAAGCTAACCAAGTACTTCACGATTAAGATGATATCATCTTTGGTGAGTACGAGGACATCTTTAGGCGTGTCTTCCTTAAGTTTTCGATTAATTTTATATCGTCCTACTTCTCCTAGGTTATATCGCTTATCTGAAAAGAAAAGCTTGTCGATAATACCACGAGCTGTTTCCTCATCCGGTGGATCTGTACCTCTTAATTGACGATAGATATATTGAACCGCTTCCATTTCTGAACTGGAAGGATCTTTTTGTAAAGTATTATAAATAATAGAATAATCTTCTTCGATATCTTCTTTCTGTAAGATGATTGTTTCCTCTCCTGTTTCGAGGATGAGTTCAATATTATCTTCATTAAGTTCGATATCTCTTTCGAGGATAATTTCATTTCTTTCGATGGTAACAACTTCTCCAGTATCCTCATCTACGAAATCTTCTGTCCAGCTACGAAGCACTCGTGCTGCTAATTTTCGACCGATTGACTTCTTCAATTCTGCTTTAGTTGCAGGCACCTCATCCGCAAGATCGAATAAATCTAAAATTGCTTTATCAGAATCATATCCAATGGCTCGTAATAAAGTAGTAACCGGGAATTTTTTCTTACGATCAATGTAAGTGTACATTACCGTGTTGATATCGGTAGCAAATTCCATCCAAGCCCCTTTGAAAGGAATTACTCTAGCCGAGTAAATTTTAATTCCGTTAGGGTGAAAGCTTTGCCCGAAGAAAACACCAGGTGAACGATGTAATTGTGAAACGATTACACGTTCTGCACCATTAATGACAAAAGTACCTTTAGGCGTCATATACGGGATATTTCCTAAGAAAACATCCTGTACGATAGTTTGAAAATCTACGTGTTCTTCATCATTACAAGAAAGACGTAATTTAGCTTTTAGTGGTACGCTGTAGGTGAGACCACGTTGCATACACTCTTCGAGGCTATAACGAGGAGGGTCTACGAAATAATCTAAAAATTCTAATACAAAAATGTTTCTTGCATCCGTAATAGGGAAGTTTTCCTGAAACACCTTGTAAAGACCTTCATTCATTCTATTCTCAGGCGTAGTTTCTAGCTGAAAGAATTCTTTGAAAGACTTTAATTGTATCTCAAGTAAATCTGGGTATTGCGAGGAAAGTTTGATCTTACCGAAGCTCATGCGTAAATCTTCGGCAGTGTTTTTAATAACAATGTTAGATGCCATTTGAATTCGTTATTTGTTTATCTAGCAATTAGGAGGCTTTTCTCTTCTTACTAGTGGATAAATACCCTAATAAATAATCAATGCTAAATCAAATACGACAATAGGCCTAGCCAGTATTTTACATACTCGCTAAGCCTCTGTGTCGATAAGTCAAATTAAGTATAAGTAATTATTACTGTCATATTGACCTTTAAGTGAAAGAGATGTTATTACTTCAATTCAACAGAAGCACCCGCTGCTTCAAGAGCAGATTTGATAGATTCAGCTTCTTCTTTAGCTACTCCTTCCTTAACAGCACCAGGGGCACCATCAACGATATCTTTAGCTTCTTTTAAGCCTACACCTAACAAGGTCTTAACTTCTTTTACTACTTTAAGTTTAGCAGCACCTGCTGAAGTTAAAATAACATCGAATTCAGTTTGTTCAGCAGCTTCTTCGCCGCCTCCAGCACCTCCTCCAGCAGCAACAGCAACAGCTGCAGCAGCGGGTTCGATACCATACTCATCTTTTAATATATCAGCCAACTCGCTAACTTCTTTAACAGTAAGATTAACTAGTTGTTCTGCAAACGCTTTTAATTCTGTCTTTTTAACAGTTTTTTTTAAGTTTTAATAAATGAAATTTATTATGCGTTACGCTTGGAAGCCATATTTGGAACCACAACTTGCATAATATAAAATGTTGTGGTTATTATTGGGCAGCTCTTTCTTCGAGGGTCTTTAATAGACCTGCGATTGTAGAACCACCAGATTTCAATGCGCTAATAACGTTCTTAGCAGGAGATTGTAATAATCCAATGATTTCGCCAATCAATTCTTCTTTAGATTTAAGACTTGATAAAGCTTTTAATTGGTCATCTCCGACATAAATACTAGAATCGATATAAGCCGCTTTTAAAATCGGTCTTTCCCCTTTTTCACCTCGGTATTCTTTGATAACTCTCGCTGGAGAGTTTG
>JBGCFY010000269.1:0-7485 GCA_045110315.1 Saprospiraceae bacterium
AAATAAATAATTTTGAGTTAAAGTATGGTGGCTTTATCTCAAATGACTTTCGTAAAAACGTTGGTAAACTCAATCGAAAACGTAGCTGAATAGCTAAAAACGGGATACTCCTGACAGGAAAAAATTACTACCTAAAAACACTTTGTACTATATTTATACGCAAGAGTAGGGGAAAGGTCACATTTTATTTTTAAGATTTTGAATTTATTTGTTTCCCTTAAGAGCAAGAATGAACTTGGAGGATGTAATTCTTAAGCATTTAAATAACTAAAATAGGAACCACAGAAAGGACGATGCGCTATTCTAAAAAAATAAGTGCAACAAAAAAATCAGCCATTGCTGTACAAGGAATTCTTCCAAAGCAATAGCTGATTTTATAACAGCACAAAACGCTGCTAATCTAAATATCTATTCTTACTTAGCGGTTCATTCAATATAAACCGCTAACCCAAACCATCAAAGACTCAGTATCTTCACCTCAACCCGCTGATTCTTTTTCCTACCTTCCTTTGTTCGATTGGAAGTAATCGGTTTCCGTTTACCGTACCCTTTAGAAAATACCCGCTTGGGATCAATTCCTTTTTGTACCACGTAATCCGCTACCGATTTGGCACGGGCAGAAGATAAACGGTCGCAGAAAGCAGGAGGGGGAATATTGTTCGTGTGACCTCTTACTTCAATAACAACGGAGGTATTCTCGATTATAAAATCATAAAGTTCATCCAACACGGGGAACGAAACAGGCGTGATCCGCGTACTATCCGCTTCGAATAAAAGTTGCTCCATTTTGATCGTTTGACCTTTTCGGATTTTAGCGAGGGTCAAACTAGGAAGAATTTTTTTCTTTGTTTCAAAATCAACGGCGACCTTACAGCCATTCTTATCGACGACGGTAGCAGTATGATTTCCGATATCTAATGCTTCAGCTTCTTTGCCTTTCTCTCCGTTGTCCCAACTAATCGTGAATGGCGAACGACCACCCGTGATGGCTACCGTTGCTTTTCCATCTTTACTATTCTCATTTGAAGTTCGTCTATTCTCTACAATTTGAGCAGCAAGGACTTCCGGTTCTTTTACAGAAAAATTTGCAGAAGCGGTTGTGCCTTCTCCGTCCGTGATGGTTACTTCGTACGTTCCCGGTGCAAGATTCTTTGGATTTTCTCCGTTGAGGGAAGCTGCATTCCAAGCATATTGATACGGTCCTTTTCCACCATTAACCTGCACGGTTAACGCCGCTGTAGTTTCACCATGACAAGCGATTTCACCGCTTTGCTCAAGAGATACGGCCAAAGGAAGAATATTCTCATCAATCGCAATGTTGGCTGTAACGGTACAACCCGCCTCATCCGTTACCGTAACGGATCTTTCTCCCGGAGCAAGTTTGGAAGCGGTCGCCGTGGCTTCTCCCGTATCCCATTTATAACTAAAAGCTCCCGTTCCACCACTAATTTTTACGGTGGCTTTTCCATCTGCATTTCCCGTACTCGCCGGAGCTTCTACGGTAATTTTTGCAACAAGTGCTTCGGGTTCCTTAACCGATATTTTTGCGGAAGCAGTCGTACCTTCTTCGTCGGTAATGGTTAACTCATAATTTCCCGCGGTAATATTCTTTGGATTCTCACCTTTTAAAGCAGCTGCATTCCAAGCATATTGATACGGTCCTTTTCCACCGTTAACGCTAACCGTTAAGGCCGCTGATGCTGCTCCGTTGCAAGTGATTTCACTCACTTGATCTAGCGCGGCATTTAAAGGAAGAATATTTTCATCAATTGTAACGCTCGCCGTAATTGTACAACCCGCTTCATCCGTTACAGAAACCGATCTTTCTCCCGGCGCAAGTTTGGAAGCGGTAGCCTTGGCTTCCCCTGTGTCCCATTTATAAGTATAATCGCCCGTTCCACCTTTTGCTTTTACACTCGCTTTCCCATCCGCATTTCCCGTACTTGCGGGTGCTTCAATCCTAATTTCAGCGGTAAGCGCTTTGGGTTCTTTGATTGATATTTTTGCTAAAGCAGTCGTACCTTCTTCGTCGGTAATCGTTACTTCGTAATCTCCCGCAGCGATATCCTTCGGATTCTCTCCTTGGAGCGAAGCAACATTCCAGGCATATTGATAAGGCCCTTTTCCGCCGTTAACACTGACGTTTAACGCCGCCGTTGCTGCTCCGTTGCAAGTGATTTCACTGGCTTGGTCAAGCGCGGCATTGAGAGGAAGAATATTTTCGTCAATCGCAACACTCGCCGTAATTGTACAACCCGCTTCGTCCGTTACGGAAACCGATCTTTCTCCCGGCGCAAGTTTGGAAGCCGTCGCCTTGGCTTCTCCCGTGTCCCATTTATAAGTGTAATCGCCCGTTCCACCTTTTGCTTTTACACTGGCTTTTCCATCTGCATTTCCCGTACTTGCGGGCGCCTCAATTCTAATTTCAGCGGTAAGCGCTTTGGGTTCCTTGATTGATATTTTTGCTAAAGCAGTTGTACCTTCTTCGTCAGTAATGGTTACCTCGTAATCTCCCGCAGCGATATCTTTTGGATTTTCGCCCTTGAGCGTCGCCGTGCTCCAAGCATATTGATAAGGCGCTTTTCCACCATTCGCGGTTACGGTCAACGCCGCTGTGGTTGCTCCGTTGCAAGTAATTTCATTGGTTTGATCCAGCGCGGCATTTAAGGGAAGGATATTTTCGTCAATGGCAACACTCGTCGTAATCGTACAGCCAGCGCCATCCGTTACGGTGACGGATCTTTCTCCCGGACCGAGTTTGGAAGCTGTTGCGGTGTTCTCTCCCGTATCCCACTTGTAAGTATAATCACCCGTTCCACCTTTCGCTTTTACGCTAGCTTTCCCATCTGCATTTCCCGTACTTGCGGGCGCTTCTACACTGATTTTAGCGGTAACCGCTTCCGGTTCTTTGATTGATATTTTTGCAGCAGAAACGCTTCCTTCGCTATCCGTAATCGTTACTTCATAATCTCCCGAGGCGAGGTTCTGCGGATTTTCTCCACTGAGGGAAGCTGCATTCCAAGCATATTGAAAAGGACCTTTTCCACCATTAATAGTTACGCTCAACGCAGCGGTCGCTTGTCCAGTACAGGCTACTTCACTGGTCTGTTCAAGCGCAACGACTAAGGCAGCTGATTGCTGCGTTATGCTCACCGTTGCCACACTACTACAGCCCGCTTTATCCACAACGGTCACCGAGTGTTCTCCTTGGCTAAGCTTCTTGGCTTGCATGGTACTTTCTCCGTTATCCCATTGATAAGTATATTCTCCTTGACCACCGGATACTTCAACGGAGGCAACTCCGTCATTGGCATTCGGTGCACTTTCTGCTTGCTTAGGGCTAACGCTTAGCGCAATCGCAGGATCATTAACCGAAATCTCGGCTGTTTTGCTTTTACCTTTGCTATCCGTTACGGTGACGATATAATCGCCAGATTTTACATTTTTAGGTAACTCGCCGGATAATCCGCCATTCCATTGATAAGTATACGGTTCGGAACCTCCACTAACAACTACTTTGAGTTCTGCATTACTTTGACCGTCGCAGCCAGGTGCTTTTTCCATAATACAAGAAATCGACATCGCCGTGGCTTTCTCAATTAAATAAAGCCCTTTATCTTCTGTTCCTACCCAAATGGCATCCTCCTGATCAACGGCTACCGTACTCGGAAAATCACTAGTGAAATATTCTGCATCGCCAAATGTTTCGACCGTTTCCAACTCAGGATTGTACCGAGCAATGATTTTCGAAGCAATCCACATTCTTCCTCTACTATCAAAAGTGATATCCTTGATTTTGCCTACGGACAAACTTACATCCAATTCGATTTCTTCCCAATCCTTTCCATTCACCACTTTCCAAAGGAACTCTTCTCCGTACACCCAAATATCCGTCCCCGAAATATCAATCGCTTCAATGCTCACGTAACGCTCATATAATTTCCATTTGCTACCATTATTATGCAAAACCCCTTCTTCGGTTCCGATCCAATAACTGCCCGGCTTGTCGCTAAACATGACCGTGATTTGATCCGTTCGCAATTTGGAATTATCCATCGTCATGTGTTCTAGCAAACTAGGTTCCTTCTTCAAATCAAAGCGAAAGACCCCGATGCCTTTGGTTCCGATCCAAAGTTCTTTTTTGTTAGGATCGTAAAAAGCCCCTGTAATATCTTGTTCTCCCTCAAAAAGACCATCCGTTTTTGCTTTCATAAGCTCAAAAACAGCCGAGGTGTTCCACGTCACGTTGAAATTCCCCCCTTGATAACGAAATAGGGAAGTCTGACCAGCTTCCTTCTCGATTTTACTCGCATAATCTACCGTATGAACTTGAAAAGTCCCTTTGCTATTACCAACCCACTTCTTATTGTCCGCGTCGATAAAAATATTGTAGATCGGCGCATCGCGATCCACCGCGGCGGAACGCGTAACGCGCATAGGTTCTTGAGCGGATAATCCAATTGAAATCAAGATAAAAACTAGTGTTATTATTCTGTCCATTGTAGCAGTTTTGTAAAATTCCATCAAAAATAATGAATTCGAGGCAAACGAGTGCTTTAAGAAGCTCTAATATTAGAGATTTCCTTTATGTAAACCATTTAACTCCGGGATTGTTCTGCACCGTTTTAGTAACGAAGTTGTTTTAAAACAGATAGATGATTTATTTGCAAGCCATTGATTTCCAATATTTCAGCTAATTTTTTTCCCCGTAGCGATGGCTACGAAAAAAAAATGGAGCTTCATCTTGAAAACCAAGCGCTTACAACTAATTTCAACACCCATTTTTAAACAACTTCAACGAAAATTGAGCTAAAATTGGTATGAATGATCCTCAAGAATTTTTCGAGCGCAAAACTCGGGAATTAGGCTGGAAGTGCCAAAGAATGGTGATGCTAAGTTTTTTTGGCGTTTGAGGTCCCTAGAAGATAGGGTGCTTGCTTCCTTTTAAGGCTTTTTTGGAAAAGTAACTTACTGTGAGTGCTCACTTTTTAACTTAATCACCATAAAATTCAAACGCCATACGAGCTTCCGGTCGTATGGCGTTTGAGCAAATCCTTATTTTCAAAAAAAATTGCTACAACTTAACCAACTTAGTGCGCTTAAATTCCTTCCCATCCCAGACCGACAAAAAGTAAATTCCTGACTTCCAATCCGCACAATCAATTTTTTGAAGCGTTTTGCTTTGCTTTGATAATTCCAAAACCAATTGTCCATTCGCATTGTAAACCCTCGTTGTTTGTCCCGCTTGAGCTTTCGATTGATCTAAGTAAAAATGATCATTGACTGGATTAGGAAACACTTTCAAAGCAGTCGCTTCTTCGATTTCCGCCACGGAAGTCGTCAAATCAATCGAAAAATATCCCGTTTCGGGAAGGTCATCAAAAATAGTTCGATTGTTGACATCGCAATCAAAAGTAGACGAGCCAAGCACAAAATTAAATCGACCATCTGCATCTAGATTGGATAATTGCATATTTACAATAATCGAAGAGTCGTTCGCACCTACGATGCTTGTTTGATTCAAGTCGTTATTAGAGAAACCATATAAAGAAGTAGGATCGATAAAGTTTCGATTAATCGTAAAAACGACTTCTGGTGACAAGTCTGTGTTATTCGAGCTATTCCAATTCAATCCATTATCTAACACTAAATCAGTATCAACCCCGAAAACCACTCCAATATCTCCCGGCAAGTTATCATGAAATTCCAATTTAAACCAAAGACTATCCGCCGATTCATCGACCGCATAAGAAATTGAACGCAAATCCACAATTCCATTGATGGTCGGATCGCCTGCGGCATCTTCTCCCAAGAGCGTATAGCTTTGAGCGAATAAGCTGTTCGTGAAGCAAAGTGCTAAAAGTAAACATAAGTTTTTCATATTGTTTTATATTTTAAAAATTTGGTAATCTTTTGTTTCAAAGGCATAATACGGAATATTTTTGAAAAAGCATCGTCGAAGAAAGAGAAAGCTGGGTCACGAAAAAAAGGTATTGCGATCGCCGCTTTGACTGTCCCAATCGCTCCATTTCAAACATTATACTTGTACTACTTTTCTTTTCTTATCAAATGAGATCAATTGATCGATAAAAAATAAATACTCGTAGATAAAGATTAGTAATCTTATTGTTTTTCGGTATTTTATAATAAAAATAATAGCTAATGAAAATAATTTCCCCGCGTTGCAATAACTGTGGCGCTAATGTAAAGATCAAGCCTAACGTTAGATTCTTTTCTTGTGATCATTGTGGCAGTTCTCTGACGATCAGTCAATCTAAAAATAAGCCGTCAATCTCGATGGTTGAAAAAGCTAAAAATAAGGCAGGGCAAAGAAATGAAAAGCATCAACATTTACTTAATAGGCAAGCAAAGAAAAAATCAAGTGACAACAAACGTACGTATAACTATACTAATGATGAAGAACAATCTCCCTATTGGGTCATTCTTTTTATTTTCATAATCTATGTATTGCTTGCAGTCTTTGTACTACCTTCGAATAAATCATTTTTTAAACGCAATTCTAGACCTAATCAATTTCACGAATACAACTCGTTAAATTCCAGCAAGATTAAAAATAGTAGATATCCTTATCAAATAAGGCAAAGCATGGCTGATTATAAATCAGATGCATTCAAATTTGATCAACCAAACTGACTAAGTCGTAGCAACTATAGGGAAAAACCTTTTCAAAAGAAGACCGCAAGTTACTAAAGCAATTAGGCTATAAATTTAAGTAGCCCAAATATGCTACAATTTTTAATAAAAAACCTTGATTGCTTTGCTCGCTAGCTAATCGGAGGTAATTTTTCCTTGCTACTTGTTTAACGCCTATTCTTTAACAAGATATATTCAAGCTTTCGTTTTATTCCTTATCTTTGAACAAACGTACAAAGAATTAAACCTAAAGCAATCAGCATGAATGATAAAGCCAAAGCGCAGATAGAAAAGGAATTAAAAGAAAAGACGGGGGTTCTTGATTTAAGTCATTGTGAGTTGGATCGGATTCCAGCAGTGGTTGGGGAAATGGTTTGGTTAACTGCGCTTTCCTTTGAAAGCAATCAGATCAGCAAGATAGAAGGCTTGGATGGCTTAGCTAGTTTAACTACGCTTTACCTTCATAGCAATCAGATCAGCAAGATAGAAGGGGTAAATGGCTTAGCTAGTTTAACTTCGCTTTCCCTTCATAGCAATCAGATCAGCAAGATAGAAGGCTTGGATGGCTTAGCTAGTTTAACTTCGCTTTACCTTGAAAGCAATCAGATAAGCAAGATAGAAGGCTTACTCAGCTTGTCAAACTTAGAATTTCTAGATTTTGAGCAAAACCCTATAGCGGAATTACCTCCTGAATATCAAGCTTTTTTAAGTGCACTATCTTTTTTTTTTTTTTTTTTGACTAAAATAAAAGAATTAGGCTTTTTTTATCTAAGTGTAATAAAAGGGTTGTTATTATTATGTTAACATGTAAAAAAGTTTATTTAAAAGGCT
>JBGCFY010000270.1:0-8456 GCA_045110315.1 Saprospiraceae bacterium
CAACGGAATTAATATTTGATGCATTTAACCTATTGTTTATAGCGCGAACTACTTAAGTTGTTTTTAGAAAAGATGGCTAGCTTTTGGATCGTGAGCTTACACCACTAGTTTTTTTTTATTTAGGAGACTTTATTACCTTTAAGCAGAGAAGTTCTTTAAAAACGCCAAAAATGTTTACGAATTGATCTTTTTGTCCAACTTTTCAGCTTTTTCATCTTCCGTAGCGGTGTACGAACTCCAAAAAGAGCTTCAACTTGAATAAAAATCTCTGCTTCTCAACTGCTTTTCGAATTATTAGATAACTTTAAAGTTTAAATTATGAAATACACCTTTTACCTTTTATCCATCGCCTTTCTTTTTATGCAGTGTGCCGCTGAGCAAGCACCAGCAACCGTCGCTCAAGAAACCAACTTGGGAGAAGTAAAATTGGAAGTAACTGGTTCCGCCGAAGCCGCGCCTTATTTCCAAGAAGGATTGTTATTATTACACAGTTTTGAATTTGAGGATGCCGCCGATAAATTTGTAAAAGCACAGGAAATAGATTCCAACTTTGTGATGGCTTATTGGGGAGAAGCGATGTCTTTTAATCACCCGCTCTGGAAGGAACGATATACGGAAGACGGAACTGCCGCGTTGGAGAAATTAGCCGCTACGAAAACAGCACGTTTGGCCCTAGCAAAAACACCATTGGAACACGATCTATTGGAGGCTGTGGAAATTTTGTATAGTGAAGGAGATAAAAAGGAATTGGATGTAGCCTACAAAAATCAAATGGAAATACTCCATAAAAAATATCCAGAAAACCATGAAGTTTCTGCCTTCTATGCCTTGTCTTTATTAGGTGCTTCAAAAAGTAGAACCGTAGATGACAATTATGAAGTCGGTGCAAAGATCGTCCAAGATATTATCAATGAAAATCCGAATCATCCCGGTGCTTTACATTATTTGATTCATTCCTACGATGATCCCGAACACGCTCCCTTAGCCTTAGAAGCGGCCAATAGTTATGCTAAAGTAGCGCCGGATGCGGAACACGCTTTGCATATGCCTTCTCACATTTTTGTGGCTTTGGGAATGTGGGATGAGGTGATCAATAGTAATATCGCAAGTTACGAAGCGAGTGTTGTGCGTATGAATGAAAAAGAACTGGATAATGATGCTAGAGGTTACCATGCTTTTAAATGGTTGATGTATGGATACCTACAAAAGGGAGAGATCGAAAAGGCGAAGAAAATGGTCTATGAGATGAAAAAATATTGTACCGAAAAACCATCTAGTAAGGCTCGAGCGCACTTCATCATGATGCAAGCGGATTACCTAACAGAGTCTGGCAATTGGGCAGATACGATCGCCAATCATACGGTCGACTTGGATAAGTTAAACTTACTCGTAAAAGGCGTTCAAGTTTTTACGCAAGGAATGGCTGGGTATCAACGGGAAGATAAAGTTGCTTTGAACGCAGCTATCAAGGAGTTGAATAGTATGCACACAAAAGCTGAAACTCAAATGGTCATCGGCGCCGCTAAAATGTGTAGTGGTGTATCTCGGTATTTACAACCACCATCGGTCAATGAAGTGAATAGTGTAAAGGTCTTAGCCTATGAGCTACAAGCGAGTTTGGCTTTACTCAACAAAGAGGAAAAGGCAGCCGAAAAATGGATGCAAAAAGCCACTAAAGTGGAAGAGGAAACTACCTACACTTACGGTCCTCCAAATATCGTAAAACCATCATTCGAATTATACGGAGAATGGTTGGTTGCAAAAAACAGAAAAGAAGAAGCGCAGCAGCAGTTCGAAAAAGCGTTGGCGCGCGCACCGAAGAGAAGGTTGGCGACAATGGGACTTAAACGTGCAGGTTTGTAAGATGTGGTTTTTCTATTACTCGATTATCAGGGAAAGATGTTGAATGATTAGTTGGTGAAAATCAACTTTAATAGTTTTCTTCGAAACTTGCATCTTACGGGTCATATTTTTAATCGAATCTGTACTCAAAAACGTTTGTCCTATCAAAAAAGCACTAGCATTCGGATTGCGAATGCTAGTGCCATGCACCATCTAGCGTAACGAATTAGAGTAAATTCTCCTCTTCGATTCTAGACAATATTATTTTTATTCCGCTCGCACCACAAGTCTCACTGTCTTCAATTCCCCTTCCACCTCAATACTCAAAATATACACACCACTCGGAACCTGCAAGTCAATTTCTGAATCGCCAACCACAGCGTAAGTATTCAATTGTTGCCCATGCACAGCGTATAGGGATACCGTTGCTGCAGCTTTAAGTCCTTTGATCCAAATTCTATCCGAAGTAGGATTCGGGTAGACCTGAACCTGTTGTGCATCCACTTCTTGGGTGGAAACCACTTGACTCCATTCCTCGCCAACTTCATCGCCCCAGATATATTCTACCAGATCGGGTTGATCGATAAAAGGATTTCTGTTGCGTTGCCAATTGTAGACTACATTATTGCGGTTCATTTCGAAGTCGTCGGGTGGATCGTTGCGGTGCCATTCTAATAGCGTTGCCAAGTCGCCCAATTGACCATCTACTTCTGGAAAACCGTTGACGATTTCCAAACCATTATAGCGAATCTCAAGGTACAATACACTCCGCGCAACATCTCCTCGAAAGCTTCCGAGCGTTCCCGCAGGACCGATATACTCACCATAATGTTTATTGCTACGCGCACCATTTTCTTGCGCATCGGCTGCTCGCAAAGCGTGACCATCCGAATTACCATGTCGAATAGAATCTGCCGAGGTTACCCAGAAAACATTAATACCATCCTGCACTTCATCTCCGGGAGCGCTTTGGTATCCTGCCCGAGATCTCGGGAAAGTATGCTCACGGTTCCACTTACCTGTACTATTAGAAGTGATTTGAAAATCCAACTTGGCGCGTCCTTCTTCGCTGTATACCAACCACACTTGATTGCTGTTCGCTGGATTTTGATCTGCCTCGTTTAAAATGTCGATAATATCGGTATAAGTTTGCGCTCTCACTACATCTGGATCAGCGATAATATCTTGTAAGGCTTCTCTCAAATCTTCACCTGCTTTGTCGTCGAGATCGTTGTAATATCCAGCGGGCTGCGTACTCTGAACGACGCCGTAAGTAGGACTCGTTGGTGTTCCGTACGGCGCTACTACAAAGTCATTATCGACTACTCGTATTTCAATGTTATTATTTAAAGCTAAAAAATCCGAGGATAGATTTACAAATTGAACGATGGCTACTTCGTCTCCTTCATCGAAGGTATCATCCGTTAGCGTGATCGTCGTGCTTACACTATTTTGTCCTGTGGAAATGCTTAGGGAAGTGTTGCCGGTATAGTCTTCATTATTAAAAAGTCCATCATTTAAAGTAATCTCAAAATCCAAAGTGGTCAATACATTTTCCTCCGTGGTAAATACGATGTCAAAGGTTTCCCCTTCGCCATATTGGCTTTGTGCAATTGCTATTTCGATTCCATTAAGCTCGATTCCGCTTCCGTCATTTAAAGCACCCGGCGTGGGAACCGTTGCGGTATAGCTACCATTGTTATTCCGTTGAATAGAATTGGTATTGTTACTTGATCCTTCGTTAATTTGTTCGATGTCCTCGAAGTCAGGATGCATTTTAAAAATATCAATCATATCCTGATCATCCGCATCCGAAGTATCATAGATTAACACATCAATTAGATTATTAATCGTCGCGACGGTCTCCTCTGGAAAATCCGTATCACTTCCTTGATAAATCGCTACGGCATCTGCGCCATTTTGGATAGTATTCTCCGAAATTAAAAGCTGCGGTACGGGACTCACCGAATTGCTCCCAATCAACAATAATCCGTTAACATCGGTGACGTAGCCATCTAAATCTACCGTAAAGTAACTTGAATTATTTCCATTGGTTGATCCATTAAAAAAAACAACGACGTAGCCATCCAAGGGGAAATTTGGTGTGTCGGATAATAATTCTAAAAATTCCATGTTGTCAATGCCTGGAGTATCGGCGTCTAGTTCGTTGATGACTAGCTGGGCGGTTAAGGTTGAGCCGATTAGTAAACAACTCATCCAAGTAAATAGGTATTTCATCTTTTTTTTAGGTGAAGGTAAGAGATTCTTGTTACTTTGCTTTAAAAGGATAAAATTATTACTGAAGTTGTTTAAAAACGCTAAATTAGACGTGAATACTAAAGATGCTGTGCTGTCGACTAGGGGTCGGGATGAAAAAGGCTCTGTTTATTTGGTACGAGAATTCATTGCTTAAACAGACACAAAGGAAAACTGCAAAAAGTTAAGATTAGTCTAATAAATTTTTTATGTCTAAAGATCAAATTATACCATCGGGATTATTAGAACTATACGTAATAGGCGATCTATCACAATCAGAAAAATTACGCGTAGAAAAAGCGATGGAACAAGATGATACTATTAAATATGAAATTTTGGCCATCGAAAAGGCTTTAGAAGCTTATGCTTTGGGACATGCCGTATCTGTTACCTCAGCAGTGAAGCCAATGCTATTTGCACAGATAGACTTTAATGACCGATTGCTTAATGGTGAAGTCCCGGTTACTCCTCCATCGCTTAGTCCAGAATCTAAAATCGCTGACTTTTCACAATGGCTACAAAGAGAAGATATGCAAGAGCCGGAGACCTACGAATCAATGCATGGAAGAATTATCAATAGCACTGAAGAAAAGACGACTTTAATTATATGGTTGAAACATGGAGCTCCTGACGAAACCCATACCGATGAAATTGAAAAGTTCTTAATCGTCGAAGGAAGTTGTGAAATCAAAATAGGCAATACGGTACATTCTCTTGAGCGAGGAGATTATCTTTCTATTCCTTTATTTATTAACCATAATGTAAAAGTTACTTCTGACTTCCCTTGTAAAATAATTTTAGAAAGAGCGGCGGCGTAAGGGATAAGATCATTGAGCTTCTATCTTTATAACAATTCACTTTCATTTCGAATGAATCGTCAAAATTTCCGTCTTTTGACCATCCCGAAAGTAAAATTAATTCTTAGAAGCTGTTTTTAATGGGTGATTTTTTTTACAAGCGGTATCATCTCATTCCCAATTTTTCAGCTACCTATTTTGAGCTTCCTATGACTAATGGCTTCCTTCGCAGAAAGGCTTGTACGATCTTTGAAAAAGGAGTAATCTTCTGTTGCTCTTTCTTCTTCAAAAGGGTAAGACTGTTGAGCAACAGAACAAAGCAAAAAGCAACAGATAAGGATAAGCAGGTAGTTGTGCTTTTTCATTAGGCATGCTCATTTTTTTTTGTTTTGAAAATAAGCATAGAAACTTAAAATGATCGCAACAGCGGAAATCAAAGTCATCACCGTGCCTGGAACAAAATGCACAAATCCACCTAAATCCATAAAAAGGAAATAGCCTATATCAAGTAAACCACCCGCAATAGCAGCTAAGAAAATAGCGTTTTTATTACCTTTCCAAATATAGAAACCACAAATAATAGTCACTAAACCCACCCAAAGTAAGTTGAAACCATGCTGACCAAGTAGTCCACCTAAAGCAGCTGGATAATCCATTTGTAGAGTCTCCGGAGGAATGGCATCTGCTATACCTGATATTGCGGATGATATATCTCCACTTGAAATAAAATAAATAGTGATTATCCCAGCGAAGGTGTGTACCAAGCCCCAAATTATCCAAAGGATAGCAGCAGTTTTCAAGAAAGCAGATAGTTTTTTCATTTTACCTTGATTGATTTGTTTTATAATTCTACAAAGGTAAAAATGAGTTATTTCTTCTGCATTATGATTTCATAAGAAATGAGTCAAATTTTTCGTTTACGCCGTTTTGACTTGGCAGCACTTAGGGTCTCGGGGGTGACACCGAGATAGGAAGCAATCATATGCTGTGGTACTCGTTGAATTAGTTCAGGATAAGTTTCTACAAACTGTTCATATCTCTCAATAGCATTTGTACTTATTAGCATTAATATTCTACTTTGTAAAGCAGCTAATCTTTTGGTAATAGGCACCAAGTTTTCTTTTTCTCTTTCAATATGTTTCTCGAATACGAAAACTTCAGTGTCTTCAAGGGCATCAATGAAAAGAACAGCAGGCTTTGATGGCGGATTCGTATCCGCAATTACCCAACCTTCAGGAGCAAACATAAATATATTTTCTTTGCCACTCTTATCAATCGCATAACTTCTGAGTAATCCAGATTTAACATGATACACTTTAGTATTCAGCTCTCCCTCTCTTTGGAGGATTTGGCCTTTTTTTATTTCTATTCTTTTCAAGATTGAGTAATTTTTTAATGGCGTACTACGGTCTACAGGAATGACGGTGCTACGTATAGCTACACTAAACGCTACTGCTTTGTGTATGCCCAGAATGGGTACTTAATTCCTTTCAAACTTAAGAAATCATTATGTTGTCTTTCCAGCTAAGAGCGTGGCTAATTCTTTACCATAATCTATAAATGCAACGGTTTCATCTGTTCGCGCCAATTTGATTTTATCAAAAATGACTAGTGCTTCGCCATTACTTTCTAAATGATAGATCTGATGATTTTCGAAAAAGCGAATGATTTCATCGGTAAAAAATGACCGAATTTCAGACTCCTTATTCCCCATAATTAAGAATTTGTTAGAAAAGTCTGGATACATCTCAAAATCTATATCTTTATAGCCCGTAAATGCCATCACTCGGTCAAATAGTTTTTCAAATACTCCTTCTTTTTCCATTGTAAAAACGGGTATTTTTTTATTCAATTTTAAGACCATTAGCGTCGTATTAAATGTCTCAGCCGTAAAAGCTGCGCCTTCACTGAAGGTTACATCCGCAATTTCCCAAGACACCTCCAAACCTTTAAATGTTCCTTTGAGACAATTTGCTTTGCGTTCGACAGGTCTAATTTCAAAAAAGTGAAAATTCTTTAAATAAGAAGTATTCCAATCTACTTTATTTGTGTATTGATAATCTTCTTCGTTGGCTAAATTTTGCAATCGAATTTGCCGTTGCGATAATTTAGTATTAGAACTGCTTAAAGAAATTTTTAAAGCTCTATTATGAGTAGAGGAAGAAACATGCGACTCCAATCCTTTTATGATGACTTTGCCGCCCGTATTCTTTTGCATCTTTAAGTAATCTACGATGTAATCCATATAGGTCATGCCTACCAATTTTGTTTCCGATAAATCAATATTGACATCTGCTCCAGAAGGAATTTGGGCCACCAATTTATCGATTTTTAAGATGCCTAAAAAATTCGCAATCCCTTTAATTTTTAAATCGTAACTACCATCTGGTTGCTTAACCAAATTTGAACCCGAATTGTAAACCATTTTAAAAAATTGAGGTATGGACACCCTCGCCAATAACATATGACTGACCATTGCCAGTAATAATCCACCAAGTAATCCAATTAATAAATTAGTATAAAGGGTTAAAACCATCGTACCAACAAAGAATATTAATTGCTCAGTTCCTTGACTATAAACTTGTTTGAAAACGGCAGGCGAAGCCAATTTAAATCCAGTATAAACCAGTAAAATAGCAAAAGCACATAGCGGCACTTGTCTCATTATTGGGCTCAATACCACAATAAAAAGTAACAGCAAAAGTCCTTGATACATATTAGACCACTTTGTTTTCGCACCATTATGGATATTGACCGTACTTCGAATAATCACAGCAATAATTGGCAAACCTCCAATCAAACCCGCTACGATCGTACTCAGTCCAATACCGGTCAAATCCTTATTCAAATCCGTCTTTCGTTTATAAGGATCAATTTTGTCAATTGCTTTTGCAATGGCTAATGATTCAATACTGGTTATGATTAAAATGGATAATACGGTTGTCCAGAATTCAATTGTATCAATTTTGCTAAAATTAGGATGCATGATTGAATCCATAATATTATCGGGAATATCCAACAATAGATTAGGGCCTACCTCATATGCCTTTCCAAAGAGTGAAAAAGTATGTTGATCAAAGAAATTGAAAGCATAAACAAACGGAATGGAAAGGGCAATGACCCACATTGGCGCAGGCAAAATATGGAAAAACCGATAACTGATTTTGGAATGAAACAATAACAAAAGTAAGCCTGCCAAAGCAATAATCACTACAAAAGGATTTGCTTGAGGCAAGTATACAACGGCATCAATAAGATTTTGTATAATGCTCGGACTATCAGAATGTGTGCCCATGGCAACATGGATCTGTTTTGCAAAGATGATAATTCCAATGGCTGCCAAAAGACCATGAATCACGGAAGAATGGAAGATATCCGCCAATCGACCCAACTTCAATAAGCCTAACAAAACTTGAATGGCGCCCGAGACAACTACTGCTGCCAATACATAATTAAAGGCTTGCCCTGAACCATCATCCATCAATGCAATACCCAAAAGTATGACCGCAATGACTCCTTTGGCAGGTCCGTTGACTGAGATATGACCACCACGATACAGTG
>JBGCFY010000271.1:0-12751 GCA_045110315.1 Saprospiraceae bacterium
GCTATCCTTTGGTAGATGGACAAGGTAACTTTGGTTCTATGGACGGTGATCGTCCTGCGGCAATGCGAGACACTGAGGCAAGACTGCAAAAGATCAGCGATGATCTATTATCCGATATCAACAAAAATACCGTTGATTTTGCACTGAACTTTGACGACTCTTTGGAAGAACCTACCGTTCTACCTGCTCGCTTTCCTAACTTAATGGTCAACGGCGCTTCGGGAATTGCAGTTGGTATGGCAACTAATATGTTGCCACACAATCTCTCTGAGGTGATCGATGGTACCGTCGCAATGATTGACAATCCAGAGATTACTATTGATGAACTAATTACTCATATCAAAGCCCCTGACTTTCCAACGGGTGGAATTATTTATGGCTATCAAGGGGTAAAAGAAGGTTTTGAAACGGGTAGAGGTAGAGTAGTGGTGCGTGCTAAAGTGGAAATTGTTACCACCAGCACCGGAAGAGAAACGTTAATCGTCCACGAAATTCCTTACCAAGTCAACAAAGCAAATCTCGTGATGAAAATCGCCGATTTGGTTAACGAAAAGCGGGTAGAAGGAATTAGTGATATTCGCGACGAATCGGATCGTAATGGTCTTCGAATCGTGGTAGAAATCAAGCGAGATGCGATGGCGAATGTCGTTTTGAGTAAATTGTACAAGTATACTCCACTACAAACTTCTTACGGTGTAAATAATGTGGCTCTCGTCAATGGTCGACCTTATACCTTGAACGTTAGACAGATCTTGGAAGAATTTATCAAATTCCGGATTCAAGTTATTATCCGCCGAACCCAATTTGATCTCAACAAAGCGGAAGAACGCGCTCACATTCTAGAAGGTTTACTGATCGCTTTAGATCATCTCGATGAGGTAATTGCCCTCATCCGAGCTTCAAAAACAGTTGATGAAGCCAAAAATGGCTTGATGAGTAAGTTTGAACTATCCGAGATACAGGCGAAAGCAATCCTTGAAATGAGGTTGCAAAAGCTTACTGGATTAGAGCGAGACAAAATCAAAGCGGAATACGAAGAATTGTTGAAAAAAATAGCGCATTTGAAGGCTATTTTGGCAAGTGATACGATGCAACGTGACATCATCAAAGAAGAGTTAGCAGAGATCAAAGAAAAATTCGGAGACGAAAGAAGAACAGAAATTAGCTACTCTGATGGAGAAATCAGCATCGAAGATATGATTGCTGACGAAGAAGTTGTCATCACTATTTCTCAATTAGGATACATCAAACGAACAAAAGTATCAGAATATAAGACTCAAGGTCGGGGTGGTCGTGGTTCTAGAGGAACTAAAACACGAGACGCAGATTTTGTAGAACACCTATTTGTAGGGTCAACGCACAACTATTTATTGCTGTTCTCTGAACAGGGAAGGTGTCATTGGCTCAGGGTTTATGAAATTCCTGAAGCTTCCAAAAATTCTAGCGGACGAGTCATTCAAAATATTATTAACCTTCCCAAAGAGGATAAGGTTAAGGCGTATATTATCGTTAAAGATCTTAAAGACGAGGATTTCTTAGCCAATAACTTTATTGTCTTCTGTACGAAGCAGGGATTAATTAAGAAAACGGCAATCGAAGCTTTCTCTAGACCAAGAACAAATGGTATTAATGCCATTACCATTAACGAAGGAGACCAATTGCTAGAAGTTAAATTAACGGATGGCTCTAACGAAATTCTAATTGCTAACCGAAGTGGTCGGGCGATTCGTTTCCCTGAATCTACCGTAAGAGCAATGGGAAGAGGCGCTGCTGGGGTGAGAGGTTTACGCTTGTCTGAAGATAAGAATGATGCAGTAGTCGGAATGATCTGCGTTGATCCTTCTGACGAATCAAGAACCGTTTTAGTAGTTTCTGAGAAAGGAAATGGTAAGCGAACGGCACTGGATGATTATCGAGTTACCAATCGTGGTGGAAAAGGAGTTAAAACGATTCAAGTAACGGATAAGACGGGAGCACTCGTAGCCATTAAGTCAGTAACGAACGAAGATGATTTAATTATTACCACTAAGGCAGGTATCTTAATTCGAATGGCTACTAAAGACATGAGAGTGATGGGACGTGCTACGCAAGGGGTAAGATTAATCAAATTAGGACAGGACGATGACATCGGAGACGTTGCAGTGATCAAAGAAAGCGACGAAGAGGAAGAAAACTTAGAAAACGGTGAAGTGGCAGCAGAAGGAACGGAATCTACAGACGAAAATGCGACAGATTCAACAGCTGAAAATAATGCTGAAAATACAGGTGCCGCGGACAGTAATGATACCGAAGCATAGTTGAACAATGAAGTAATTCAAACTTTTTATAGAAGTTAGAAGTTGGTGCTGTTATTGAAAAGATCAGCACCAACTTCATTTTCTGAAGTTTATTTACCGAAAGCTTAGTATGCTGTACCTTAAATTACAATGTGCTTTGTACTTATTTAATAGTTGTAATAATTATTGCCAATTAGCTGAAAAAATACCGTTTTCGGGTTTTAAATCGCTTTAAGGTAAAATTTTAACAGTACTTAACAGCCTAGGTAAATTCTTTAACATAATGCTAGGACACCTTTGCATTCTTGATAACGTCTATATAATAGGAAATTTAGTACGGGCTTATTACACCAAACTTTATTTCTATAAATTCCGAACTTATATAATCATACGGAGTGTGTGTTTGAATAGATTTCATTGGCTAAGCCCAAAAATTAGTTTAATGTTTCTTATTTAAAGATACGCTCAGAAAAAATCGAACTTAGAGCAGCTTGAAAAAAAATCCCAAGTTGTTTTGAACCATTGGTAAATTAAAATTAACGAAAATGAAAAAAGTACTATTAGGTTTATTCTCTCTTTTTATGGCTGTTAACCTGAGCTATGCACAACCTACCGGTTCTAAGGCTTTAAAGAAAGCAAATAGAGCACTAGGATCATTCAATATTGATCCTGCTAATAATTCTGAAAAATTGCTTAAAGCAAAAGAATTAATTGATGTAGCAATGCAAGATGCTGAAATGCAAGGAAGCACCAAGGCATGGCTTGCTAAAGGTGAAATTTACAACGAATTTGCTCGCTACGAATCACAAATGTTAGTCAAAGATCCTAAGTACACCGTAACGGCTCCAACAGCCGCTTTTGGTGCGCACGAAGCTTTTGATAAAGCGCTCGGTATGGCTGAGAAAAAATATCGAAAAAAGGATGCCTTGAAAGGAATGTTAGCGACGATTACAGAATTGAATAACTTAGGGGCATCGCTCTACGGTAAAAAGGATTTTGCTAAATCTCACGATGCATTTAGTGCCGTACTTGATATTCATAAGGTTTTGAAAGAAAACGATATGAAAAGTGTTTTAGATTTGGAAGACGATATGAACAACCAACTCTACATTACGGGAGTAAGTGCTTTATACGCGGACAAGTTAATGGATGCAAAGCCACACTTAAAGAAGTTGTACGATGCTAAATATGACAAAGCAGCAGTATACGAAGGAATGTTTAAAATTGCCTTAAAAGAAGGTAAGGAAGAGGAAGCAGTTGGGATGTTAACTACGGGAAGAGAGCTTTTCCCAGATGATTTATCTTTGCTTTACGCAGAAATTAACTACTACCTAAAGGCTCAGAAAATGGAAGTCTTAGTTGGTAAATTGAAAGGTATTATCGCTAAAGATCCTGATAACGTTGCCTTGTATGCTACTTTAGGCCAGGTTTACGATAAATTATACCAAAAAGCAGAAGAAGCTGGCAACAAAGATGAAGCTACCACTAATTTTGATAACGCTTTGAGTTACTACGAGCAAGCTTTAGCAAAAGATGATAAATTTTTCAACGCGATGTACAGTATTGGTGCTTTGTACTACAATAAAGCTGCAAATATCGCTAAGGATATGAAAGCCTTAGAAGATGATTATTCTAAAGCTGGAATGCGTAAGTACGAAGCAAAAAAAGCGGAAGTTTTCTCTATGTTTGATAAAGCTTTACCTTCTTTCCAAAAAGCAGAAGCGCTTAATCCTAATGATATTAATACGCTTAGTGCCATTAAAGAAATTTACGCAAAGAAAGATAACTTAGAAATGACGAACGAATTTAAGCAGAGAATTGAAAATGTACAAGCTGGAAAGTCTAACGAAGCTTACTACAAAAACTAAATTAAGGTTCTTAGTTTTTTAAATAATTGAAATAGAAAAAGCGCAGATCGGATTTCCGGTCTGCGCTTTTTATTTAAATCCTATTGTGCTGTTGGTTCCGTATATTTAGTAATCAATCTTGACTAACTTCTGTGGCGTAGCTGTCCAGTGTTCGTTGCCTACGAAAACCATGTAGCTACCCGGTGATAAATCTTCCACACCAAATTGGAAAAAGTTAACGCCAGACTCAACACTAGTTGGGATTTTACGTAATACTTTTCCGGTCATATCTACCACTTTGATGGTCACGCTTTCGTAAGCTCGTGGCGCGTAAAACTCTCCCTTGAGGATTTCTGTACCAATTGGATTTGGATATAATCGGATGGTACTTTCTTCTCCGTCGCAACTTGAAGTAATAGCAATCACTTCAGAGAAACTGAAACTTCCATCTAAGTCTACCATTTTCAAACGGTAGTATTGCGTAGCAGTTTCGATTCGCTCATCTACAAAACGGTAAAAACTTTTGTAATTAGTGTTTCCGCTAGCTTCGACTCGGTCTAAGGTAAGGAAGGGGCCATTGTCATAGCTCCGTTCAATTTCAAAATAGTGGCTATTCTTTTCAACCGCCGTTTCCCAAGTCAATTTATTGGCACAATCTTCTGATTTTCCTCGGAAGCCTGTTAACTCAATTGGTAAGGCAGGATTTGCACCACCTCGCACGGCGCCGGTTCCTCCCGAAAAGCTATTGACACGATCAAATTGTACATAGGAAATTCCATTTTCTCTTCCCGTTGCTGCTGCGGTTAATTCAATGGCAGTATTGACAGTCGTAGGACTCAAATCAGTCGTAGGGTCGTAAGTTTGTCCTACGGTTTTAAACCAGATTAAGTTACTTAGACTCAATTTTCCAGAACCATTATTTGCTGCCAACCATGCTTTAGAGGCATCGTCAATGGCTAGGTATTCATCCGTATCGTAAAAGAATTTGATATTTACCCATCCGTTTAAATTACCACTAGTTAAGTCAACATTCCAGTGTCTTCCCATCACAAATAGTACTTCATCTTTAGCTGATGATTCGGTCATATGAATTCCATCGCTAGTATTGTCTTTGTCCTTTGGATTACTGGTAACGTCAATGGTGACTTCTACCTCAAAAGCGTTGGAGTTTGATCCTGGTGTTCCGGGTAAATGCTCAATGGCAAATATTGTTCTTCCTGGATCAAGCGGATCATAATAATATGTCCAATTGTCATAGGTACAATAAGCATCCGCTACGGTCGAACTCGCGGGATCGGTTAAGTACAAGGTCTTGGTATTGCACTCATCGACGATCAATAAATAGGCAGTAGCTTTTACACAAGCGACAGGAGAACCGTTATCACAAATCTCATAGACAAACTGATCCGTTCCTGTGTAGCCATTGTCTGGCTCGTAAAGGTAGTCTCCATTGGCGCTGATGGTTACCGTTCCGTGAGTTGCATCTTGAATTACCGTTTGATTGATGGTAATAGTATTGCTTTCTGGATCCCGATCATTGGTCAGTAAATTACCATTGTAGTTCGTATTAATTTCAGTCATTCCAAAATCATCTCCAGCAAAGGTAGTATTATTGATGACCGTAGTTGGTAATACTTCAATCAGGACGGTTACGGTATCACAAACTTTTTCATTTCCATCATCACAAACTTCATATTCAAATTGATCAGTACCGACAAAACCAGCATTAGGTTGGTAAGTGTAAATACCTGCGTTCGTAATGGTCACTGCTCCATTGCTAGGATTACTAATTGGACTCGTACTTACGGTCAAACTATTTCCCTCTGGATCGTCATCATTAACTAGCATATTCCCACTGACAGGAAGATCTTGAAGCGTAACGTTTTCGTCATCATTGGCAATGATTGTATTGTTTACTGGATTTGGACCATCTACGGTAATCATGAGCATTGCCGTTTTGCAAGCTTGAGGAAGGCCATTGTCACAGACTTTATAATCTATTTTTACCATACCTTTAAAGTTGCTACTTGGCGTAAAAGTATAAGATCCGTCCGTGAGGAAAGTCAAGTCTCCAGCATCAGCTACGGCATTACCTGCTTGATCAATACCGGCTAGGGTAGTGATGCTCGTATTGCTAAGAAAATTCCCAGCATTGTCAGGATCTCTGAAGCCTGTAAAACTGATTGTATGACCTTCCAAGTCATTATCATTGGTCAAGACGTTACCATTGACTGGAATTCCAACAAAGGTACTATTGTCGTCATCGTAAGGTTGCGTGTCGTTATCTTCCGGTAATACTAAAATATAAGCTGTCGCATTGACACACAAAGGACCGCTACAAATTCTGTAAATAAATTGATCTGGACCAACGTAATTAGTAGCTGGTGTATAGGTATAGTCCCCGTTGGCAGTAATCGTTACCGTTCCGTTTACTGGATTGGTTACAGGATTAATGTGAATAGTATCTCGGTCAGAGTCGTTCCCTAATAAATTAGCAGAAACAGCTACGTCATGGAGTGTTAGGACAAAATCATCTCCTGCAAAAGGAAAAGGATCTCCACCGTTTGGTAAAGGTACTACATCAATTTTTACGGTTGCTGTACTGCAAGCAATTGGTGCACCATCATCACAAATTTCATATTCAAAACTATCGCTTCCCATGAATCCTTCGTCGGGTGTATAAACGTAGCTTCCATCGGCATTTAAAACTAAAGTACCATTAGTCGGATTCGCAATTGGAGTTGTGTTAACAGTAGTCGCATCAGCATCAGGCTCCTGATCGTTGGTACGGACGTTACCCGTAACGGGGATATTAACCGTTGTTCGATTATCATCCTTATTGGCAATGATTCCGTTATTGGTATAAGCAGGTGGTCCAGTTACTTCAATCGTGACGATTGCCTTTTCGCAGGCCGCTGGATTAAAGTTATCACAAATTTCATATTCGAATTCATCAATACCTAAAAAGCCAGCATTGGGTGTATAAGTATAGCTTCCCGTAGCGGTTAGGGTAACTATTCCATTTCGAGGAAGCGTTGTCGGTGTGGTATTTAGTGTAATCGGATGTTCTTCAAAATCCAAATCGTTGGTTAATACATTACCGGTGACTGCGGTATTGATTAAAGTATTATTATCATCATTTACAGGTTCAATTCCATTTACCGTTACGGTAATGAGGGCATCTTCACAAAGTGCAGGAATACTAGCATCGCAGATTTCATATTCAAAGATTTCGATGCCGTGAAATCCATCATTGGGTGTGTATGTGATTCGACCATTGGCTACGTTGACATTCACCGTTCCATTTCGAGGTGGCGTTTGAACGTTTACGGTGGAAGGGTCGAGAAAGTCTCCAAAGTCATTGTCTACGACATCAATTTCAACAGAAATTCCAGTGCTCGTAACGGCAGTATCATCGTTGGCTTGTGGTGTACAAGCTGGAAAGTTCACATTGCTACGCACATCTTGAGAAGAAAACCACCAAGTATTGATTGTATTTAAGTTTCCGAAGGAATAATTACTCCAAGTATGGCATTTTGGGGTACAACCCAAAAAAGAAGTTTGTGGAGAACTATCGCCCGTTAAATCTGGAATATTGGAATCATCGAAATAAAGTTTCTGTGTAAAGCCTGCTAGCGGAGTAGGACGAACTTGGTTAACGGTCAAACCACCACTTAGGTATTCTACGTCATAAACGGCGTAGTGATTAACGCCTTGGCTGTAGATAAGAGAAACAGGAACATTATTATTAACGTTGACATCGGTACCAGATCCATCTTTTCCATCCCAAGCGATACATCTACTGAAGGGAGAAGATTCTCCTTCCTTGGGAATCACGATTGCGGTGAGTAATACATCAGTTGTATTAAGGTCATAATTTCCAACGCCAGAACCTTGATCAAAGTCTAGTAAAATTTCAACTTGTCCCAATTGAGTTACTTCAACTTGGATACACATATCATTGACATCACAAGTATTGACGATTGGATCATTGGCAATACTACCGATAATGCCAGAAGGGTAAGAGCCGATCTCAGGGTTATTCAAGAAAATTTTATAGAGTGGATAAGTTTTATTCTGATTTTCTACTGAACGCCGATCCACTTCAATATTCCCCGTATTTTGTACCCCAGTATAGTTGAGTGCTACGTTGAAGGATAGACCTTTGAAACCAGAGTTATTGAAGTCAATCTCGGTAACAAAGCGATCCGTCGAATACGAATAAAGCTTTCCATTAAAAGGACGATCATAAAAATCGGTTCCACTAATGGTAGGGGTTCTAAAAGCCCAGTTTTGCGACCAAATACGACCTAAAATCTCTGTATTCGTTGCTTTGTTAGCAACGGTAATATCAAAATGTTTGATGTAAATACGATCCGTAGAGACGGTAGTACCTGGTTGATCACTGAATTCAATGTGGTAATCACCAGCCGCCATTCCTGATGGATTAAAGGTAAATGGAATATATCCGCTAGGTCCTTTAATCGGTAGTGGTCCAGCGGTTGCATCTGCCCACGAATTAAGGTTGGCCGTTACACTTGAAATTAAGGTTGGACCATAGACAACTTGCCCTGTGGGATCAACAACTCTAAAGTAATAATCGGCTGCTCCGGTACTACCATCAGAAAAAGTGGGAGCGTGCAGTCCAATGTAGACTAATTCATTATCGGGGTTTGCAATGTGAATATTTAAGCGATTTTCGGAAGCACCATTATAAGCAGCGAATAAGCCATAACCATTGGTATTGGTTAATAGCATGGTAACATCGGAGCTATTTGGGTCGAGTTGTTTAGTGCCTTCGGCGTGGAGTACATTCAGGCTGAGGTAAAAAAAGAGTATTACGAGTAGCTTGTTTCTACTGCAATACCAATGAGTTGTACTCACTGGGGCGTACAAAAAATTCATGTTTGATGATTTAGATTACGGTTATTAAATACGGGGGGTATTTAATTTAGTGATACACAGAAAGTAGAATTAATGGTGAAAATTAATACAACTCGCCGTGGGATATTGTCTATTTTTAGCTGAGGGGAGTGCTAAAAGATGGGCAAATCCTAGGAAAATAAGGGCTTTGGGCAGATTTTCCTACCAATTGTATACAATCAATATTTATTCCAATTGATAGATTTGTGACAAGCAAAAAGATGAATTGTTTTAATAAAATATTTGTAAAATACTGTCTGTTAATGCATTAAGCGTTAAAACAACTTAATTTCATTTATTTGAGTCTAAATGGAAGAAATTCAGGGTTTTAAAATTTCATTTTAACTTTAGTACTTTTAGCCATATTTTAGGCTTAAATGAAGAATAAAGCTTACATTTGTTTACATTTTTAAATTAAAATATTTTACAATGGCTAAAGAAAATCTAAGCTTTTACGACGTAAAGACAAAAGCAAAGTTTGAGACTTCTGAATTCGAGGTAAGAGAAAAGAACGGCAGATATTATGCTGTTGCACAATCACAAGCAGGAACTCACGAGTGTTGGAGAGTTCTTTCTAAAGTGGACGCTGAAAGATTAAAGTAATTAGAGATTGTTTAATACACTGTAAATGAGTAACATTTAATTAGGTTACCGTGTATTTAAATTCGCCCATTTATGGGGGAATATTATACTAAACATACTCCATTAAAAAAGAAGAGTAGCGATGTGCTACTCTTCTTTTATTTTATGGCAAGTTTTTTTCAAAATTTGAAATCTACCGTTGAATTTTATGGCGATTAAGGTCTATACTGATGGGAGTTGTCATCCACCGTTAAGAGTAGGGGCTTTTGTCGCAATAATTGTTGCCGAAGAGGAGATCGTTTTAGCGGAACAACACGAGGATACAACGAATAATCAAATGGAATTGATGGCGGTTATTCGGTCTTTGGAATATTTGCAACGTCACTATTCGAGTGAAAGGGATATTGTTTTTTATCTAGATAGTCAATATGTAATGCGATTGCCTCTGCGTGCAGCCACTTTACAAGCACAAGAATTTAAAACAAAAAAGGGAAAAGCTATTCGAAACCAGCTTGCGGTACAAGCTTTTTTGAAGCTATTTGCGGAACAACCTTGTCAATTTGTAAAGGTGCGGGCACACGAAAAGAAAAATATTGCTGATCCACTGCATCGGAAGGTTGATTTTATGAGTCGGAAAATGGTACGTGCGGCGGTGGCGGCGTTGAAAGATAAGGAAGAAGTAGATTAGTCTAGACAAAAAATAACCCAAAGTAAGCAGCAACGATTACTTTGGGTTAGGAGATCAATCCCGGTTGGGATTTCTATTTTTTATAGGTGAATGACCTCTCCGTAAGCGGCTGCGGCGGCTTCCATCACGGCTTCACTCATCGTAGGATGCGGGTGTATCGTTTTGATAATTTCGTGTCCGGTAGTTTCTAATTTTCTGGTAGCAACAACTTCCGCAATCATTTCTGTGACATTGGCTCCGATCATATGTGCGCCTAAAAACTCTCCGTATTTAGCATCAAAAATGACCTTTACAAAACCAGCTTTTGCTCCAGCAGCACTTGCTTTACCGGAGGCAGAAAATGGAAACTTACCAACTTTTACCTCAAAGCCAGCCTCTTTTGCTGCTGCCTCGGTATACCCAACCGAAGCGACTTCTGGGCTACAGTAAGTACAAGATGGAATATTATTGTAATCAATTGGCTCAGGATGTTGACCTGCAATCTTTTCAACACAAATGATTCCTTCTGCACTAGCTACGTGGGCGAGTGCAGCACCGGGGACAATATCTCCGATGGCGTAGATACCAGGAACGTTTGTCTGGTAATAATCGTCCACTTGTACCAAACCACGTTCAGTTTTGATTCCGAGCGCTTCCAAACCGATATTTTCAGTATTAGGAGCAACCCCAACGGCTGAGAGGACGACATCACATTTCAATTCTTCCTCTTTTCCTGATTTTTTATTTTTTATTTTTACGGTACAACCTCGTCCTTTTGTGATGACTTCCTCTACGGAAGTACCTGCTAAAACGGTAATTCCTGATTTTTTGAATACTTTAGTTAGTTCCTTAGAAATATCTGGATCTTCTCTAGGTAGGAGACCTTGATCCATGTATTCAATTACAGTAACTTCTGTACCAATGGCATTATAAAAATAAGCGAACTCAACACCAATTGCTCCGGCTCCCATTACAACTAACTTCTTCGGTTGTTTGGGAAGAGTCATGGCTTTACGATAGCCGATGATTTTTTCATTGTCGATTGGCAAGTTGGGTAATGTTTTTGCCCGACCGCCAGTAGCGAGAATAATATTTTTAGCTTCGTAAGTCTTTTTTGCCCCTTTATCGTCAGTTACTTCTACTTTTTTTCCTCGAACTAGACTACCATGACCATTGATGACGGTAATTTTATTCTTTTTCATTAAGAAGGTAACACCTTTGCTCATTCCATCTGCAACGCCTCGACTACGATCGACCATTTTAGAGAAATTGGCCGTTGCTGATTTAACGCTAATTCCATAATCATCTGCGTGAGAGATATACTCAAAAACTTGAGCGCTTTTCAATAAGGCTTTCGTGGGAATACAACCCCAGTTTAGGCAAATTCCGCCGAGTGATTCTCTTTCTACCACGGCTACGTTCATTCCTAATTGCGATGCTCGAATGGCTGCTACATATCCTCCAGGACCGCTACCGATAACTATTAAATCAAAATTCATCAATGAGGTATTTTATAGGTTTTAAAATCGTCGCAAATATAGGGAGTTTTTGCTCATTTTGAGCATAAGCACTGCTTTAAAATTCTAGCAATTGGTGACAATGACCAAGCAGCAGCGATCGAAGTTGTTTAAAAGTACGAATTGAGGATTTTACCTAATTAAGTTCTGGGGAGTTTGGAATGCGGGTTTTGAAATAGGAGAGCAGCGCATTCAAGGATAGTTTAAGCCATTGATTCTACTGAGGAGCCCTCTTACGAGCGTCGAGTAAGAGAGCTGTGATCTCGATATTGATGGATATTCGAGCTATGGCGTGGGATAAATTTAGCCTAAAAGTAGCGTTTTGGCTTGTTCGACCCAATCGTCTTTATCGATTTGATGATGATCTAGCTCTAAGAGTTCACTGATTCCGAGTAGATCCTCTTTTGTTAGATTAACAATTTGCGCTAAGCTAAAAATGCCAATTACGTTTAATTTTTGTTCGGTGAAAGCACTGATTCCGGTAATGATTTGGAGATTATCTTTCAATCCACGGCGAGATTTTCCGATCCGATCGAAGTCTAGTTTTACTGTTCGTTCTCTAATGCGGTGAAGACTTTCTTTTTCTTTTCTTTGGAGGAGTCTTTCGGCTTGGGCAACCCAATCTTCGTTCATCATCCGACCGTTTTCGATTTCGATGGCACCGTTAACGAAAGCCACGTCATCAACTTGTAAGTTGATCAATTGTTGGAAGCTGAAAATACCAAGCGCATTAAGCTTTGATTCTTCGAAAGGACTAATATTCTTAATGCGTTGTAAATCATCTTTATTTTCGGGCGTAGCCGTTCCAATGCGTTCTAAGTCGAGAGAACCTCCTCTCTGTTTGATACGAGCGAGGATCGTCGCAGGTTCATCTTGCTGAATTAGGCCTAGCATTTTTCGGCTTTGCAGAACCCATTCCTCTTTTTGAATTTTTTGTTT
>JBGCFY010000272.1:0-23703 GCA_045110315.1 Saprospiraceae bacterium
TATTTTAAAACAACTTCTAATAGAACTTCTAATAGAACTTCAATACTACTATCAATCACAAAGAAGTTGTTTTAAAATAGATCTAAATACCTACAGGTAACGCATTGCAATCCATTACTTCAGCTTTTTCTCGTCACCGCAGCTATGGCTGCGAAACTCGAAAAGAGCTTTGTCCTGACTTACAAGCCTTTACCTTCGGTTGCTAACATCAAGCTTAAAACAACCTCAAACAATACTACTGAGCTTTGAACTTACGAAAATTATTAATTAGTTGCGGCGTTCTGATTTTGTTTATACTCATTCTAAATGTTTTCTTCGGATTATTTAGAATGCCCTTCGTTGGAGTGTGTGCCTACGAAGCGGTTCCCGCCACGACGGCTTGTATTGTAGAATGGGAGCGCGGTGAAGCCTTATGGACGAAACTAGATAGCCTGCCTTACATTGCCCAAACGAAGGAATTGCATTTGGCACAACAATTACGGGGCGATTATGCCATTTTGGAGCAGTTATTCGAAGCTGCTTTTACCAATCAGAAAATTTTAAACGAGGCAAGGGTAGTGGCTGCTATGCAAATGAGTGGTTCTTCTTCGATCAACTTTACTTTCCTTTTGGATCAATACCAATCGAAATTCAAATTGTCGGATTTTTTATCCAAAATAGAGGGAAATTATCGGATTCAAGCTTTTCAACTTAAAAAACACACCATATATAGCATTAAGAATAAAGATGGAGTAGTTGCATCCGTGGCGAACTATCGCAATTTATTGATCTTTGCGAAGCACGCTTACATGGTGGAAGATGCAATGAGTCAACTAGGAAGTATTCGAACAAATCTTTGTCGAAACAAGGCTTTTAAAGCGACGAAAGCGTTGAAAGTAGCTGCAAACTCTATTCAATTGTACCTCAATTTTGAAAACTTTCCTTCCTTGTATTCTTCTTTTTTGAGAACGAAGAAGTGGGAAATGGCAAAAATGCTTAGTCATTTAGGGAGTTGGTATCGCTTAGATTTGTCCTTTGGTGCAGATACGATTGGTATAAAAGGAAGTGGAAATCCTCCCGCAGGGAATCCATTTTACCAAGCATTAGATAATAAAGTACCTATTGTAGATGAAGGTTTAACCAAAGTATTGCCCGACCATTTAGCTCTGTTATTGCGGCTAGGAACAGACCAATTACTGCCTTTTGCAAATCTTACGTCAACTGAAGACGCGTTGAATGTATCGCGATATTTCTCTCCTTGGTTAACGGAAACAGTTGCTTATGGAATGACGGAACCTTATAGTAATGAGGTAGCGGCGACACAATTTGCTATTTTCAAAACTAAAGATACCGTATTACTCCGCCAGCATCTTGATTCCTTAGGGGCCATCCAAGGATTGACGGAAGAATCGGTACACCAAACCTATCCGATCCGCAGAATATTGATGAATGATGTTTTGCAACCCGTTTTTGGAGCGGGTATTTATCTCATTCAAAATCCCTACTTCGTTGTCATTGAGGATTATCTTATTCTTAGTAACACAAAATCAGCGTTAGAGATTTGGATTGATAAGGTCATTGCGGGACAAACTTTAAACAAGAATATAAACTTTTTGAAGCTACAGGCGGCGCATCCTTCTGGATTACATCAGCTAGAAGTACGCTTGTATCCTCAATATTTTCCACAAATGCTCAAGGCTTGGCTTAAACCCTCATTGCGAAATGCGGTAGATCATGACTTTGATATTTTATCTAGCATTCAACAAGTAAATCTTGGTTTGGATCAAGAGAAAGGAAAACTAAAAATGGAAGGTACAGCACTCTGGGCAACGGAGCAAAAAACACAAACTAGGGTTGTTTGGAAAACGAATACTGCTGCGGCTATTCGGATGGCACCAAAAGTGCTCAAGCATCCCAAAACGGGAAAGAACGAAATATTTGTACAAGATGTAAATAACCAGATCTATTTACTTAATAGTGGGGGAGACTTGCTTTGGAAACGGTCACTAGAGCATCCGATTATTTCTGAAATTCATCAGATTGATTATTATCGAAATGGGCAAAGCCAGTTTTTATTCAATACGAAAAACAAGATTTATCTATTGGATCGAGAAGGGAAGGGAGTGAGTAGTTTCCCCTTGCGGATGCAATCGGAAATTACGAATGGCGTTTGTGTGATTGAGTCGGAAGATTTACGAGATTATCATTTTTTTGTAGCCTGTAAGAATCAAAACATCTACGGTTTTAATCGCAGTGGCAACCCATTGCCTGGCTGGAACCCTAAGATGGGCGTAGGTAAAGTGGAGTTTCCATTGGTGCATTTTCAGGAAGCGGAAAAGGACTATATTCTTGCTTTTAATACTCGCGGTAAGTTGTATGCTTTTAAACGAAATGGAAATACTCGCTTTAGGTCGAAAAGTTTTAAAGGAGATTTTTTAGGTGGACCACAGTTTCAACTATTGGGTGCTTCGAGTAGAATTGTCTTGGGAAGTACAAAGGGTAAAGCGGAGGTGATCAATTTAGAAGGTGGCAGTTTTAGTTTGCAAGTGGCTGCTGCGAGAATGGAGAACCAGCAATTTATTTTTACGGACGTGATGGAAGATGTTCGGAAGGATTATGTTGTGATTAGTGGAAAAGAAATGTCGATTTATTATTATTTGGATAAAGAATTTAAAAACAAACCCTTCTATACTTACGAAACGCCACCCGATGTTATTTTTCCAATTAGCTTAACGCAAAATGTGAAACAATATATAGGTAGTTTGGTGCGCGAGAAAAAGCAGATCAATTTAGTTGACCCGCAAGGGGAATTATATCCCGGCTTTCCCTTAGCGGGCACGAGTCAATTTACGGTAACAGATTTGTTTGATAACAACCAGAATATCCTGATTGTTGCCAATGGTAATAGTATTTATAGTTACCGATTACCCTTTTGAAAACGATAGTATTGGCGTATATTTAAAGGTGAAACCACCACTCAAGTATTAAGAAAAATCTACATAAGTTGTTGTATAACAGTTGTTTGTAATGGATTTAAAAACCTTGACACAGGTATTTGTTGGAATGGTTTTTGTCCTTTATATAATTACCCACCAAAATGATAGGTAAACTTATCAATCCCCCTCCTTAAGATGGTATTTTTAATTACTAAATAACTTTATATCATGAAGAACTTCAAAGAACTTAAAGAGAGCGGAACATTTGAATTACTCGATTCAATGTCACAAAAAACATTAAAAGGCGGAAATAACCAGTTTTTAGATGGTTGTCCACCTCCATACAACAATCCTAAGCTTGCCGTAATTGGTGCTACAGGAAGTAGTAATGACTTCGAATCTACTTATTAAGTAATTCGCGGAAATAAATTACTGAAATTTCATTCTAGGAATTGTTTAGGGATTTTAAGCGTAAAGGTAGTGAGCTTTTACTTTTTGAATTTCAACCAATCGCTAGAATGAAATTTAACCACTTGGAATAGATTTACTCAAATCTAAAGACTTAATCCATACAACGATTTCGATAGAATTTTTTAAGGAAGTTGTTTTAAAATAGCGCTTAAATACCTGAGATCAAAGCATTGAAATCAGGATAGTAGCTGGAAAATGAGGCCTTTATCCTGATCGGCAGGCAGGCTTAGTTTCTAATATTATTTTAAAACAACTTCAATTTATTAATGCTTGGACGTAAGAAAACTTCATTCGTTGATTTCTTGCGTTTAACCATACACTACACTTTAGATACCCTCCAAATGCTATACTTTGAAGTCCTACAGGAATGTTGGTTTCAAAAAAAAGTAGAAACCCTGATTAATTAAATATTAGATATTGAATTATGAATTACCTGCCAATTTGGCTAAACATAAGATTAATACTTTTCCTAAGCTTGTTTATATCCCTTGGAGAGACAACGGCAAGACAGATTGATAGTCTTAGTCAGGTTGAGGGCAACTTCGGGGTATCCGTAATGGCTAGCATTACGGATCATAATAAGCGTGGCAATAAGTTTTTGGAGGCGAAGGAATATGACAAGGCGGAGAAGGAATTCAACCTAGCGCTGAAGTACGCTAAAGAAATTAATAATATAGAGGAAGAGGCTTTTATTTACTCCAAATTAGGAATCATTTATCAAAGAAGAAATAAATTTGAGCAAGCGCTAGTTTATTTTATTAAGATTGAAAGCATTCCATTAGAAAATACGGTTATTGATTCGTGTAAAATTTTTGCAAAGAGTTGTCTTGGAGGAATCTACCAACAATTGGGAGATTATGAAAAAGCTTACGATTATCAACTTGAAGTATTACAAGTGCATGAACGGGATTTGGATACACTCAACATGGGAAGGTCGCATTACCGAATTGGATGTATTTTTTATTATCAAAACAATTATGAGGAAGCTTTAAAACATTACGAAATAACCCTGAAATTTGTCGAAGGATTAGAGCATGATGACAAAAAGATTATATTTAGTGTATTGGCAGCATTAGGAAGTACCAATGAGAAACTTGGTAAAATGGAAAGCGCAATTGATTTCAACTTGCAATCCTTAGTTTTGGCTAAAGAAGTAAACGATACCAGTTGGATCGCCTATGCAATGCTTAATTCTGGAGGAACTTTCCTCGCAAACAAATCCTTTGGTCGTGCTACGTCTTACTTAAACGAAGCGAAAAAGTTAATGATTATTGGAAAAGATGAATGGGGACTGGTTGGTATTTATAGAGGATTGGCAGAGTTATATATTAAGACTGGTGTACCGCAGAAATCTATCGAATATTTGAAAAGTGCTTTACCCATTGTAGAAAGACTGGATTCAAAAGTTAGATTTTTAGAACTATACAGTTTATTTGCAGAAGCCTACCGGGAAATAGGAGATTTTGAGCAAGCGTTTGCGTACCAACAAAAATTTATTGAATTAAAGGAAAAAGTACTCAACGAGACAACGCTGAAAGAAATGGGAAACCAAAAAACGCGTTATGAAGTACAGAAAAAAGAGAACGAAATTGTACTGCTCAAAAAAGAGAATGATCTTTTAGCGAAAGATCAAGAAATTGGAAAACTTTATCGAGGAATTTTTATTGGAGCGGGGCTTTTTTTACTGATGTTGTTAAGTTTAATTTTCAGTCGTTATCAAGTGCAGAAACAATCGAATAAATTACTCTCAGATAAAAATACGAAGATTAATTCGCAGAAAGAACAACTAGAAATTGCCAATAAAATTCAGTCCAACACCAACACTTTATTAGAAGATAAGAACATTCAAATTGAATTACAAAATAAACAATTAGAGCATTCAAACGAAGATTTAAAGCAATTTGCTTACGTTGCTTCTCACGATTTAAAAGAGCCTTTGAGGATGATTAGTTCTTATACCAGTATCCTCAAAAAACGGTATAATCCATTATTCGATGACGATGCACATGAGTTTATGGGCTATATCGTAGATGCGGTTGGCAGAATGGAAACTTTATTATCCGATTTATTGGTTTACTCACGAGTAAGTACGCAGGAAAAAGCATTTAAAGAAGTAGAAATACGGGATATTGTAGATATTGTAATGGGAACTTTACGCTATTCGATTGAAGAGAAAGGAGCTAAGGTTTTGGTTAATTCAAGTGACTTACCTCGAATCAAAGCGAGTCATACACAAATGATTCAATTGTTCCAGAACTTAATGAGTAATGCGATCAAATTTACGAAAGAAAGTGATCCGCGGGTGCACGTTGATTGTATTAAGCAAAATGATCATTACTTGTTTTCCGTAAAAGATAATGGTATTGGAATTAGTGAAAGCAACAAAGATAAGATTTTTGAAATGTTTAAACGGCTGCATACCAAGGAAGAATTTGAAGGAACAGGAATTGGATTGGCGACGTGTAAGAAAATTGTAGATCGACACGGTGGTGATATCTGGGTAGACTCTACGCCGGGCGAGGGGAGTACTTTTTACTTCAAAATTCCACTATTATTAGATGTAGCACCGAAGGTAGAAAATAATCAGAATAAATTAATTCAAGAAATGAGTAACTAAATCGTTTTTCGAGGGATTAAATAAAAAATGGGAACATGAAAAAATCCATGTTCCCTTTTTTTGTAAAATAATCAATTGATTATTTCAACCACCATTTATCTAGCACAGTAGTTGTACGGTGGTGGCTCATTAGCTCCGCCTTTTACAGCAGTAAGAGTCTTAGTATCAATTACCTGCTCTCTTAGGAATTGAGACATTTGTTCAAGATTTTGCTTTTTTGATTTCATCATGCAAAAATTTTGTGAGTGAAAAAATAGGGAATGTTTTTTGTTGTCTATCTCAAAATAGATAATACTTTTAGTATTCTGAAAGAAAATGAACTGTTTTTTACAAAAAACGTATTTTTTTTCCATTCTTCTTACAGAAACCCTACAAAATAGTCCAATCTATTGCCTTTTTTCCTTGCTTAACTAACAATTCATTTGTTTTCGAAAAATGCTCGTTTTTTTGAAATCCGTTGCCTGCGAGTGGGGAAGGATGGACCGATTCTAAAACGTAATGTTTATCGGTATCAATGAACTCTTTTTTGCTTTTTGCAAAATTGCCCCACAATAGAAATATGATTCCTTCGTGGTGTTCTGAAATCGCCTGAATTACTGCATTGGTAAAGCTTTGCCAGCCAATTTTTTTGTGAGATCCCGCCTTTTTGTGTTCTACCGTTAGCATTGCATTGAGTAAAAATACACCTTGGTGCGCCCAACTGCTCAAATCTCCGTGTGTTGGAATGGGGATTCCTAGATCCCGATTAATCTCCTTGTAGATGTTTCGTAGAGACGGAGGAACTCGTTTGGACTTTGGAACGGAAAAGCTGAGTCCCATTGCTTCTTCCGGATTATGATAAGGATCTTGCCCTAGAACTACCACCTTCACTTCGTCGAAAGGCGTTTGATTAAAGGCATTAAAAATCAAGGAACCCTTAGGATAGATTATTTTACCTGCTTTTTTTTCTTGTAGCAAGAAATCCTTAATTTCTTGAAAATAATTTTGCTCAAACGTTTCCGCTAAAACGGATTTCCAACTTGGATGGATATTAACATTCGTAACTTTACTCATAGTAGTTTGTGAATTGACTCAAATAGAAAATTTGGAAAGAAAAAAAGTGAAATATAAGTGTTTTCCTATTAAAGAACTTCTAAGCTTCCCCAAATGTTCTCACGGGCAAGCAATATGATCCTATTTTTTGCTTTTTTAAGTACAAATCGAAGTATCCTTTGAAATGTACTGCAATGATGCTGACCTTAAGGGAATGCTCCGTTTTGGTTACCCAAATAACGCTTCAACGCTTCAATAAAATTTCGTTGTTGAGGAACGATTCTAGTCTGTTTCTGGTTAAAAAAGAGAACCTTTGAAAAATTAGTTGATCAAATTTATCAGTTTATTATTTTTTTTACAAAAAAAAGTATAAATTTGCAGCCGATTGATCAACAAGAAAGTTTGTAAGTATTAATCGACCAATAATTTTTGGTCCAGTAGCTCAGCTGGATAGAGCAACAGACTTCTAATCTGTAGGTCCCAGGTTCGAATCCTGGCTGGATCACAACCCCGAAATCGAACGGTTTCGGAAAAATGTTAACCACTTATAAATCAACGCTTTAGAAATAAGGCGCGATTTGTAAGTGGTTTTTTTGTGCCCATAAGTGAAGGTTTACGTCCCGCTCCACGCCCCGTTTTTTTGACTCACGTCCCCAAGTTTGCCTAGGAATCTATGGAGGCAGAAGAGAAGCTTCTAACCCAAACAGTTTCACGCTATTATTACTTCATTAAATACATCATTGCTACTCAAACTATATCCCCAAAGTCAAACAAAGCCTCCTCCCTCCACAAAAATAACAATCCAGTTGTCTACATTTTGACTATAGAAAGAAGCAAAGTTTTGTTTTTTTTACGCTAGTACTTATCTTAGGTATTCTTTTACAGTATTTCCAACACGCCTATTCTTTCTATTTTCCCTAAAAGGCTGACTTTTGAATTTGTATTTTGAACCTTATTATTACAAGCTATGTAAAGGTCAGACTAAAATCAAAAGAACTTTAATGAAAAACATCTCCGTTTTCGCAAACTACTTAGGATAATCTTAGAAAGGTTCAATCAATTTTACTACGGACAAAAATGTGTGCTCAAATGAGTATTGCATTTTTCTTATCTAGCTAAGCTCCTACAATGGAGGTATGAGCGGCTTACAACTCTAATTATTCCTTATGATAGATGTACTCTTTTTTTTAGACTTCGAAGAAGGTCATATTTTTCCTACCTATAAAGTTGCTCAGAACCTTACGGAAGCGGGCTATAAAGTTGCTTACATGGGCGTTCCATATGCAATGGATATTGTAGCTAAGCAAGGATTCTAAGTATATAAAGTTTTTGAAGATTTATATCCTGATAAAGCGAGTCTTGAGGTACTTGTCGCCGATAGCTCAGCAACGGATAAGGAGAAGCATTTTTTAGCAATGTTAAAAGGAGAACTAGATGCCATTTTTCTGAAAATTGATCCCGGTATGGTAATCATTAGTTCCTTTATGTATTTGGAGCCTTTAATTTTGAAGTATAGTTATAACCTAGCTCCAATTATTTTTAAGCCAATGCTCCCCGAATTGGATGTCCTCGACCAACCAGGTACTCAATACAACACTGGAAGTATTGCCGTAGAAGAGGCTAAAATACGATTGCTTGAAGCAGGTTCTACGACTACCATGGAGCTGGTAAGCTATCTGGAATCGAAAGGAGTTGTGATTGAAAAAATGGAAGATATTTTTGCACCCATTGCAGAAATGCAACATATTGTTCCTTGCCCCAAAGCTTTCGAAATCTCTCCAAGTCTAATCGACGAAAACGTAATTTACCTCGGTCCCTCCGTTCGAACAGCCAACTTGCTCAGTGAGGAAGAACTTCAAGCGTTTTTACCCAAACGGGTAGGAAAAAAAATTATTTTTGCCTCGGCGGGTTCACAAGTTAATGCTTATCCAGAACGAGCTAATCGATTTTTCAATACGGTAATTGCTTGTATGAAAGATGAAGCTTTTGCTGATGTTAGTTTGATTCTTTCTGCGGGGTCGCACGCTGCCAACTATACCGACTTACCAGATAATATGGCCATGTTTTCTTGGGTACCACAAGTAAGCCTACTCCAGAAAGTATCCGTCGCTCTTATTCATGGAGGCATGGGCACAATCAAAGAATGTATTTATTATGGTGTTCCCACTTTAGTCATCCCCATGGGAAGAGATCAACCCGATACCGCGAGAAGAGTTGTCGAAAATAAAATTGGATTATCGATTCAACTGGAAGATCTTAGTCTAGCAGTTTTGAAAGAGAATCTATTAGAATTACTTCACAGTGAAACTATACAAGCAGAGACACATAAGATGATGGAAATCTTCCGACAGGAAGAAAACGCAAAGCGTGAACTCGATCTGGTCGAAAATGCACTGAATAAGTTTGAAATTTAAGTTGGACTTTACGGCTGAGTTTTGGTATAGAATTGTTGTTATGTTTGAATTGAGTATTTGATTTTATAACAAAAAAAACAGCAAGGTGAAAAAAATATTTTCCCACTACTACTACTATTTTTGTGTTCGCTTAATAAGAACGAACTTTATTCTACGCTCACCGCCGACCAAGAAATGACTTTGAAATTAGCCAAGAATTTGTTTCATCATATTGAAATTTCAACGGGTGCTAATGCTTATTTTGTAGGAGAAAAATTGCAGATTGATCTTCCCGAAGGATATCGTTACCTAGGGAGGGGGATTACCAAAGAGTAGTATTTTAGGTTACGTCATCTCTCCACTGACTTTCTTTTTACCTTCATTTTTAGGTTTCATTGCTCTAGCGTTTTTATGGTTTTGGGCTTTTGTTGTTTTACAAGGGGTTCTTCCTGTGGGATTTTATGTAAATAGTGATTTTTATAGAACTCAGAAATAGCATGAGAAAAAGCTATAAAACTTGATGCAGCGATGCAGTTTTTTTTAATCAGTTAAGTGTTAGTAGCAAGATACCTTGATAAGAAACTAAGCAATATACGCTATTAATTTTATCAGCGTAATATCATAATTTTAAACTACTGCTCGCTCTTCCAGACACTAAGGTTTATTTTAAAATAACTTTGATACCAAAAGAAAAAAAGTATCCAACAGTGAAAAATAGCAGAATTCAAGAAAGAAAAAAATAAATGTAAAATTAGAGTGAGATATCTTGAAAAAATGCTGAGAAGTCTATATATTTGTTCAGAAGTATTTTTAGTAGATTTCTTGTTAAATAGAAAATAATTACTTCCACGTTTACCCAAATGTTATTATTAATATCTTAAAGTCATAAAATTCAAGTACATTTTCAAAATGGGTTAAGAATTTTATGGAACTTATGCCATACTAGAAATCTTGAAGTGCATTAAGGTGTTCGCTAGCACCAGTACGAAAATCGTACGAAATAAAAGGACTACGCCTAAGCGAAAAAATCAAAACACGACTGGTTAAAATACGAATTAGTAAGCATCTCAAATGCTGTCTATTTTTGTATCTAAGGTTACGGAGCTGTACTAAGCTTGGGCTAATGATATTGCTTACAGCGATATTCATCCTTCCTTAGTTTGTTTCATAACAGTAACTATCTAGTTACTGTTATGATGGCGAGTCAAAAATTTATAAGTACTATAACGACAGTTAAAATATTGTAATATCAACTTTGATAAGTTGGTAATATACAAACCGAATATACTTCGAAAAAGGAAAGTGTAATGGTACCCCAATGTTTAATAACTAGTGTAGTTCTTTATTACAAAAAGGAATGCACTTGATGAAGGAGTTACTTGATGTTCTAACGAATGACAAATAAAAAATTAAATGCCTGTTATGCCTTTTGCCTATTATATTGAACTTTATTAATAACTGAAAAACAATGAATTAGCGGACTAGGGAAATAATTTTCTAGCGGTATTCGCAACAAAGAATTAATACTTAGTGACAAAGAAAAGTATTAAAAGCTTACTCAATTGCCTGTACATTCGGGCGCTACTAACCATTTTAATTGCTACTTGTCTTGGCACTTACGATAGGCAAATAATAGAGAAAATGAATGGTGGATTATTGCTAATAACGCACTAGTAAAATCTGTTAAAAGCAATACGGTAAAAGGGTGTTGAAATTTAAGAAAAATATAGAAAGGTTTGCTTAGTTACTTGAGCAGGAATCACGAAGTTTCTTAGCCCAGTAAGATGCTTTGACCGCTATAGGTTTGAATAAAAATAAGGATGAGTACTTAGATATTTCTGCTAACAGCAGCTTTCTTAATGCGTATATGGATTAACTTCTTATAAGCCTAGTGCCGTAGAAAAAATCTTTATTGACTCACGTCACGTCACGTCAAGTAAAATCTAAAAAATTAAGATCTCATACTCTTCTAGCAAGGGCTATGACTAGAGGTGAAGCACTTGCATTTACCGTTAAAATACATTGTGTTAAAAATGTATGATTTAATTATTCAGATATAATAATGGTTTTAAAAAGAGGGATTTACATCCGTCTAAAGAGGAAATATTTTTTGCAAATTTAATTGATGTTGAGAGTAATCAATTATTTAATTCAACAACAAGCATTAGGAACGCTCATGTCCTTTTTATTTCACCGCTTTAAACAAAGATTTAGCGCATGGAAAGTCACGACATATAAGCTATAGAGTGCTAGCCGAACGATCAAAACAATTGGCACATTGCTTGATCGCGGCAGAAATTCAGATGGCATCTCTAGTGCCTCTAGTGCCGATTTACATGGAAAAGTCAAGAGACTTATTCAGATGTTTTTGAGTGATAAAAAAAACCTTTAAAAATAATATGACTTATGGAAGTTAGTAACAATATCGTATCCTTATTAAATCGAGCACTGAAAAGTGATATTACTGTATTCTTGGACGGAGAGAAGTTGAAGTTTAAGTTAGCAAAAGCTAAGAAAGCAGATCCAGAAATTGTTGGTTTGCTCAAAATACATAAAGAGGAAATCATCAACTTTTTAAGTGGGGAATTATCTTCGCTCAAAGGAATGAATGATGTAACACAAAATGTTACAGCTTTTGATCGAAGTGAAGTAGATCGAATTCCGTTATCGTATGCCCAACAAAGACTTTGGTTTGTTGATCAACTCGGAGGAAGTCTTGCGTATCATATGCCTTTAGTGCAAAAATTTGATCAGCATTTAAATAGGGAAGCGTTGGATTTTGCTTTAAGAGAAATTGCCAATCGACACGAAGTGTTGCGCACCATCTTTTTAGATGATGAAGGGAAAGCGTACCAAAAAATCCTTCCAAAAGATCAATGTAAACTGAATGATGAAGATCAATTAGTGACCGAGCATCAGGATACGACTGCTATGTTGCAAGCACTCATCAAATTAAAGGTCAACCAACCATTCGACTTATCCAAAGATTATCCTTTTAGAGCTGATTTAATTAAAGTCTCGGAGAAAGAATTTTACTTGGTACTAGTTATACATCATATTGCTTTTGACGGCTGGTCTAATTCTATCTTCGTAGGAGAATTAATGGAATTGTATCGATCCAAACTAGAAGGACGAACGCCAGATTTACCCTTGCTACCAATTCAATATGCGGATTACGCCTTGTGGCAACGCACCAACCTAGATGGCGAAAAGTTAGAACAAAAGTTAGATTATTGGGATCAAAAACTTGCGGGTTTAGAAGTCTTAGATTTACCGACAGATTTTGCTCGACCAGCGATTCAAAGTACAAAAGGTGCGCATCATGACCTAAGTCTCAATAAGCAAGTTTGTGATCAATTGTTTGACTTGGCACAAGCAGAAGGCGTTACCATGTTTATGCTTTTTATGACAGTTTTCAAAATCTTGTTGCATAAATATACTGGAAAAGAAGACATTGCTATAGGGACGCCCATTGCGAATCGAATGCAACCTGAAATCGAAAATCTAATTGGTTTTTTTGTTAACACCTTGACGATCCGCACAGACCTTAGTAAGAACCCTAGTTTTAGGGATTTATTACAAAATGTAAAGGCTACGGTACTGGAAGCTTACGATCACCAAGAAGTACCTTTTGAACAAATTGTTGACCGAGTCACGGAAGAACGAAACATGAGTTATAGCCCGTTGTTTCAAGTATTGTTCTCTTTCGAAGTGAGCAATTATCCTAGTAAGCCCTTGGGAACGAATAGCGCGCAGAAAGATGCTACAGATGCAAAGAAAGAGGAAGAAACGCTTTATGAGTCTTCCATGTTTGATCTGAGTTTTATCCTCTCAGAAGGAGAAAAAAATTATGATCTAAAGATTGAATATTGTAGTGACTTATTTTTACCAAGCTCTATTCTTCAAATCGCGAACCATTTCGAATATCTTTTATCGCTAGTCAGTTTAAATGCTGATCTAAAGTTGGAAGAATTGAATTTGCTTAGTTCTGCCGAGAAAGAAGTTCTGCTAAAAGAATTTAACGATACGAGTGTTCCTTTTCCTAAAACGGCTACGGCGGTAAGTTTATTCGAAGCAAGTGTAGCAAAGTATGGAACGCGTACTGCGATCGCCTTAGGAGCGGAAAGCCTCAGTTATAAAGAACTTGATCAACGTACGAATCAACTTGCTCGTTATCTTAAAAAGCAAGGCGTTCGAAAAGAAACTTTGATGGCCTTGTGTATGAATCGTTCATTAGATATGATGGTTGGTATCTTAGGGATTCTAAAAGCAGGTGGTGCTTACGTACCTATTGCTGCGGATTATCCTCAAGATCGTATTGACTACATTTTAGCAGATAGTCAAGCTAAGTTTGTACTAACGGATAGCACAACAGATAATTTATTTGCCACTAACGATAAACTCATCACGATTTCCTTGACAAAAGATCGAGCAAAAATTCTTAAAGCCTCAAAGAAGAAATTGTCGATTGATTTACAATCGAATAATTTGATGTATGTTATTTATACTTCTGGTTCTACGGGTAAACCCAAAGGGGTTATGGTCGAACATTCCAGTAACGTCAATATGGCTTTAGATCAAATTCGGAGCTTTGAAGTTACTGCAGAAGATAAGGTTTTACAGTTTGCTTCTATCGCGTTTGATGCATCAGTCTACGAAACTTTTATGGCCTTCTATGCAGGTGCAACCTTGGTTTTAGTAGATCAAGAAACCATCAAAGAAAGTGTAAATTTTGTAGACTACCTCAAAACGCAATCCGTTTCGGTAGTTACTTTGCCTCCCGTATATTTATCCGTTTTAGATACCGCAAGTTTATCGTTTTTACGGGTTATCATTACGGCGGGAGAAGCTGCCAACGTCGCGCAAGCCACTCAGTGCGCAGTAGCAAGTAATTATTATAATGCTTACGGTCCAACGGAATGTGCCGTTTGTGTTTCTTTTTATAAAGTTACTCCCGAGGATCAAGATAACGTACAAATTCCAATTGGTAAACCACTTTCAAATACGAAGCTTTATATTCTAGATGAACAATTGAAAGTCGTACCGATCAGCGTAGAAGGCGAGATCTGTGTGAGTGGAGAAGGATTAGCAAGAGGGTATTTGAATCGGGCTGATTTGACGGCAGAAAAATTTGTAGCGCATCCTTACGAAGCAGGCGGCAAACTTTATCGAACGGGAGACCGTGGAAAATTCTTGGCAGATGGAAATATTGTTTTCTTAGGTCGGAAAGATGATCAAGTTAAAATTAGAGGTCACCGGATCGAATTAGGAGAAATAGAAACGGTATTAAATCAAATGCCTAACATCAATCAGGGTGTCGTTGTCACCAAAAAAGATAAATCTGGTAACAATCGATTACTGGCTTACTTTGTAGGAGAAACTGCGGTAACAGAAAAGGAAATACAATCTTACTTAGGGGCGCGCTTACCTGCTTATATGGTGCCAACAATCACCATTGGCTTAGCTGCTTTTCCACAAACGACAAATGGGAAAATTGATAAAAAAGCATTGCCTAATCCTGAAGTTGCAGCTACCCCAGACTACTTAGCTCCACGAACGAAATTGGAAACAGATATCGCAGCAATATGGAAAACTTTGCTTAACGTTTCACAAGTTAGCGTACACGATAATTTTTTTAAATTGGGAGGAGATTCGATCATTAGTATTCAGGTAGTGAGTCGGATCAAACGATTAGGATATCAGTTACAGCCACGAGACTTATTTCATCATCAAACCGTATCAGAACTAGCACGGTTTATTAAGGATGACTTAGGCAAAGTTACGATTCTCGCCGAGCAAGGTGTATTGATGGGAACTGCTCCGCTGCTGCCCGTACAACAATGGTTTTTTGAAAAAGATTATCAAAGTCTTTCTCATTTTAATATGGTCAACCTTTTTGAGGTTGACAAAGGAATTACTCGTACCGCTTTAGATCAAATCTTTAAAGCACTAGTGCAACAACATGATGCTTTACGGTTTAAATATACGCGTTCTGCTACGGAAGATACCTTAATCCAAGAATTCGGGAATGCAGCAGCAGCAGTTGAATTCGTAGACTTAAGTAAAACAGGAGCGAATAAACTCGAAACCAAGCTTACGGAGATTTGCCAAAAATACCAAGAAAGTCTCAACCTCGAAAAAGGAATATTAATCAAAGCTGTTTTCATAGCTACGCCGGGGAAACAAACCAAAAATAGGTTTTTCATTGTTGTTCATCACCTTGTTATTGATGCTGTTTCTTGGCATATTTTGCTTACGCAAATGCAAGAAGGAATGGAGGCTTTAGAAAAAGGAGAAGCAATTGACTTTGGATTGAAATCAACTTCTGTCCGACAGTGGGGAGAAAACTTGCAAGAATATACGACAACTGCTCAGGTAGAAAGTCAATTGCCGCACTGGAAAAATGTAGCGAAGGCTTACCAAGCTTTGCCGGTTGACCATCCAGAAAATCAGGGGAAATCTTTTCTGAAAGACGCAGATTTATGTACCGTCAGCTTGAGTAAAACCTTAACTGAAGTGTTGTTAAAAGAAGCAAATACGGCTTATGGAACTGAAATTAATGACATTCTACTAAGCGCTTTAGTGAAAAGTATAAACGATTGGTCTGCACAAGATCAATTGGTTATTGGTTTGGAAGGACACGGTAGAGAATTTATCTCTTCTGCCATTGACCTTAGTAATACGGTGGGCTGGTTTACGAACCTGTATCCAGTTTCGTTAGCTATAACACCCACGATGTCGAAAGGAGATTTAATCAAATCAACTAAAGAACAATTAAGGGCTATTCCTGCGAAAGGGCTAGGTTATAATTTGCTACGATATTTGCATCCCAAAACGGAAATGCGAGACAGTTTAGCTTCCGCAAAATGGGATATTGTTTTTAATTACCTAGGACAAGAAGACAACTCGGTGGAGGAAGAAAACTGGTTGATGGGCGCACCGGAATCTCCAGGTGTTTTTGTGGCAGAAGATTATCCGTTGAGTCATAAATTCGAAATTAACGGGTCTATCGTTGGCGGTCAGTTGAGTTTTAATTGGATGTATTCAACGCAGTATTATGAAAGAGCAACCGTCGAGGGAATTGCTGAAAGTTTTATTGAAAATTTGATGGCGTTAATTGTACATTGCCAAGAACAAGAAACCACTGAAAAAACACCTCACGATTACGGATTAGCTCCAGAAGTAGAGTATCAAGAATTGCATGCTTTTTTAGTAGCCGAGGAAAACGGAATACCACGAAAAGATTTGATTGAAGGAGTTTATCGTCTTGCGCCAATGCAAGAAGGAATGCTTTTTCATCACTTATATGACGAAAAATTTGGCAGCTATACCGAACAATTAGCCGTCGACTTTCTGAGTGGTTTAGATATTGATATTTTCGAAACGGCTTGGGAATTTGTCATCGGTAACCATAGTATTTTACGAACACGCTTTTTTAGTAAAGATTTAAGTATTCCTGTTCAAGCGGCGTATCGGAGCTTAAGTTTACCATTTGAAATCCATGATTTTACGAACTATTCCCCCACGGAGCAAGTTGCTGCGTGGGAAGCTTTTTCTGCGGACGATTTAGCTAGAGGTTTTGACTTTAACGAAGGTTCTTTAATGCGGATTAGTTTATTGAAGATGGATGATCAAGCATACAAAATGCTTTGGACTTTTCATCATATTCTGATTGATGGTTGGTCAAATCCAATTCTGATTGAAGAATTAATGACCGCTTATGAATTATTGAGTAAGGGTACTGATTTAGCTACTTTAAAAGAAAGTCTACTGGTAAAAGAAGATCGCTTTGAAGACTTTATAAAACATATTGCTACAAAAGATAAAATCGTAGAACAAGGATTTTGGAAAAAATACTTAGGAGGCTTTGAAAGTGCTAGCCTTTTGCCTTTTATCGAAGATAATTTGGCTAGAAACAAAGGTGGCATTACCGAAGAGTTAGAATATATCTTTACGGATGAAACCACGGAAGCAATTAAGGCTTATTGCCAAGCTAATTTCATTACGGTAAATACACTGATTCAGGGCGTTTGGGGATTTCTCTTATCTAAATATACAGGACATGAAGATATTATCTTTGGTGCTACTGTTTCTGGTCGACCAGCTGATTTAGCCGATGCAGAAAGCCGAATTGGTTTGTTTATTAACACCATGCCAGTTCGGGTTAAACTAAAAGAAGATCAAACGATTTCAACGATATTAAGAGTCTTACAAGGGGAATATACTGCTGCTCGAGAATATCAATATACTGCACTTAATGACATTCAACGTTGGATTAATTTCAGTGGAGAATTTTTTGATTCATTGATCGCTTTTCAAAATTATCCAGTGGGAGATGCTGTTGGACAAGCAGCGTCCTTGGAAGTAGGAGCGGTAGAAATCAAAGAACAAACGAATTACCTTTTATCTATTGCCGTTTATTTATCGGATGTGCTCGATTTCAAATTTAGATATAATTCGAATCTGTTAACCGCATCCTTTGCAAGGATGGTCAAAGATCATTTTGTATTAGCGGTAGAACAAACGATTCAACAACAGATCACGAAATTTAGTGAGGTCGAATTGGTTACACCAAAAGAACGAGGATTATTGTTGAATACTTTCAATGATACAACTGTTCCTTACGCAAAGGATAAATCTATTATTGCCTTTTTTGAAGATCAGGTTGCACAAATACCTACGCAAACGGCATTAATTTTTAAGGGAGAGACTTTAAGTTACGAAGGGTTAAATCAACGCGCGAATCAATTAGCGGCGTGTCTATTGGAGAAAGGTGTACGACCACAAGATAAAGTTGGTATTCTAGTTTATCGAGGTTTTGATATGATTGTAAGTTTACTCGCAACCTTAAAATGTGGCGCGATTTACGTCCCCTTGAATATTGATTATCCTAAGGCGCGCTTAGCATTTATTTTGGATGATGCTGAAGCTAAATATTTGATCTATGACGATGAAAATATTTTAACCAAAACTGGTTTGGAGAATTATGAATTCATTGCTGTTTCAGATAGTAATACCTATTCAACGAAAGCGGTCAAAATTCCCGATTCATTAAGCCTAACTTCTGGTGTATACGTCATGTATACTTCGGGTACAACAGGACAACCCAAAGGGATTTTAGTAAATCAAGAAAATATCTTAAAGCTTAGTTTTGAAACAGGACCAATTGCTATTTATGCTGAAGATCGTGTTTTACAATGGTCTAATTTCTCTTTTGATGGCTGCACGTATGAAATTTATGGTACTTTATTAAACGGAGCGAGTCTTTGCATGATTACTGAAAAAGAAGCACAAGATCCCGTAAGTTTAGCACGAGTGATTCGACAAGAAAAGCTAACCGTTAATTTTATGACAACCGCTTTATTTAATGCTTTTGTCGATCAAGATTTAGCCGCTTTAAATGAATTGCGAATGGTATTGTTTGGTGGGGAATTGGTTTCTGTTCCTCACGTTAAAAGAGCCTTAGCCACCTTAGGTACGGGAAAAATTATTCATGTATACGGACCAACGGAGACGACGACTTATGCTAGTTATTATCCGGTAGAACATTGTAACGAAGATCGTGTTCCGATTGGTAAACCTTTATCCAATACGCAAATTTATATTTTGGATGCTGCGGGAGAATTGACAGGAGTAGGAATGACGGGCGAAATTTATATCGGAGGTGCAGGTGTCTCAACAGGATACTTGAATCGAGCAGCATTGATGTCCGAAAAGTTTGTTGAAGATAAATTTAGTAAAAAACCTGGTGCGAAACTATATCGCACGGGGGATCTTGGGTTTTGGTTGCCAGATGGCAATGTAGAATTTATTGGCCGTAAGGATTTACAAGTAAAAGTAAGGGGATACCGAATTGAATTAGGCGCGATTGAGACCAAATTGCAAGCATCGGACGCCGTTAATAATTGTGTTGTACTAGCGAAAACTGACTCTTTCGGGACCAAGTGTTTGATCGCTTATGTGATTCCAAACGGAACCTTTCAAAAAGAAGAAATTCTAAATTATTTGAAGGCAGAATTACCAGAATATATGGTGCCTTCGATTATGATACCGCTATTAGAATTTCCATTGAATGCCAATGGGAAAGTGGATAAGCGTGCATTACCTGAACCTGACCTCGGTACGTTGTTAAGTGGAGTTTATGTAGCTCCACAAAATGAAATGGAAAAACAATTGGTAGCGATTTGGAAAACTTTATTGCAGTTGGACAAAGTAGGCATCTATGATAATTTTTTCGACTTGGGGGGACATTCCTTATTAGCGATCGGATTACAGGGGAAAGTGCAAAAAGTATTTTCAGTAAATATAACCTTACAAGATGTTTTTACCTATCCAGATATAGTGTCATTAGCAAAGTATATTGATACGCTTAATAAAGATTTATTCCTATCTATAGAAAAGGTGGAGGATAGTTCAAGCTATCCGGTCTCTTCCGCTCAAAAACGATTATATTATTTATATCAACTAGATCGTGATTCTACGAACTACAATATAACGATTACTTGTAAAAGTAAAGCAAATTTAGAGATCTCTAAATTTGAAAAAGCAATATTTAGCTTAGTTGATTATCATGAAAGTCTTAGAACTAATTTTGATGTTATCGACGGAGAAATTAGACAAGTAATAAAAGCGGGAGATGATTTTAAAATAGATTATTACACTACAAAAAATAATTCAATAGACTCAATAGTAGAGTCGTTTATTCGACCTTTTAACCTTGAGAAGGATTACCTTTTCAGAGTAGGGTTGGTCAATCTAGAAAATGATACCTCTATTTTGATTTTTGATCTTCATCATATTATTACGGATGGAGTCTCTAGTGATATTTTATTAAGAGATTTCCGTAAATTATATCATGGAAAAAAACTTTTAGGCCTTAATCTAACTTATAAAGACTATTCAGCGTGGCAGCAAAAAATACTTAAAAATGAAGATACGCTAAAAGATAAGACGTATTTTCTTGAGATGTATGCGGAGGAAATTACGCCATTAGAACTCCCCTCAGATTTTAATCGGCCATTAGAAGTTGATCATGCAGGATCAGTGTTTAGTTTTGAATTAGGGGAAGCGGAACGAAAAGGACTTCAGGCTTTGATGGGATCTAATGGGACTAGAATGTATGTTGTGCTACTATCTTTATTTAAAATATTGTTCAGTAAATTAAGTGGAAGTCAAGAAGATATTGTAGTCGGGACAGTTACTTCTGGGCGAAACCATGATGACTTAGAAGACCTCGTGGGGATGTTTGTTAATACCTTAGCATTAAGAAGTTATCCGACGGCAGATAAAACTTTTCATGACTATTTGCTAGAAGTTAGAAGTTTGGTTTTTGATTCCTTTTCCCATCAATTGTACCAGTTTGATGATTTAATTAATGACTTATCATTAGCGCATGAGGCTAATCGAAACCCCTTGTTTGATGTTATGTTTTCTTATTTTCGAGTTGTAAATAAGGAGGAATCTTCCTCCGCTTTAATGGCTCCATACGAAGATCTGCTGCAAGCGGAAACTTCGAAGTTTGATCTAATGATAACGGCAAGTGAATATGATGATGAATTAAGTTTTGATATTAATTATAAAACCTGTTTGTTCAAAGAAGAAACGATAAGTACTTTCGTTAGCTATTTTCGCAATATAATTCAAACAGTTATCTTGAACAAAGAAATAGCACTGGGAGAAATTAACCTTTTAGATACTCCAGCGCGAACAGAATTGGTAAATAAATTTAATTTAAATAAACCTGGAGTAGCTCCAAATATAACAATCTCAGCGTTATTCAAAGAACAGGTGCGTAAAGACCCCGAAGCCGTAGCTGTTGTTTTTGAAAACAAATCACTGACCTACAGGGAGCTAGATTATTATTCAGATAAATTATCCTACCACTTGTTAGCAAAAGGGCTGCAATTGGAACAGCCCGTTCCAATACATATAGACCGTTCTTTAGAAATGATAATTGGAATTATTGGAATATTGAAAGCAGGAGCTTGTTATGTGCCAATAGATGCTGAGTATCCTAAAGGAAGAATTGAATTTATTTTAAAAGATACTAAAGCTAAGCTAGTAGTAACGAGTACTACTTTATCTAAGTATTTAGATGTTGAGATAGATACTGAGTTTATTCTTCTAGATGACAAAGCGTATCTAAATGCTAGTGAGCCTCAAATTGAATTAAGCATATCTCCTAACAACCTAGCGTATATAATTTATACTTCTGGTTCGACGGGGCAACCTAAAGGAGTTGCGGTAGCGCATAGAAATTTAATCAGTTTATTAGCGTCTACTAAGCCGATGTTTGATTTTTCCGCTTCTGATATCTGGAGTATGATTCATTCTTTTAGTTTTGATTTTTCAGTATGGGAGATATTTGGGCCGTTATTGTCTGGTGGAAAATTAGTTATCATTCCTTCCTCTTATAAATTCAACCCAACACGAATGGTCGATGTACTGGAGAAAGAGCAGGTTACAGTGTTAAATATGACACCTAGTGCTTACAAAATGTTAAGAGGTTTTATTCTTGACAAAGTTGAGTGGATAGCTATTCGGTATGTTATTTTTGGAGGAGAAGAATTAAAACCGAATATCATTAAAGATTGGAGGGATCAAGTTGAGACTTGTAAGTTTATCAATATGTACGGGATAACAGAAACAACTGTACATACAACCTATAAAGAAATAGGAGATAGGGAAGTCGAAAATAATGTAAGCAACATTGGAAAGCCACTTTCTACCTTTAATTACATCATCTTGGATGCTAATCAGAACCCAGTGCCTAAAGGAGTAAAAGGAGAATTGTACCTCAAAGGAGAACAAGTTACTCGGGGATATTTAAATCTTTTAGGAGTAAAAAATAAGGGTTTTTCAGAAAACCCTTTTAAGATAGATGAAAGCGTATATAAAACAGGAGATTTGGTACGACTTTTAGAAAATGGTGACCTAGAATATTTAGGAAGAAAAGATAGTCAGGTTGAGATTAGGGGACATAGAATTCAACTAGAGGAAATCGTTTTTGCAATGGAACGTTTACCAAACATAGATCAATGTGTCGTGTTCTTGAACAAGGATAAAACGGGATCTAAGTATTTAACTGCTTGTTTTGTTTCTCAAAAAACACAAGATAAAAAGGCGATTCGAGATTTGTTGAAAGTAAGTTTACCTACTTATATGATGCCTGCCGCTTTTGTTCAAGTAAAAGGAATTCCTGTTAATATCAATACTAAAGTAGATCTTAATGCATTGAAAAAAATAGTAGGTCTTTCAAAAGTAAAAAAAGAATATGTGTCTCCTAGGACTGAATTAGAGAAGAGCATGGTCTTACTGTGGCAAAAAGTGCTAGGGCTTAATCAGGTTGGGATTGATGACAACTTCTTCGAAATAGGAGGAGATTCTATAAAATCAATTCTTATTTCTAAAGTAGGAGATATATCTATTGACTTAAAACAGATTCATGATAATCCGACCATCAGAGCACTTAGTGAAGCTTTAGCGGAAGATGAAAAAGAAGAAAAAGATGAAATATTATTTGAGTATAGCTTTCATGGGAAAGAACGCAAAAATATAATCCTTATACCCTATGCAGGTGCCGTTAACACATCATATTATTCTTTAGCTAAAAAATTGGGAGAACATATGAATGTGTATATTTTAAATTACCCTTGGAGTAATTTAAGTAAAAATAAAGACCTTGATGGATTAACACTTATTAAAGATAAATTCTTAGCAGAGGCAAATGAAAAAATTAAAGGAGACGTGATGTTTTATGGTCATTGTGCTGGAAGCACTGTAGCTATTTATCTAGCCTCTAAAATAAAGTCTGATATAAAAGTGTCAAAGTTCTTTATTGGAGCTAGTCTCTTAGGTTTCGAAGAAAAATATGAAGACCCAGAATTGATGCACGCAGACGTTTCGGATAAAGAAGTAATTGAACTATTCAATGATTGGGGACTAGATCTTTCTGGTATGAAAGATATTGGAAAACTTGTTAGAAGCTTTAAACATGATGTTGGAATTTCCATGTTAGCTGCTAATGAGCTAATTGATATGAAAACAGCAGCTAAATTAGACGCATCTCTTATTACTATATTTGGTGAAAATGATTCCCTCACCGAAGGATACAAAAAAGAGTACAAAAAATGGAGCCGTTTTTTCACAGATGTTTCCTTACATACTATAGCGGAAGGAGGACATTATTTTGTAAATAAACAACCTGAAAAGCTTGCAAAAATAATTTTAGATAGTATATGAAAAATATAAGTAGAGTTGCTCGTTTATTAAGTAC
>JBGCFY010000273.1:0-3735 GCA_045110315.1 Saprospiraceae bacterium
AATGGCTTATTATGCAAAAGGTTTGAACTGGATACAATCAAACCCAAAGCTTAAAGGAATTTTACTGGAGCCCTATCGTATTTTCTTAATTAATTATTTAGATGCTCTAATGGTAGTTAATGAATGGTCTATTTTTCCAAAAGTAATTGCTGAGATTAAAAGTTTACCAGAAGAGGATTTTCATCAAGAAGGATTTGCCAGTTATGCGCTTGCTTACTACGAATTGATTTACTACATGAATATTTGTAATTTTTCGGAAGCAAAAAAATTAGCAGATCAATTTTCTGAGATTATGGATAAGTATGGAGGGATGATTACAGTATCTACTCAGTTAGGTTTTCAAATTAATATTGCAATTCTTTATTTTGTATTAGAAGAATTTAAGGAGTCATTGAAATACTTCGAAGCAATTGTATTAAGTTCTGAAAAAGAAAATCGACAAGATATTTTACGATTAGGGAGAGTGTTTAAAATGATTTTGTATTATGAACTAGAAGATGTCGAAAGTTTTGAGCCTAGATACCGATCTTTTGTTCGTTACTTTAAAAACCTTCCTGCGAGCTGTGAGTTTGAGTTATTAGTTTTGGATCATGTCAATAAAATGCAAAAAGTAGTAAAAGGAGAACGTTCAGGTATTTTGATAAACTTGCAAGAAGAATTAGAGAAGCTTCAAAAAGAAAGTATAACGGTAAAAATAGCTGGTCTTGAAGAGGTTTTAATTTGGATTGAGAGTAGAATTACTCAAAGATCCATGGACAAAGTACTTCAAGACCAGACTAAAATAAATGATTAAATAACCGAACTTCTGAATTTAATCGACTTCCCATTTATGGAATGTATGGAGAGCTTATGTTCTGATAGATAATTAAAATACGTTTTCATGTTTACTCCTCCGCTATAGCTATCTTCTAAGGTAGGATTAATAACTCTAGAAGGAAAATCCATACCGACTCCAATCCCACCGGCGAAAACTAAATTTCTATTCCCATCGTAAGAAATATTGGGCCAGCGATTATGGATTTCAACAATGAATGGCTCTCCAGTCGTAGGAAAGGACTCCTGCTTGATGGCAATCTCCGTCGATGAATGATCAAAAAGGATTACTCCTTGTGTTAAATTAAAGATTGTAGTTTTGTTGTTATTTTCGTCGTCTAGCGTTAACGCAAAAAGCGATTGACCATCAATGGATACGTTAAGTACGAGGCTGTTTTTTTTGAATACAGTCATTTGATTTGGTGATTTTAAATTTACAAATAGATAAGTAATGCAACTATTTGAAAGCAATGGAGTATTGAGACGCAAACAAGTGACTTCAAAAAACTAATTCAAATATGACCTTTGGGAACTCTTGAGTGTGAATATTTTACTGATTATTGGACCGGATAGGTCTTGCACAGATCACTAAATGTGATGAAAAAAAATATCACTAGTCGTAAAAGAGTGCCTTATTATCTCTTTTTGTGGGAGCTTGTTCTTCTAAGGTACTGATCGCTCAAGGTGAAATTAAGGCGTAATTTGTGCTCCAATTGCTCCTTAGCATGGCCTAAGGTTTGAGGAATCGAAGTACAAGAGGCGCGTCATTCTACCGGTTACGGACAATAGCTTTTAAAACAGTTTCTAACTAGGTTTTTTTAATAACTTTTTTGAATCCGAACGAATCCATACTTTCAAAATTCTTTAAGCGTTTTTTAGGGGGTTACGCAATTTGTAAGCTTAGCCTATGGATCTTTCAAAGAGATTCTGATTTACCGCTTGAGCAGCTGGAAAGAATTCAAAATACACTTCAATTGATTAGCAGTTTAAGCGTTACAAACTCCTTAGGTAGCTCCGCAAAATTATTCTCAATAGTTTATGCCGGATCGTTACCTATACACTTCTAGGGTATACTTTTACTAGTATTTGATTGTGGTGTTAAGAATGGTGGTGGTGATCAGTGATTACGCCAAGATGAAGTACTAACAGATACAGAAACTAGGTTCATCCTAGGATCATGTTCTACCTCCATTCTAAGTTTAGTGTAGACAAAATGTCGCTTACACTTTTGATAATTTTAGATAATTTGATCGCACGCTTTTATCAAGTTGAAAGAATAAAATCAATTAGTCAAACCAAATTTTTCTTCAAAATCTAAGATTCATCACTAATGGTTTTAGCTTAAGCTATTGATAGGTAGTTGCTTAAGCTTGCTCAAAATCACCTGTCTAACGGCCTTTTTTGTTAAAAGTTGTTTTAAGGTTATCATTGAAGTTGAAGGGGTAGAACGATAGTGTTAAAGGCTTGTAAATCAGTAAGAAAGCTGTCATTTTTCAATTGCGAACGGTAGGCTTTTTGTAGGACTGAGGCAGCGGTAAAAAAAGGGAAAGCAGGAGCAAAAACGTGCAATATTTTACTTTAATTGAGCAAGGATTGATAGAACAATTAATCTCTATTTCTCCCAACCTCTAGCTTAGGTCATTCTCAACGTACTTAACTTCAATCGCTACTTATGATAACTTGGGTTTTGCATTAAGGTGGAAGATAGCGTCTTTTGTATCTGGACCTTGTTCTATTTGGTGGCTAAAACGGGAGAAAGAATATGACGCTGGTTTAGTTGGTGGGAAGTGCTCATTTTTGGTAGTCGTTTATGCTTCCTTCAAATTCCGTGAAATTGAGATAAATTTGTTTATTTTTGAGCTGCTATCTTAAATTTGCTATATCCTTATATTCTACACCTAGTGCTACAATTATTTAGAACCAATCAATTTGCGGTCAATATACTACTCTTATTTTATGCGAGTCTATTGTGGTTTTCCACTTTCGTCATTGCGCATCCCATCTCAGTAGTGAAGGGGGGAGCTTTAGGAGAATTGTTCTCGTTTTGGGTTGATCCGACGAGTACCGCTGCTAATCTTATCGCCATTGTGTTGGTTTTTTTTCAAGCATTTTTGGTTAATGTGTTAGTCTCTAAATATCGGATGGCAAGTGAATTGAGTTTGTTTCCCGGCGTTTTCTATATTCTGTTAACAAGTTTTTTTCCCGATTTCCTCTACTTATCGCCAATTTTGATCGCCAATACTTTTTTGATTCTTTCCTTCGATGAGCTATTTGATACTTACCGACAGCATTCTAGCGCGGCCAAAATTTTTAACGTTGGCTTTTTTGTAGGACTGGCAAGTTTGATTTACAGTTCCTATTTTCTTTTTATTTTTCTAGCCATTATAGCTTTAAGTATCCTTCGTGCTTTTCGCAGCAAAGAAATCGTTATTCTCGTCATCGGTCTTGGTGTTCCCTATTTTCTCGGAGGTGCACTTAGTTTTTGGTTAGATCAGTGGGATTTTTTCTGGCAAACACAGTTTGGGAATACTTACCAGTTTTTAAACTTTGTCGGCGTTGCCAATTGGATGACTTATGCGAAGCTTTCTTTTATTGGCTTTCTACTCCTTGTCGTTATTTTTAGCTACGGAAGTTACAACTTGAAGAAAAATATTCGAATACAAAAAAACATCAGTATTTTTTACTGGGCATTATTCATTGGTGCGTTGAGCTTACTAGTTCAATCGCCCATTGGACTCCTACATTTGCTAATTATTGTTCCTGTGCTAGCAATTCTGTTATCTTTTAGTTTTTTAAAATTTAGCAAACCAACCGCAGAGGCATTGCATCTCATTTTTCTAATTTGTGCTTTATTATTACAGTATAAGACGCTTTTTTTGAGTTAAAACGCCGTAAGTGAAAATTGTTTTTTGGTAGTGCTTT
>JBGCFY010000274.1:0-4550 GCA_045110315.1 Saprospiraceae bacterium
CTACGCCGGTAGAAATTGATTTATTTTTCCCACAGGATCAAAAAAAGATTCGGCAAACCTTAAATTTGCCATTGGATAAAAAACTATTACTCTTTGTGGCGATGAACGTGGCGGAAGAACGGAAAGGATTTCGCTATCTCAAAGAAAGCCTAGATTTGTTGTTGGCAAAAGATCCAAGTTTGAAAGATCGAGTAGAAGTGTTGGTACTGGGAAAGGCAAGTGAAGAACAATTGAGTGTACTCGGATTTAAAGTGAACCACCTTGGCTTTTTGAGTCAACCGCAGCAAATTGCAGCGGCTTATGGCGCTTGTGATTTATTTGTAATGCCGTCGCTGGAGGATAACTTGCCCAACGTAGTGCTAGAATCAATGGCTTGTGGAAGACCAGTCGTGGCTTTTGAGACAGGGGGAATTCCTGAAATGGTAGAACACCTTGAATCGGGCTACATCGCCCAATTCAAAGATGCAGCAGACTTGGCGCAGGGTATTTTGACCACCTTGGCGGCAGAAAATTGGGAGAAATTTTCAACGCAAGCCCGTACTCGAATTTTAGAACATTTCAGCGACAAAATTGTTAGTGACCAGTATCAAAGGCTGTATCAAAAACTAATTGCAGCTAGTTCGTGACTTTAAGCACAATCTTCCTTAACTTTGCGGGAAATTTAGGCTTATTCAACTTCAACATAAAAATCAATATCATGGCTTACGATAATCTAGAAGTAAAAACTAAAAAAGGAATTGTCATTTTGACCATTAACCGAGAAAAAGCCTTGAATGCGCTTAACGGAAAAACGATGGACGAATTGCATCACTTTTTCTCTATTAGCGCGCCTAAGCGTAGAACAATGAAAGGAATTGTGATTACCGGAGCGGGGAGCAAAGCTTTTGTTGCGGGTGCTGATATCAAAGAATTTTTAAAATTAGACGTCGAAGCAGGTGCAACGATGGCTAAGAAAGGACAAGATATTTTTTCGCTCATTGAAAATTTTAACAAACCTGTCATTGCAGCGGTGAATGGTTTCGCTTTAGGTGGTGGTTGTGAATTAGCAATGGCTTGTCATATGCGAGTAGCCAGCGAAAATGCGCGTTTTGGTCAACCAGAAGTAAATTTAGGAATTATTCCAGGATACGGTGGAACGCAACGCTTGGTTCGATACGTTGGTAAGGGAAAAGCGACGGAGTTAATGTTGACGGGCGATTTACTTTCTGCGAGCGAGGCTTTGCAGTGGGGATTGGTTAACCACGTAGTAGAAGCGGGACAAGAATTGGCGAAAGCGATAGAAATTATTACTAAAATCTCTGAAAAGGCACCGATTGCCGTTGCACAGGTTTTACACTGCATCAATGCATATTACGACAAAAATGTAGACGGTTATGCTTTTGAAGTAGACGCTTTTGGTCGCACCACAGGAACAGAAGACTTTAAAGAAGGCGCAACGGCTTTCATCGAAAGGAGAAAAGCTAACTTTACGGGAAAGTAATTTTCCATCAAAACTGCTGACCGCTTAAAACTTACCGCGTCAAATTTTGAACTTTATTTTCGAAATCTTGTACTTGTAAGTAGCAAGTAGTATGGTTGTCATTAAATTAACCATAATGCAAAGCAATTAACGGACTAAGATTGGGAAACAAGACCCAATTGTAATTTGATCGTATGATAGAAACAGATATTTTAATTATTGGGGCAGGACCTTGTGGCTTGTTTATCGTTTTTGAAGCGGGTTTACTAAAGCTTAATTGTCATTTGATTGATGCTTTGCCCGAAGCGGGTGGGCAACTCACGGAGATTTATCCTAAAAAACCCATTTACGATATTCCAGGATATCCCAGTGTATTAGCTGGCGAATTGGTCGATAATTTGAAAGAACAAATTGCTCCTTTCAAACCAGGATTTACCCTTGGCGAACGAGCAGAAACGATTGAGAAATTGGAGGATGGTCGCTTTAAGTTGACGACTAATCGAGGAACGGTACACGTAGCTCCCGTCATCGCAATCGCAGGAGGTTTAGGTTGTTTTGAACCGCGCAAACCACCGATTGAAAATATTGCCAACTTTGAAGACAAAGGCGTCGAATACATTATCAAAGATCCAGAAATTTACCGCGATAAGCGTTTGGTCATTGCGGGTGGGGGAGACTCCGCTTTGGATTGGACGATTTATTTAGCGGAATTAGCCAAAGAAGTTACTTTGGTTCACCGACGAACTTCTTTCCGAGGTGCTTTAGACTCTGTTGAAAAAGTAATGGCGCTCAACGAAGCGGGGAAAATTAAATTGGTAACGGAAGCACAAGTTGTGGGTTTGACGGGAACAGATAAGTTAGACGAAGTACTCATCAAGCACAAAACGGAAGGCACTTTTGCAAAATCGGTCGACCATTTCATTCCGTTGTTTGGCTTGTCGCCTAAATTAGGACCGATCGGCGAATGGGGCTTAAATATTGATAAAAATGCAATTGAGGTCAATACTTTAGATTATAGCACGAATGTCCCCGGAATTTATGCGATTGGAGACATTAATACTTATCCAGGGAAATTGAAATTGATTCTTTGTGGTTTTCACGAAGGAACAATTATGTGTCAATCTGCCTTTAAGCATATTTATCCAGATAAAAAGTTATCTTTCAAATATACCACCGTTACGGGGATTGAAGGATTATAGCTCGCCGTGCGAATGGGAAAATCTCCCATTCGCATAGCGCATTAGTCAAGAAGTTCAAAAAGAAATGATAAAAATTACCCTTTACGACCGAGAAAATAAAAAGCATTTACTCGACGCCCCTACGGACATGACGATGAACTTCATGGAGCTTTGCAAAGCCTATGAACTGCCCGTGGAAGGAACCTGTGGTGGTATGGCGCTTTGTGCCAGTTGTCATTGCTACGTAGAGTCCGACCACGAATTGCCACCCGCATCTGACGACGAAGAAGATATGCTCGACCAAGCTTTCTTTGTAGAAGATAATAGTCGGTTGGGCTGTCAGATTAAGTTGAAAGAAGCATTGGATGGTATCGTCATTCGATTAGCACCCACCGGAGAATAAATAATCCTCATTTAATTTTGAAGAAGAGAATGGTAGGAGCGTTTTGGACAGCGCTGTTGCATTTTTAATTTATTTATCGTATTTTTACGATAGAGTGTTTAGAACCCTTGTATGCTATTTAAATTATGGGAAAAAGTAAAACAAATCTTTTCACGGATTCACAGAATCGCTTGGCGGCTTTGGCTAAAGCGATTGGGCATCCGGCGCGGGTGGCAATTTTGTCCTATTTGCTGCAAAAGCAATCCTGTGTTTGTGGCGATTTAGTGGAAGTATTACCGCTTTCTCAGTCTACGGTTTCTCAGCATTTGAAAGAACTGAAAGCAGTAGGAATTATTCAAGGGGAGATTGAAGGGACGAGTACTTGTTATTGCATTGACCCTGAAGTTTGGGCAGAAGCAAAAGTGCTGATGTCTGATTTGTTTGCGCAGATAAAACCTTGTTGCTAGCATAGAAACGAAGGGCAATGATTGTTCTACAACGAGCCTTCAGATGGAGGCTATTTTTTTACTTTAATTAATCGTAATATTGCGATTAATAATTATTGAATTAAATTACAAATAATGCTTACAGAGAAATTTATCCAATTTTTGGCAGACCACGCGAGTAAGTCACTCGTTTTTGAATATGCGGAAGGGCAATACATTCCAGCTACTTACCACCTTACCGAAATTAAAAAAGTGCATCAGGAATCCTTGGATTGTGGTGGTTTTCCCCACACTATGGAACAAACAATTGTACAGTTGTGGCTGCCTTTCGGGGAGGGAACGAAAGCTCCGATCAATTGCGGAAAAGCCCTTAAGATTTTTGAACAAGTGGATCGGAAACTGAATTTGCGTGGGGAGGCGGAGCTCTTTTTTGAGTATGGTACGCCATCGTTGAGGACTTCGATTTATCAGGTGGCGACCTTGAAAGTAGAAGCGGAGCGAGTGGTGATAAAGTTATTTGTTGCAGCGCCCGTCTGTAAACCGAGTTTATTAAATAAGGTAACAAACGTGCTACCTAAGGGAGTGAGTTGTTGTTAAGTATTATTTCAAGCGTTATTCTTTTGGGCGTAAAGCCGTTTGAGCCGTAGATTTTGCACGAATAAAATAAAGCTAATGTTGCTTTATTGTGCTGTTAATCAGGGGGATTTATCGGCAAAAGATTTACTTTAAGGAAAAAATATTGTAAATTTGTAGCTATACAGACAGAAAACAAATTTTAAATTTATATATTTAAAGTGAGTTTCATTTAACAGCAGAGAATCAGGAGTTCATACACTCCATTAAAATAGCATTTATGGCTATCAATATTGCAAAATACATTGGGGAATTACTCTACGACCACGATACGGTGATCATACCTGCTTTGGGTGCGATTGCGGCAACGTATGAGTCGGCGAGTATTGACCATGTACAAGGCTTATTGCATCCTCCTTCGAAAGTACTGAGTTTTAATAAGAACTTAGTTTTGGATGATGGTGTTTTGACGAATTACTTACAAGAAGAAGCGGAGGTTAGTTTATCGGAAG
>JBGCFY010000275.1:0-6745 GCA_045110315.1 Saprospiraceae bacterium
AATAGATAAGCAGGCTAAATTTACTTATGAATCTAATTTTGGAGAATACCCTTTTGGTGATATAAGAGAATTTACAGGAGAACAAATTTTAGATGAAGAAATTGATAAATTGATTCCTAACCATGATTTAATTGCAGGGGGATTTCCTTGTCAACCATTTAGTTTAGCAGGCGTATCAGCTAGAAACGCTCTAGGTCTTACACATGGATTCGAAGATACAAATAAAGGAAATCTATTTCTTGATATAATTCGGATTGCGAAAATAAAAAGACCAAAAGTTTTATTTTTAGAAAATGTTAAAAACTTCAAATCTCACGATAAAGGAAGAACATTTGAATATGTAAAATCAGTTATCGAAAACGATTTAGGATATAGTTTTAATTGGACTATAATTAATTCTAACGCTGTTGTTCCGCAGAGCAGGAAACGATTTTATATGGTTTGTTTCAGAGATAAATCTGAATTTGATTTCCCGCAATTTTCTGGTTCTCCTTTACCCTTAAGATCAGCTTTAGAGAAAAGTGTTGATAAAAAATATACGATATCTGACAAACTCTGGGCAGGACATCAAAATAGAACTAAGAGGAATCTAAGTCGTGGAACAGGTTTCACCGCTTTTGTCGCTGATTTAGATAAACCTTCAAAAACACTAGTGGCTAGATATTATAAAGATGGTAAAGAATGTTTAATTCCACAAGATGGTAAAAACCCAAGAAAACTAACTCCAAGAGAATGCGCAAGATTACAAGGTTTTCCTGAAAAATATGTTATACCTGTAAGTAATACAGCAGCTTATAAACAATTTGGAAACTCTGTTGCTGTTCCTGTAATTAGAGGAATTGCAAAAAACATTGCACTTAAAGAAAATTGGATTTAAAATATAGTGCAATTATAAAAACCAGCTATCTCATTGAGGGAATGTGTATTACTTAGAGCAGTTCTCTTCGCATAAATATTAGTTATCAATTCCATTTTTTCACCTGTGATTGCATGATGAAAGCCTCTATGACAGTTAGGGCATAATGATATTATATTTTCAGCATTGTCAAGAGGATGTTCAAATAGACTTTGATACTTCATGGGAATAAAGTGATGAGCTTCCACAAATGGCATTCCCGTCTTAGCAGAAGTGAAAGTTGAATGATTGGAGTCAATTTCACATTGATAATTAGCTAGACTAAATCGGTATGCAGCAAGTTTAGGATCTCTATGATAAGTTTTTCTTGCTCCGACTGTTTTAGTAATTATCTTTCCTACAGGGTTAATATTTAAATCTATATTTGGAGTCAAAATTAGATCAATTTCTGAACCATAAATGTTATCATCTTCATCCACTTGTCCTAAATTATTCCATATATTTTCGTCCAAAGCTCCTATTATTATTTCATTATTAGAATCTATAAATAAAAACCAAATTCATCCACCTTTAGGCTTAAAACCACTTCTTGAGGATAAATAGAGTCTAAGTTCAGTTTTATTGGGTTTTGGAAAAACTAAGTTCAACTTGATGCTTTGGTCTTTATTATAAGAAAAAAATGTTTTCGAAGCTTTAAACTTGTTGCCACCAACATTACCAACATGAATATTACTTCTTCCAAAATGGTCAATCACAATTTCTGCTTCTAAGTCAGTCAAAGTAATTTGTGAATCATAGTGCTCTCTTTTGGTAACTTTTGAAAAAGCTCCTTTTTTAGCGTTAAAATGTAAAAGGTTTAAATTCCATTAGATAGGATTGTTCAGATAAGTTAATATTTTACAAAAATAAAATAAAATTAGGGAATAAAAAAAGAGGCCCATAAGAATAAAAACTGAAATTCGTGTTAAAGACCACATTGAACTAAGCGTTATCATGCGCGACTCCCTATGAACCTTCAAGTCCTACCGGCAGGATGAAATAAGGCTGGCACAGAAATAACGTATGGCCTTCTTATCTCATTAAGTTGAAAGACTCCTTATCAAATGCTTTTGTTTTCAAGCTTGGACGCTAAAGCCCCAAGTACAGCTATTTGTCCACTTTTACAACAAAAAAAATTCTTTCATAAGAACCCACTCTCGTTCACCAGAAAAAAGAAAAAAGAAAAATGACAACTGCAAAAAAGCATTTAAAAAAAGTTGATCCGATCTTAAAAAAGATAATTTCTACCATTCCTTCCCCTCAAATCGTAAGCACGAATAACGTTTTTCATGATTTGCTCAGTTGTATCTTAGAACAGCAAATACATTATAGAAGTACAAAAAAAAATATTTCAAAAAATGTTGGACCGCTCGAATTTAACAGCACTTACACCGGATAATTTTCCAACATTTGAAAGAGAAGCGTTTGAAGGGATTAAGCTATCGGCGAAAAAATATGAGACGATTTTAAATATTGTACAACATTGGGACGAAAATGATGTTAAATGGGTAGCGTGCACTGACGAGGAAGTGATTCAAGCACTCTCTCAGATTAAAGGAGTAGGTAATTGGACAATTGATATGATGCTGATTTATACTTTAAATCGACCCAATGCATTTGCTTATGATGACTTTCATATCAAACAGATCATGACGTCGCTGTATGATTTAAATCCTAAATCAAAATTAAAAGCACAAATGAAAGCAATTTCTGAGCCTTGGAGTCCCTTCAAGGCGACTGCTTTTCAATACTTAATCGCATGGAAGAAATTTACTCAAAGCAAATAAAATGAAACGTTCAGGTTCCGCAGATTTGGCTTTAATGGGAGGTCGTATTCCCAGTTGGTTATACGATAGGATGGTTAAACTTTCTTTGCCAATAGTAGAAGCAATTATTATTGAATACGGAAAGAAAGAATTCCTACAACGGCTTGCTGATCCATTTTGGTTTCAGAGTTTTGGAGCTGTAATCGGGATGGACTGGAATTCATCGGGAGTAACCACCGCCGTAATGGGAGCTTTGCGACAATCTATCAATCCACATGCCAAAGAAATGGGGCTTTTCGTTTGTGGAGGTAAAGGAAAAACTTCTCTTAAAACGCCAAGAGAATTAATGCGCGTCGGAGAAATCACGGGACTAGACGGGGATTATTTATCACGGTGCAGCAAGTTAGCGGCAAAAGTAGATAATACTGCTATCCAAGATGGTTTTCAACTTTATCTACATAGTTTCGTGATTAGTGATGAAGGAGATTGGTCAGTCATTCAGCAAGGGATGAAAGCCAATTCCTCCTTGGCCAGACGTTATCATTGGAATTCGGATCATATTGAATCTTTTATCAAGGAGCCTCATACCGCTATTTGTGGAGATCACCAAGGAGAGATCATTAATTTGGTTCACAAGGAAGCAGGGCTTACCCAAAATGGAATACTGGAAATTGCTAAGGAAAATCCGCAAAAAATATTAGATGAGGTTCCTCACATGAAACTTCCAACTTATTACGGGGTTAAGGAAAAAGACATCAATGTAAAAAGGTTGGGTAGCATATTGTGGTTGGCTCAAGAAAATGAAGTGAAGAAGTTTGATGAATTACTATTGTTGAAAGGATTAGGACCAAGAACCTTACAATCCTTAACACTCGTCAGTGAAGTGATTCACGGAACGGCTTCTCGATTTAGTGATCCTGCTCGATTCTCTTTCGCTCATGGCAGCAAGGGCGGCAAGCCATTTCCAGTGCCTACAAAAGTTTATGATGAGGTCATTGAGACGTTGAAAATATCAGTTGAATCCGCAAAAATTGGGGATACGGATAAAAATGAAGCCATCAAAAAATTAACAAAACTGGCGCAAAAAGCGGAAGAGAATTTTATTCCTAACAAGAATATTGATGAGTACTTAAAAAAAGAAAATGACGATTCCTGGAAATATGGAGGAAGAACAATAAATGGGGAATCAAAAAAACGGAAAAAAAATGAAGATGGAAGGGAATAATGAACGGGCTAAAGGCAAAATGGCTATAGTTGCGAAGCCATCTACCTCGCTTGCATCAAGCATCGCCTTCAATTCGGTGAAAATCTCGCGTTCCCCTTATCGTTGAAAAGAAAAAACATTAATAATAAGCTTATGAATTTTAAATTAATTAGTTCGGTATTAATCACAATATTGCTAGGTGCTTGTAATGTTGAAAATCAAACGCCAATTGAGAACTCAGCACCTAAAGAAGTTGAAAAAAGGGAAAGCTTTGAAATCAACAATGAAAGCAAAGTATTACGGTTCAATCAAAATAATGGACAATTGTATCTTCATTTAGACAACCCTGATCAACTATCTTTTGACAACTATTTTGATCAGCTAGCAAACGATTTGAAAAAGGCGAAAGCAGCTAAAATCAAATTAGATTCCGTTAACAAAATCTTCATGATTTTTTTTCTTAACTTGGAAATGTTAGAAATTGAATTTGGATTAATAGAGGAAGTCCAAAACGAACTGAAGAATCGAATAACAGAAAAACGAAAATTTTTAAATCATGACTTAATTGGTAGCCATTTGGCTAAATCTAAAAGTATCATTAGTATCTTGAATCTTTTAGATATTGACCCTGAAAGGATCAGAGACATTAATGTCGAAAAATGTAGAAGTGAACCGATGAAAGGCGAAAATGACAAATCGGTAAAGTATAAATTATTTTGCGCTCACTTAATTATAGACTTATCCTAAACTCTGTTACTGAAGTTAGTAGCATTGTTTGGATTAACTTTCTTCAACGACGACGGTTAGTTGACTTCGATCATTAAAAAAATAATAACTCCTGTAAAAAATAATACTAAAAGCCCTCCCAAGGAACGTAAGCTTTTTTGAGATTGGTTCCGCGGGAGGGCTAGCAAGAGCATTTCAATAAACTAACTAATAAGGATTTTTAAACTTTATAGCCGTCACTTTTTTGTAGGTGATTTCCTCGTTCAAGATGCGATAAAAAATTTCAGCTCTGCTAATTGCACTACTTAGCATGCGCTCCATTACCCTTCCGTTCACTTTTGAACCATTACAATATAAGCTGTATAGCGCTAGTGATTTATCAGAATTATCACTCTTGAGTAGTACATTCAGAATCGACGGTTTTCCATTCTGAAATTCCTTTTCTAGATCTTGGGTGTAGACTGATTTTTCTTTAATTTTCACCGCTCCAACGACAGGAAGCAGTTGTCTCCATAAAGAACGTTCATAACTAGCTGCCAGCGTTTTGCGAAGGTGCATCGTCGAACTAGGAATAGCGACTTTGGAGGTTGCAACCAAAGCACCGTAGTCTTTGAGAATACTATTACGGGTGTCTTCCAAATAGCTTATCGTTTGCGTAAAAGTATCAATCAACTGAGCTTTAATTTCTCCTAGAGAAAGATTAATGGAACCAGAATAGTCGACGTAATCTTGTATCTTATCTTTCGCATAAAAGATGGCAAACTTTACCGTATCCATTGCGAAGCCAATAAAGAAATTAGAAACGATTGCCCTTGTACCTAAGCCAAACATTCCTGCTACCAGGATTTCCGTAAGTAAGTCATCTACCGAAAATTTACTTTTACTATCATCTATCTTTAAGTATTCTCCTACCATATCAACAAGATTAGAATTGGTGATAAAAGTATTTTGAATAAAGTTTTCCATCGCATTGAAATAGGTATCAACATCATCCCGCATCTTAATCCAAGTAAATGTAGTGTGAAGAACAGCCTTACTATCTTCATCCCACGCGACATCAGTTTGCCCAGAACGAATAAGTTCCTTAACGCCTACAAAATCAGAGGTTGTGATTTGAGCGATCTCCGTTCGAAGGTCCGCTTCTAATAAGGCAGTTATTTCGTTGTAGGCAGCTAGTTGCTTTCCTTTAAAACTTGGGAAAACTCGATTTCCAATATCTGACTGATGACTAAGAATGTCTTCGAGATTAAACAGCCCCAATCCTCCTAGTTTTTTATTGTAAAATACAAACTTCCAAGTTTGCTTGTCTTCTGTTTTCCACTTTGTACCAGAAACAACGCGGTCAGATTTTGCCATCAAGGCTTTGTTTTGCGCCAAATTAATAATGCCATTACGTTTTGCCGTCACGGGGACGATTTGCCAGATATAAGATTTACTAATTTTGGTGGAAAGCACCGGATTGTTATGCTTGTCCATTCCGAGATATTCATTCGTTCGGGGGCTTTGAATAGCAAAATAATCAATGTATTCTTCTGTTTGAGGTTGGAATACCCAGAGGTCATGACTAGAAAAAATGAATTCACCATTTTCATCTTTCTCCGCTTTTTCCCAAAAGACGGTACTTTTACCAGACTTGTCGTCCACGAAAATACGGAGGCGACTGTCTTTAAATTTTTTGTTGAATAATAAAATACCAGAAGCCATTTTATTTTAGTTTTAAGGGGTTAATAGGTAGTTCACGTAAATTGAGTTTTCAATTAATTTAAAATAATTATTAAATATTTGATACTGTATAAATATATGATAAAATATTATTTTTTAATAAAAAAAATGGAGGGGAATTGTTTAGAGGGAAAAATATGCTTTTAAATGACTCAGGATTTGCTTTTCAGTAAAGTGAGATTGAAGATCTTGAAATATTAATAATTAAAGAATAGCTCTGTTCACCGTATCACTAGAATGGCGAGCAGGAATCATCATAAAATGCTCTAAATTCAAACTTTTAGGAATGAAAATTGAAAGAAACTAAAGCTTATGATATTGCTTAATCGGTATCGGTACTTAAGTAGTTCGCGGAAATTGAGTTTACAATAAGTTGAAAAGAATTTTGAGCTTAAACGAGGCAAAAAACGTAGACAATGCCGGAGCATTGGC
>JBGCFY010000276.1:0-10296 GCA_045110315.1 Saprospiraceae bacterium
ATTATGCAACCATCACTCCTAACGTTCAAAAGTATATTATTATTGATGGTGTGTCCCACGAGGAAACGATGCTCCTTGACTTCATGCAAAAAATTCATCGCCGATCCGAAGGAAAAGTAACCTTCCTTATCTCCATGCGTACTCCTTTTTTAAGCCTGTGGGAAAAAAATTTAACAGAACAACTTCGTTTTAAAGCTATCTATTTACCTCCGATTAGTACGAAAGGAATGCTACAGTTTTTTGAAAACCTAGCCAACTCAAACCACTATAACTATCAACAAAATGAAGCCTTAGCACTTTACCTTACTAATTTGCTTGACAAAGATACGACCGCTCCAACTACCTCAACTTTTCAACTATTGATGCATCAACTTTGGTCCGCCGCAAAATTAAAAAACCATTCCAATCCAACACTCTCCGTTGCATTATACCAAGAAGTAACGAGGCAAGGTGGATGGGAAAAGTTTATCCAAGATCAACTGTACAACATTGACCAAGAAGCTTTTGAACGCGGCCTACTTTATAATATCTTACAAGATGCAAGCAACGTTTACGAAGATCATTCAGGTCTTCCTATTTCTAAAGCGCTAATTGCTACCAAATACAAATACCTCGGAAATAAAGTAGATAATCTATTCGCGGCTCTTATCTCAAAAAACATCTTAAGCAATCCCGCTATTAATGAACTAGAGACCGAAGCTGATATTAGATTAAGTCATACGCTATTGCACATTCCCTTGCGCAAGCTCATTCATCAATCTGCAAAAGGAGGACAAAAAGCCAGACGATTACTAAAGCATCATTTGCAAGAAGGTACTTTGCTCAACAAAAAACAATTGGAATTAATTACAGCTTTCAAAAATACTCTTCCTATTTTATCTGCCGAAGAGAAAGCCTTATTGGGCAATAGCAACCGTGCCATTGAGCAAGAAAAAAGAAAGCAACACGTGAAAAAAAACAGATACCGATTATTATTTTTTACCTTAATCTTCTTCGGTATATTTTTTCCCAGTTTTTATTTAATGGGATTTTTAATCGTTCTCCTTCTTTTGTATTAGCAAAACGTAAGCTTGGTTGTCAGGCAATATTATTTAGCAAAACGATACGGCATCATGTGCCAAACAGCACAAATCCAGCCCAATAAGATGGATCGTTATAGTCTTCTCGCTGTTGGAAATTACGCTTAGTGGTCATCAAAGCTGCTCGCACAGATTTATGCTTATCAAGCTGTTTAAAGAATACTTTAAAGAATTCGTCGGTAGCCTCATCATCCACTGGCCAAAGACTAATAATCAAAGATTCTACGCCAGCGTACATCAAGCCACGGGTAAATCCCATGACGCCTGCCCCTCTTTGAAAATCGCCTTTCGCCGTTTGGCAAGCGGATAAAATCATCAACTCATTTTGTAAATCTAAATCCATCATATTGTACAACGACAATTGACTTTTTGTTAAGGCTAAATAACTTAATTCTGGTGTCGAATTGATTTCCCCATGCGTAGAGATATAGACCTGCCGATACTTTTTAAAATTAATATCTTTTATTTTGCTTAAGGTTAGGTTTTCTTCAAACAAGAAATCACTTTGGCTTAGTATTTTCGTAAAATTATTACGGTCTACTTTTTTCAAGTTACTTAACTGTGGATATTCTTTGAAATCAGATTTCCCCAATACCAATAACGCTTTATCGTATTTTCTATCTTTTGATTGATCTCTATTTAGCGCGACCAAGGTCGTGGCGGATTGCAAATAACGAATGGTAAACGTGGGTTGCTTCTTTTCCTTTAGAAAGAGTAATTCGAAAGGAAAGTTGTAGAGCTTTTGATCCGGCGCGATAATTAAGTCTTGAATTTCAGCCAGCATACCTGACGATTCAATCGACTTAAATAACTGAGCATAAAGTGTTTTAGTCGTTTTTGATATTTTCAACAAGCTAATCCTGTTCCTTGATCGAGCAGTTCCTTGATTTCGGCTGTAAATCATATTTTTAAATGCAGAGAGTTCGTGATCAATTACTCCCGCCGCGCCCAAATCAAAAACAGCTACTTGCGCTTTAGTAATCACAAAAGCAAACGCATACTTACCTAAAGCGTATTCGATAAATGCCTGCCCTGGAAGTAACACCTCTTGTAACGATGCTATAGTTGCGAGGTTCGGATGCAAGAGTTTTTCGTACGCTGGAACCAACGCTCTAATTTGAGCATTTACATTTCTCAAGCGACGAACCAGCTCACTTTGTTTCCTATCAAGGCGATTCGAAGAAGGGCTCATCGCTCCATTTACTTGAGTAAGATTCAAGGCGGTAATAATATCTTTCCGTTCATTTTGTAAAGAAATTGGAACGTCACTATCGGTTAGTGATTTTGTAGCTAATAATTCATTCAAGGTTCTCGCCTTTGACTGTTGTAGAAATTTAAAAGCCTTTTCTTCTTGGTTTAATTTTAAAGAAGCCATCATTGCGCCCTCGTAAGCGGTATAACTATTTTCTAATGTCTGTTGCCGAGACCCTTCTCCAAGAGTGTAGCCAAACAAATTATCTTCCACCATCGCAATCGCTTTTTCAAAAGAAGATAACGCCTTAGGATATTGCTCTTCCGTTGAATATTTTACTCCTTGTAAGGTATACAAATAATTTAAAACAGCATATTGAGATCGCGCACGCGCCATTTTCTCGCAACGCTGGTAATATTTTTTTGCTTGCCTTGATTTTCCAAGTTGCTCATAAGTTCTACCTAGCAGTAGATTTATCTCTGATAAAACATTCATCGCTGGACTTATGGATTCCGCATTCTTTTTTGCTTGAGCCCAATAATAAAGTGCTGAATCTAGTTTATTAGTCTTCTGACAATAGTGACCGTGATACAAATTAGCAAGTAATCTATTCATGGGGAATCTGGTTCCCCGCGCAATGCTATCACATTTAAAAATATACTTTGACGCGCGTAGTGTATCATTATTAATTAAATAAAGTTGACTAAGTCGCGTGTAAATCCCAAATAAACTTTCCGCTACACTAGTTGCTTTTTCACCACTGTTCAGGTGTCGTTCGATGAGATTCTTCTTATTTTTAATTTCAGGAATTGCATCCTCTAAACATTCAATAGCCAGTTTATAATTTTTTTGTGCCATATGAACTTGAGCTAAGTTTGATACCAAATTAGCATAAACGGATAGTTTGTTAAAATGATTTGATTCCATATTCCCATACCCTTCCGAGGCAGGAATAAAATAATCTAGATGATTCAGTTGCTTGATGCGATTCCAAGTTTTATCAAGGTAAGTATTCGCTAATTCAAAATTATTTAATTGGTAGTAATGTCCACCAATATTATTGTACAAAAAGGAAATCATCAAATGCTGTCGATAGGCAGCTATTTCTCCCGCAGCACGTTGATAAAAATCATATTCCGCATTGCCTTTTTCCTTAGCACCACTCAACGCAACAATCTCTGCGGAGCGCTGATAAATCGCCTTAAGCAACAATAACTCTTTGGGTTTATGAGCAGATATATTATGAAGTTGGTCGCGCCCTACAATTTGATTTTTTTCACCAGATTTTAATAGTAAATCTTTCAACAATAAATAACACGCAACCGCTTCTTTATATCTTTTTTGTTTCAACAATCGCTCAATGGATCTAGGATCTTTCTTTTGATCAAAGGCATTGATTGCCCAGAGATACAATACATCTTCATCAATTTCAAATTCCTTTTTTAGCTTGCTTTGCTCTTCCGTCGTAAACGTTGACCCAAAGTATTTTTTTTCTACGGCTAAAGGATCAACTTCCTTTTCTTTGTAAGTTAGAATAGCTAAAGCTTTTTCAAAATGGATTAAAGCTTCCGTATACTTACCCAACTCGGAGAGCGCATGCCCAATATTTTCTTCATAGGTGGATAACATTACCCACAACAGATCCTCCGTAAATAGTTCATTGAAAAAACCAACCTGATTGAGTTGATTAAGCGATTTGTGCTCGATGAAATAAATAAGAATATCCTTTAACAACAGTTGATTAGTATATAAGGCTTCGTAGTTCGATTGGCTATGTGCCAATTGAATATCGTAAAATAACCACAATGCACTAATTAAGTAACGAGTGTCTTTATTTTCGTTAAACAACTGTGGTAATGTAATCGTCATCAACTCTAATGTACTTTTGAGACGCTCTGAATCTGAGGCTCGCAGATCTGTCCCAAAAGTATGTTCGATAAAATTTTCATCTATTATTCTTAGGTCGCTCGCATCAAAAAAATCTTCAAATACAACTGTGATGTGTTCCTTAATCGAATCTGGATTAATCAAGTCAAAAAAAGGATTAGAGACTGTCTTGGATTGCTTATTGGTGTTCGTTGAATCTAAGAAACCAATACTATCTCCCATTTTCCATTTTTGCAGCAGCTCATTAAAATTGAATTTGCTCATGGTACAGTTCATATCAATTTGTTCCATTAACCGATCGAGATCAACACAGTCCATGAGTTTACAAACCTCTTCCTTATTCGGTGCTTTACTCACGCTCGAACCATCTAGCGCGATGCCTTCTTGCTGCATTTTTTGCATCAAACAGGGTAAGTCGATATAAGCCATCATTTGATTTGGACGAAATCCAGACCTAAAACAATTTTGCATATCAAATGAGGGCTTAGACGGTGCGACTAGAAGAGAGTCCATTGCTTTGCCATCGCTAATACCGGGAAGAGAATCCAATAAACCTTCTGTACTGTTGCATAGAATTGCGGCCAAGTCATTAAAATCAATATGCCTTAGTGCCGCATTCCAATCCACTTTTTGAGCAGCCGCATTCCAATCATAATTACTTACTATATTATTCAAATCGACTCCCTTGAATCGCATATTCGAAGTGAACTTTTTAAGCGTAGCGGCAAAGTCAAACGTGTCTTTAATATCTATGTTTTCGTAATACTTATGCACCATTTGATCCAACTCCTCCCACTGGTAAGTCAGTAGTTCTTTTGGATCAATAGCAACTCGTTCGTTTTGAGAAAAAGTAAGTCCAATAAAGTAAATAGAAAGGAATAGCATACTTACACACTTTTTCATAATTATCGTTTTATGATTTAGTGGTAAATCTAATCAAAAAGGAAAGAGAAAAACTCCCTATAATTACCGAGCCCGACTAATTATATTTTAGGAGTTTCAGTTTTAAAAAAGGTCGCTGTTTTTTATTTTTCTTTAGTAATTTCTACAGAAAAATCAAGCACCTTCCAATCTATAATAGCGGGTGTTTTGGAAGTAGCGTTACGATAATTCTTGGGGTTGGTTGGTTGGTCTTCTGGTAGTAAAGGAAGCTCGTTTTGGTTGAATGGATAAGAACTAAATTCATCCGTGGCAATCAAAATCTTGAAGTGTTCGGTCAGTTTAGTAATTCCTAATTTCTGATACGCTTCCCCGATCGAAAGCGAAATAGCTTTGGTATATTTCCCCGTATCCCGATCCAATAATTCTAACCACTCCGTTTCTCCTGCTTGGATCATTTTAATTCTGCATAATTCATTTGTAATCTGGAAGTTTGTTCCTAAAAAGAGGACGGCAACCCAAAAACATTGTTGTGTTGTTGATCTATTTTCTATTTTCAATTTAAACACAGGACTCTTCCACGAAGCGGTATCTGCATGATATTCGTAAGACAATTTTACGGTAGTAGATAAAAAATCAGCAATTGCCTCTTCTTCTATTTCTTTTAAACTACGACCTGAATTTTGCTTGATCCGATAAAAAGTGAACTGTAAATCATCCTTAGCGATTCGACTATCGATGGACTTCATTTTTTTAATTTGATGCCAGTTGGCAATACTTTCCAATTTTTCAAACAAGGAAAAAAAGTGTCGTCCAACGCCGCGATGTAAATCTCTAAATCGCATTTTTTTTGCCCCTACGGGAAAAATGGTAGACCCTTTTTCATCTAATTCAATAATATATTGCGCATCAGCAAGTGTACTTCGTTCCAGAAAATCTAAGCCGTCTAGTTTCCACTCTTTCAAAAACAAAGCAACTTCTTTAGCATTACTATTTGCTGCAATCGCAATTTTCAGCGGATCGATTTTACACTTCGCTAATTTCCCTAAAAATCTTTTACTGGTATCTGTAGTCAAATGAGTAGGCATTTTCAACGTACAGTGCGTAGCATAAATCGTATCAATTTCAATCTTTTCTAAATCTTTGGCTACTACTACTTCACCGGCTAAATCTTGAGGAATTATTTCTACCCTGTTTTTGCCCAATTCGTTCTCCACAATTCCATTTATTTGTCCTTGATAAAATACCCACCCTTTTGCAGGATGCCAACTGATCAAAAAGCGATTGTCCTCTTTCTTGATCGCACCGTTTAAAAAGAAAAGTTGCCGTACTTGATCAATACTATGCCCCTCTAATACGGGACTTTGATCCGCAACAAAATTGTATACCACTGCTCGGATTTCATCTTCCAGGGCACCGTAAGTAATATTTCCTTTAGATTTTTTTAAGGCGTTCACTAAACCAAAAGTGAGAACGCCTCTTTTTTTACCGTTAAGCATACGTTCTTTAGCTTCTTCATTGCGCCGACAGGCAGCAATTAAGATATGCTTTCCTACAGGAATCTCATTATTGCCTTTATCATATTCAGCAGCAATACCTAAATCTCGCGACCAGCCTTCCTTCGCCTTACAATCCTCGAGCATTCTAACGCCCTCTTTTACTTCAAGATCCTTTTCCTGCTCTCCTCGCGTTCCAGAACCAGAATGACAACAATCTAAGATCACCGTAAAATGAATATTTTTATCCTTGGTAATGGTCCAAATAAGATAAGATAACTCTTTGTCGTATAGGTCTCGACTATCTGTTCGACTATCATAGCAAACAATAGTTTCGTGATGCATTCTATCCAATCTTTGTTGAGGTACTTCTGGCATCAACGCTTGCGAACCATGTCCACTAAAGTAAAAAATAGCCGTATCTCCATCTTCTAAGGGCTGAAAAAAAGTACGAAACTGATGAATCACCGCTGCTCTTGTTGCCGCTTTATCTTTAAGTGGACAAATCTTTAACTCCCACTGCTCCCGATTGATATTTTCACTCAGGTATTCAACTAAATCATTGAGATCATTATGGCAACCATTTAGTTTGTGTGCAGGCACCGCATAATTATTAATGGCTACGCCCAATACGTACAATTTAGGTTTCTTTTCCATGAAAATTAGATTTTAAATTAGGCAATCAAGTATCAGGCGATGTGATAGCATCGACGAGACCTCGAGAGGTTCAACTAAAGATTAGTTAAAATAATAAGGGATTTTTAGAGCCGCTATAATTTTATAAATCCATTTTTAATGGCATAGCGAACCAAATGTTTATCGTTTGGTTTATTTAGTTTGAGCAATAAGTTTCGGCGATAAGTATTTACCGTATTGGGACCGATATTGAGTTGACTCGCAATTTCTTTTGTGGTAAACCCTTCTCCTATTTTACAAAGCACTTCCATCTCTCTTTTGGTCAACGGCTCTGTCGGTTGCTCTACCGCCTCTTTTTTTGCGGAAGCTGCGGCTAAAATATCTAAACCAAAATAAGGCTTTCCACTATGCACTTGGTGAATAGCGTAAATTAAATTTTCCTTACTTTTATTTTTTAAAATATAGCCAGAAACCCCAATATTCATCAAATTAACAATGTAGGTTTTCTCATTATGCATAGAGATGATCAGTATCTTAACTTTAGGATATTGTTCTACAATTTCCTTTGCCGCTTCAATTCCATTTAATTTGGGCATCATGACATCCAATACAACGACGTCGATGGGTTCCGTTGCACTTTCCATTTTGGTCAATAATTCTTCTCCATCAAGTGCTTCGCCCACAATTTTAATGGCGTTGTCCACTTCAAGAATGGCTCGTAAGCCATCTATAAACAATTGATGATCATCTGCTATAAAAACGTTTATCATAGTTCATTTTTTTTTGGATAAGGAATGTCAATACTAACCGCAGTACCGCGACCCAACTCAGAGTCTATATTAATTTGTCCGTGTAAGTCTAAAACTCTAGTTTCAATGTTTCTCAATCCCGTACCGTCGATTCCTGTTAATTGTTGCAACTCGAAGCCTTTTCCATCATCTTCAATAATAATATTAATTAATTCATCAAATTGATTTAAACCAATACTTAGAGACGACGCTTTTGAATGCTTTAAGGCGTTACCGACTAATTCCGTAATCATCTTATACAATTCAAATTCCATCTTATTATTAATCCGCTCTTTCATCCCAAAAGTAATGACCTTCACGTCTATTTTTTGAGAAGCCTTAAGTTTATCTGCTAGCTCCTTCAACTCTTCTTGCAGTCCAAAATGAGTCAAGGTACTCGATTGCATATCGTGTGCAATCTTTCGTACTTCATCGCAAGCATCATCTAATAAATTTGTCGCTTTTTGAAATTGTGCGTTGTTACCAACGGAAAGACCATCAAGTTTTTCTTCAACCGATTGAAAATATAATTTAATCGTAGATAACATCACCCCTAAACGATCATGCAAGTCTTGTCCTACTCGAATACGTTCTGCATCCTGCCCATCCAAGCGGGCTTTCAGTACTTTGACTTCTTGATTTGTTAAGAGATTATCAACTTTCCGTTGATGCTCAATTTGCTCCTGCGCTCTTTCTCGTGCTACCCTTTCCTTTTCTGCTTTTTCTTTCTCTCTTTCTATTTCTCTTTCTCGCGCTACCCTTTCCTTTTCCCGTTCTCTCCTTTCTCTTTCTTGACGAATATTTAGCCAGTAGCCAAATGCTAAAAGCGCGGCTATTATTCCACCGAGTATCGTATTGTTTCTAAAACTTAGTTGTTCATTTTCTTTTTGTAATAATGCTTTGTCTCCCTTTAAGATTTCAATTTCAATTTTGCTATTCATTCCTTCTTTCACTTTATTCATCAAAGAATCCTGTTGGAGAATACTTTGCTTCGTATAGAAAAAAGCTTTTTCAAATTGATTTGTTTTAGCGTAGTTTTCGGATAATTTATAAAAAACATCTCGCTTCAAAAAGGGTAAGGTGAGCAGCGCAGGAATAGAATCAAACAAGCGATAACTTTCTTCCAAATAACTAATGGATTGCTCATACTCTTTTTCTTGAAAATGCAACCAGCCAATATGATAATTTAAATCTGCTTGATCGTGGTGCTGCTTTTCATCTAATAATTCCATCGCAGCTTTATAATGAAACAGAGCGCTATCTACAGCCGTATTATTTATTCGCCGCAAGATGGTTGCAATATTTTTGTGTATAATATACTGATCCGGCTTAGCTAATTTATCAAGAGATCCTAGTAAATTTTGATATTCTTTTAGCGCTTTCTCATAACTCCCCGCTTCGTATTCAATCACCGCTATATTCATCAAGCACTTTAGCGTTCCATTTATATTTCCTTTTTCTTTAAAAAGGGCTAAACTCTCTCGATACTCTTTGATCGCCAACTTAGGAAAATTGTGATCCCCATATATTTTACCACTATTCAATTTGCTATATGCCATCCCTACGGTATCCCTAAATTGGGTACGAATCAGCATACTGGAATCAATGTAAACTACCGCGCGTTCATGTTTCCCCAGAGCATTATAAATCATTGCTTGATTACTAAATAGCGTACCTAGTAATTTATCGTTTACCTGATGATTGACCATCATCTCTATACCTTTATGATAGTATTCCGCCGCCTTATTTAAGTTTTCTCTTCCTCGTTCAATATTTCCTAAATTGTTGTAGCAACTCGCTACGCCTCTAAAGTCTTCAATAGTTTTTCTCAGCTCACTCGCTTTTTCGTACAGACCAATCGCTTTATCGTAGTCTTGAATATTTTTTGCTAAAATTCCGAGTACAATTTTAGCATATGCCTCTCCTTTTTTATAATCAATGAGCTTAGATAAAGAGTCCGCAGACAAAGCAATTTTATTAGCTTCCTTAGCATCTTGGTATCGTAAGTCGTAAGCGGTATCGCACCAACCGTCAATCAGTTTTTCCTTCTCTTTGTCGCTATTCTGTGAGAATAATGAGGTAAAAGAAAGTACCATTAAAAATAAAAGAGTGAATTTAGGTAGCATAAAATACTATTAAAGTAAAATCGGTTTAAGGTTGGTAAGGTTGTTAATGGAATCCGTTTAAATTTCCATTTAAACGGATTCCATTAACAACCTTACAGCTTATGAAAATCATTTGTCTATTGCAATTGGTTTAGAATTTTCATCCTGCCCAATAGGTCGCGTGTCCATTGGAACTGGTCTAGAATCTTCCTCTCCTTCTGTTGTGCTAAGTTT
>JBGCFY010000277.1:0-14453 GCA_045110315.1 Saprospiraceae bacterium
ACAACACGATGCCTTAAGGTTTAAATACACGAAACCGACAACAGATGAAGGACAATGGGAACAAACCTATGGTTCAGAGGAAGCAATATTAGAAATTGTGGATTTGACGAAAGTGAACGCCAAGAAAATAAGTGCGAAGATCACAGAAACTTGTCAACGATATCAAGAGTCATTAGATATTGAGAAAGGAGAACTAATTAAAGTTGTCCTCATGAAAACACCCGATAGCTTAACGCATGATCGGTTATTCTTCGTAATTCATCACTTAGCCATTGACGAAGTCTCTTGGAGAATTATTTCTGATCAGTTTATAGATTTAGTAGACGCGATTAGTGTAGGGAAAAAGCCAGCATTACCGGCTAAGACGAGCTCTTATCGACAATGGGGACAAGCTTTAATGGATCATGCCGTATCTAAGCAAGTTACCAATCAATTACCATATTGGCAAATGCTTGGAAAAGGTCACCAGACTTTACCATTAGAAGAAGTTACCGCTCAGGAAAAGGTGGAGGCGAAGGTGCACTTTGTGGAATTAGAAGCTAGCTTAACGCAAAAATTATTACAAGAAGTTAATTCAGTCTATAATACAGATATCAATGATTTCTTACTTGGTGCTTTAGCCAAAACGATTAGTACTTGGTCCAAGAACGACAAGGTATTGATTGGTAGAGAAGGTCACGGACGAGAACATATTTCACCAGAGATTGATCTTACTAGTACCGTAGGTTGGTTTACTAATTTATATCCAGTAGCGTTAGAAGTTACTCCGGACCTTGAAAAAGGAGATTTAATTAAATCAGTTAAAGAACAACTAAGAAGCATTCCTAATAAAGGAATGGGCTTTGGCTTACTGCGTTATTTACATCCTTCGGAGAATGTACGAGAAAGTCTAGCAGGAATTCAGTGGGATATTATTTTTAACTACTTAGGTCAACAAAGTGAGGGTACAACGGAAGAGGAGCAAGGTTGGTTGTTCGGAGCAGCAGAGTCTATCGGAACCAACGTAGGAGAAGGTTTTCCAAGGTACAAGTTAGAAATCAATACTTCCATCAGCGGTGGGAAATTGGGTATGTTCTGGGGATACCAAGATCAAGGTAAAAACGCAGAAACGATCGTTGAATTAGCTACGGCTTTCTTAGAAACAATCACTACTTTAATTGACCATTGTGTTGAAAAAGAAACTTCGGAAAAAACAGCCTTCGATTACGGTTTGTCTCCTGAGATAAGCTACAAAGAATTAGATAATTTCTTAGCAGTAGAAGAGAACGGCGTTCCAAGAAGAACATTAATTGATAGTTTGTATCGCTTGAGTCCAATGCAAGAAGGAATGTTATTCCATTACTTGTACGAGAAAGGATCTTTGGCTTACACCGAACAATTAGCCGTTGACTTTACCAACGGAATGGAAATCGCTGCTTTCAAAACAGCTTGGGAATACGTAATGGCTAATCATACCATTATGCGAACCAAATTCTTTGGAGATCAAATGAGTATTCCCGTTCAGGCAGCGTACAAAACGCTAGCACTACCTTTCGAGTTTTATGATTTTAGTAAGGAAGACGAAACGACTCGGAATACCAAGTGGGCTGCTTACAAGGCGGCAGATTTAGCAAAAGGAATTGATTTTGACGAAGCACCATTATTTAGAATTGCTTTAATCAAAATGACGGAAGAACATTATATTATGCTCTGGACTTTCCATCATATTTTATTTGACGGTTGGTCTAATCCTATTTTGATTGAGGAACTCTTAAGTGCTTACGAAGCTTTAATTAGTGGAGGAAAAGTTGAAAACTTGAAAACACTGGTTCCCGTTAAGGAAGATCGTTTTGAAGACTACATTAAATACATTGGCAAAAGAGATAAACTAACGGAAGAACAATTCTGGCAAGACTACCTCAGTGGTTTTGAAAGCGCTACGTTATTACCGTTCATCGGAGAAAGTTTAGGCAGAAATAAAGGTGGTACTACTAAATCACTAGCGTTTGGATACGATGAGCAATTGACCGAAAAAATTAAGCGATATACTCAGACGAATCAGATTACAGTGAATACTTTCATCCAAGGAGTATGGGGATTCCTATTGTCAAAATATACGGGTAATACGGACGTCATTTTTGGTGTAACGGTATCTGGTCGACCTTCTGATTTGGCAGATACTGAACAACGCATCGGTCTGTTTATTAATGCTATTCCGGCAAGAATGAACATTGAAACATCGGCACCAATCGCTGCTACGTTTGCTAGTTTACAAAAAGGACATACTACCGCTAGAGAATATCAATATACCGCCTTAAATGATATTCAACGCTGGATTCAGCTTAACGGAGAATTTTTTGATTCGCTAATCACCTTCGAAAATTATCCGCTTGGTGATGTTGTTGGTAAAGAATGGTCACTTGAAGTAGGGAACATTGAAATGGAAGAGCAAACGAATTACTTACTTTCGATTGCGGTCAACTTAGATCTTGAATTGAATATCAATTTTAGATACAATGTAGATTTACTTTCTGAGGCTTATGCCGAAATGATTAAAACCCATTTCTTATTGGTTATTGATCAATTGGTTTTAGAAAATAAAACAGACTTTGCTACGATTGAATTAGTTACACCGGAAGAACAGCAATTACTGTTAGAAACTTTTAATGATACTGCCGTACCATACGCAAAAGATAAATCGCTAATTGGATTTTTTGAAGCGCAAGTTGAAAAAACACCAACGAAAACGGCGATGATTTTCCAAGGAGAAACTTTAACCTATACTGAGCTAAACGAACGAGCGAATCAATTAGCCGCTTGTTTGCTAGCTAGAGGCGTACAAGTGCAAGATAAAGTCGGAATATTATCTTATCGTGGTTTTGATATGATCGTAAGTTTGTTGGCTACCTTGAAGTGTGGCGCAATCTACGTACCGTTAAATATTGATTATCCAAAGAGTAGGTTAGCCTATATTTTGGATGATGCTGGAGCTAAACATTTGATCTATGATCAGGAACAACTTTTAGCAAAAACAGGATTAACTGATTACGAATTTATTGCCGTAGCTGAAGGAGCGAACTACCCAACTACAGCGATTACGATTCCAACGGAACTCAAATTAACTTCTGGTGCCTACGTCATGTATACTTCGGGTACGACGGGAGAGCCTAAAGGAATTTTGGTCAATCAAGACAATATCTTAAAGCTTTGTTTCGAAACGGGTGCGATTGCTATTTATCCAGAAGATCGGGTGCTACAATGGTCTAATTTCTCTTTTGATGGTTGTACCTATGAAATATTCGGTTCATTGTTGAATGGCGCAAGTTTGTGTATGATTTCTGAAAAAGAAGCACAAGACCCAGAAAGCTTAGCTCGGGTGATTCGCCAAGAGCAATTAACGGTCAACTTTATGACAACGGCTTTATTCAATGCGTTTGTCGATCAAGATTTAGCAGCGTTAAATGAATTGCGAATTGTTTTGTTTGGGGGAGAATTAGTTTCTGTCCCACACGTCAAAACTGCTTTAGCAACTTTAGGCGCTGGAAAAATTATCCACGTTTATGGACCAACGGAAACAACCACTTATGCTAGTTACTATCCGATTGAGCACTGTAAGGAAGATCGTGTTCCAATCGGAAAACCTTTATCGAATACTCAGCTTTACATTTTAGATGCGGAAGGGCAATTAGCTGGTGTAGGAATGACGGGTGAGATTTATATTGGAGGCGCAGGAGTTTCCATGGGATACCTCAATCGTCCAGAAATGACGGCGGATAAATTTGTAGTGGATAAATTTTCGGGAATATCAGGAGCGAAACTGTATCGAACGGGAGACTTAGGCTTCTGGTTGCCAGAAGGAAATATAGAGTTTATTGGTCGTAAAGATTTACAAGTAAAAGTAAGAGGATATCGAATAGAATTAGGAGCAATAGAAACGAAACTGCAAGAATCCGATTGGGTCAATAATTGTGTCGTGTTAGCGAAAGCAGATCCTGCGGGTACGAAGCGTTTAATTGCTTACGTGATTCCAAATGGAACGTATCAAAAAGAAGAGATTCTCAATTATTTGAAGGCTGAATTACCAGAATATATGGTGCCTTCGATCATGATGGAATTAGCAACGTTCCCATTGAACGCTAACGGAAAAGTGGATAAGAAAGCCTTACCTGAACCAGATCTTGGTGCTTTGTTGAGCGAAGCTTATGTTGCTCCTCGAAATGAAATGGAAACGAACTTAACCAAGATTTGGGAGCAGATTCTAAATCTTGAAAGAGTAGGGGTTTACGATAACTTCTTTGATTTGGGAGGACATTCTCTCTTAGCTACAAGAACCGTTTCCGCGATCAGAAAGCAATTGGATCTGGAAATGTCTATCAAGGATTTGTTCGTACACGCAAACGTTGCCGCACTCGCAGAATTCCTTTTGTTGAATGGAGCAAGTGTTGTACTACCAGCAATCACTTTACAGGAAAGACCAGAACATATTCCTTTATCTTTTGCACAAGAGCGTTTGTGGTTTATTGATAAATTAGAAGGAAGTACACATTATCATATTCCTTCCATCCGTCGTTTTGGAGCGGATTTGAATATTGATAGTTTACAGTATGCACTTAGTGAAATCGTCAATCGACACGAAGTATTACGGACCGTTTTTAAAGAAGAAAATGAACTTGCTTTCCAGCACTTTTTACCCGAAAATACTTGGACATTAGCATACGAGGAACGTCCTGATTTACAAGCGGAAGAAAAACTAAGCCTTGCCATTTCTGAAGAAGTAGGTACTCCTTTTGATCTTAGTAAAGATCATATGCTACGCGCCAAGCTTTTCAAATTATCAGCGACTTCTTATGTCTTAGTTGTCACCTTGCACCATATTGCTTTTGATGGCTGGTCTAATCCAATTTTATTTTCTGAATTGGAAGAATTATACAATGCGAAAGAAAACGGAAGCGTTTCTAATTTACGACCATTGACTATTCAATATGCAGATTACGCCTTATGGCAACGAGCCTATTTGCAAGGAGAAGTATTGGCGAAAAAGATGCAATATTGGAAAGATAAATTAGGAGGATTAGAAGCCCTGGATTTACCAACCGATTTTGTACGACCAGCAATTCAAAGCACGAAAGGAAGTCGTTTGGGTTTCAACGTAGACGAAAAAGTCTTTAGAGGACTGCAAGCTTTAGCACAACAAGAAGGTGTTACCATCTTTATGATGTTGCTCGCTGCCTTTAAAGTATTCTTGTACAAATATTCTGGTCAAAATGATATTGCCGTTGGTATTCCAATTGCAAATCGTACACAATCAGAAGTAGAGTCAATGGTTGGATTCTTTGTCAATACTTTGACCTTACGCAGTGACTTGGAAGGTAATCCTAGCTTTGCTGATTTCTTGAAAGATGTGAAACATACGACACTGTCCGCGTACAATTTTCAGGATGTACCCTTCGAAAAAATTGTTAATGAAATTGTCACGGATCGCGACTTAAGTCGTACCCCATTATTTCAAGTTATGTTTTCTTTTGAAAATTATGGAGAAGATGTAAATACGGCTCCTGAAGAAAATGTTGAAGTACCTTCAACGGAAGCAAGCACAAGTGATATTGCGAAGGATGAGGATTTTGAATACGAGAATGTTAAGTATGATTTAAGTTTCAACTTATCTAAGGAACAAAATCATTTGGAAATTAGTATCGAATATTGTAGCGATCTATTTTTACCAGAAACAGTGGTTAGCATGCAGGCGCATTTTGAAGAGTTGTTGTCTTCGATTGTAGCGACACCTACCAACTCAATTGATCGCTTGAACATGATTAACGAAGCTGAGAAACAAACGTTACTCGGAACATTCAACGATCATGAAAGTGCCTACCCGCAAGAAAAAACGGTTATTGCTTTATTCGAAGAGCGTGCTCAAATTTGCCCTGATCAGATTGCCATAACTTTTGAAGGAGAAGCGTTAAGCTATCAATCTTTAAATGAACGGTCAAACCAATTTGCACGTTACCTCGTTGGACAAGGATTTGGAGAAAAAGATTTCATCGCAATTTGCATTGATCGATCATTCGAAATGATTATCGCAATGCTTGCTATCCAAAAACTCGGGATAAGCTTTATCCCGATCGACCCAGAGTATCCTCAAGAAAGAATTGATTATATTTTAGAAGACTCAAAAGCAGAGGTCATCGTTAGTACTAAAAAACTCCAAGGAGTTTTAGCTAAGGTAAATGGCATCACGGCAGTCTTACTAGATGAAGTATCGGAAGAAATACAAAAAGAATCAACGGAAGGATTCCCATTGGTCTCTACACCAGAGGATGTTATTTATGTCATCTATACTTCTGGATCTACGGGTAAGCCTAAAGGTATTTTGAATAAGAACCGAGGAATGGTCAATTTCTTATGGTCTATGTTGGAGATATTAATTGAAGAACCTAAAGAAAAATTTGATAATTTCTTAGCCATCTCTAGCTATAGTTTTGATATTTCTTATCTAGAAATTTACTTGCCACTCATCATGGGGGCGAAGGTAATTCTAGCCACTAGAGAAACTGCAATGGATGGATTCTTATTGCAAAAATTACTAAAAGAAACGAAGCCTAACTTCATGCAAGCAACGCCATCTACTTGGCAACTCTTGTTGGATAGCGGTTGGAAAAATGAAGAAGAATTAGTCATCATTAGTGGTGCAGAACCAATGAGGGAAAAAATGAAACGCTCATTGATTGGCTTAAGTGATAAAAACGTTTGGAATCTTTATGGACCAACGGAGACGACTGTTTGGGCAACAGCTAAAAAGCTTGAGTTGGAAGAGAAAGTGAATATTGGTAAACCAATTTCTAATGTAGAGGTTTATATTTTAAAAACGGAAACAGATACCCTCACCCTTACCAAAGATGATTTAGTTCCCATCGGAGGCGTTGGAGAACTCTGTATCGGAGGCGTTGGTTTGGCCGTAGGATATTTGAATCGTGAAGTGCTTACCGCCGAAAAATTTGTTCAAAATCCTTTTAGTGACGATGAAACAAATCTGATCTACCGCACCGGAGATTTAGCACGTTGGTTGAACAATGGAGAGTTGGAATGCTTAGGTCGAATGGATGATCAAGTTAAGATTAGAGGTCATCGAATTGAGCTTGGCGAAATTGAAACGGTACTCCAAAAATATCCAATTGTAAAAGAGAGTATCGTCGTGGCTCAGGAAGATGCTATGGGAACTCAGCGTTTGGCTGCTTACCTTACCGCAACGGTCGAGTTTGATCAAGAAGCTAAGGAAGGGTTACAATCTTACTTGAAAGCTTCCTTGCCAGGGTATATGGTGCCTAGGTTAATTGCAGCATTAGATGCACTTCCATTAACACCAAATGGTAAAATCAATAAAAAGGCGTTACCCGAAATTGATGCTTCAGATTTACTTGATAACACTTACGAAGCGCCAAGAAATGATTTAGAACGTAGCTTAGCTAAAATCTGGGGTAGACTATTAGGAATCGAAGAAGTTGGAGTTTATGATAATTTCTTCGAATTAGGAGGACACTCTCTTTTAGCAACTAGAGTCATTTCTGCCATTCGAAAAGAATTAGGTGTAGAACTCAGTATACAAGGTCTCTTTAGAAATGCTACGATCGCTTTACTAGCAAGTTATTTGACTCAAGAAGGAGAAGCTTCTTCCTTGCCAGCGATTAGTGCCATGCCTCGACCAGCACAAATTCCATTATCTTTTGCACAAGAACGACTATGGTTTATTGATAAACTAGAAGGTAGTATTCATTATCATATGCCTTTGGTACAACGCATCGAAGGCGAAGTCGATCAAGAGTTGTTAGCTTATACGTTTAACGAAATTGTGAATCGTCACGAAGTGCTAAGAACAGTTTACCGAGAGGAAGAAGATTTTGTTTATCAAGAAATTTTACCAAAAGATGCTTGGGATTTAAAGTATGAAGAACAACTTGATCTCGGCGAAGAAGCGATCGAACAGCTCATCGAAGAAGAATTAACGACTCCTTTTGATTTAGCAAACGATTATATGTTGCGGGCTAGCTTGATTAAAGTTTCTGATCAAGAATATTTAATCATACTCATTCTACATCATATTGCTTCAGATGCATGGTCAGAAAAGATTTTATTTGAAGAGTTGAGCGAAATATATAATGCTCGGGAAGCAAATCGAGCACCAGCATTAAGTCCATTAACCATCCAATATGCAGATTATGCTTTATGGCAACGTGCGTATTTATCTGGAGAAATATTGGATAGAAAATTACAATACTGGGAAGATAAATTGAAAGGAGTTGAAGTCTTGAATTTGCCAACAGACTTTATCAGACCAATGGTACAAAGTACAAAGGGTCGTATGCTACAGTTTAACTTGGATAAGAACTTATCTGAGAAGTTGGAACGCTTAGCGCGAAAAGAGGACGTTACCATTTTTATGCTCTTGCTATCTGCGTTTAAAGTATTGTTACTTAAGTACACAGGGCAAGAAGATATTGCAGTAGGTACAACCATTGCAAATCGAACGCAAGCCGAGATGGAAAGCTTAATCGGGTTCTTCATTAATACCCTTACGCTACGATCAAATCTTAGCGGAGACCCAAGTTTCAAGAGCTTGATTGATCAAGTCAAAACTACAACTTTGGCGTCTTACGATCACCAAGATGTGCCATTCGAAAAAATAGTAGAACGCGTTGTCGAAGGTAGAGACTTAAGCCGTACCCCATTGTTCCAAGTGGTCTTTTCGTACATTAATAATGACGAAATGGGATCGACAGACTTACTCAGTGAGCTAGGTCGAACGGAAGCTGGTGAGGCAACAACTACTTCTGACGAACCAACAGTTGGGGCAGATACCTTCGAGCAAGATACGGCTAAATTTGAATTGAGTATTGACGTAGGAGAATCGGAGGATGGCTTAGTATTAGGCGTAGAATATTGTACGGACTTATTCTTAGCGGAGACGATTGAACGAATGATGAAGCACTACGAAACTTTATTATTTTCAATCCTTGAAAACCCAAATCAGCAGCTAAGTCAAATTTCTATGTTGCCAGCAGAAGAAAAAGCGTTAATGCTTGGTCTCGTTCCAACGAAAGACGGCGACTGGTTCAACGAAGGAGAAAAAGACCTTGGGAATGATTTACCAATCAATGTACGATTTGAAGCGATTGCCGCTCAATATCCAAATGACGTAGCGATCGTTCACCAAACAGAACGTTGGACGTATCAGCAAACGAATGATTATGCTAATCAGGTTGCGCATACGTTACAGGCACAAGGGCTTGAAACGGGAGACTTCGTAGGCGTGTACTTAGATCGGAATCCAAAACTAGTTAGTAGTATTCTTGGAATCTTAAAAGCGGGAGCGGTTTATGTGCCTTTAGATACGCAAAATCCGATTGAACGAATCGAGAAAATGATAGAAGGTGGTAGCATGAAATGCTTGATCACGGAAAGTAATTTATTGGTCGCTTTAGAAAATATTTCGGTCAGCAATATTTTGTTGATAGATGAATCTTCCGAGGAAGTCGTTGAGAAATTAACTTCCTATCCAGCATTGGTAATTAGCGATCAGCAAACTATTGCGACACAACAAACAACCAATATCCCAAATCAAAATGACATTCGAAGTTGGGCTTACCTATTGTATACTTCTGGATCAACGGGAACTCCGAAAGGGGCGATTACACGGCATGATGGTGCGATGAATCATATCTTAGTAGAATTTCAAGATTTAGAATTAAGAGATGGTTTTGGATTTTTACAAAGTGCAGGAATTGGTTCAGATATTTCCATGTGGCAAATTTTAGGACCACTTTTAAAAGCGGGTACGGTCGTTATCATTGACAAGTATGACTTGCTATCTTATGAAAGTGTACTTAAGATCATTGAAAATGAAGCGATTGATATTATTGAATTTGTTCCTTCTTATGCTTGGGGATTATTAGAATGTGCCAAGGGCTTAGCCAAAGCACCTGATTTGTCAAAATTACAGTGGATCATGTTAGTAGGAGAAGCTGTGCCCGTGAAGTTAGTCAACGAATGGGGAAGTTATTTCCCTCAGGTAAGAGTATTGAACGGTTATGGTCCTTGTGAAGCTTCGGATGATATTACACAATACGAGATCATTGGAGAACTTGATCCGAATTTGCAAAGAGTACCAATTGGTCGCTCAATTACCAACATGAATATGTTTGTCTTGGATGCTTCCGGAAATCTTTGTCCGATTGGAGTAGCGGGAGAATTATGTGTGTCCGGTGTCGGTGTAGGAGCAGGATATTGGCAAGATCCAGAAAAAACTGCAGCGAGCTTTGTGCCCAATCCATTCCCCGAAACTTTAGGTGATATCCTGTATAAGACTGGGGATTTAGGACGATGGTTGCCAGATGGAAATCTTGAATTCTTAGGAAGAATAGATCGACAAATTAAGATTAGAGGTCATCGAGTAGAACTCGGAGAAATTGAAACGGTTATCCGTGAGGATCATCAAATTAAAGAAGTACATATTTCTGTCGATAAAGCTTCGGTACAAGATGCAAGATTAGTCGCCTTTATTATTCCAGAATCATTGACGGAAACGACGGATCAAAATATTACGCTTGAGCAACGACAAATCATAGAAGAACGTTTGATTCAATTGTGTCAACAAACTTTACCGGTACACATGCGACCTTCGTTCTATTGCTTCATCGAAGAAATGCCAGTTAACCTCAGTGATAAAGTTGACGATAAAGCTTTACTCAAGTTTTTTGCTGCGGAAGATCGAGCCGGCGTGTCGATAGAAAAAGTAATTGTCGCACCTCGCAATGCAATCGAAGAAAACTTACTAGAAATTTGGAGAAAAATTCTTCGAGTAGAAACAATCAGTATTTATGCAGACTTCTTTGAATTAGGTGGACACTCTTTATTAGCAACACGAGTAGTATCCGCTATTCGTAAGAAAATGGCAAAAGAAGTAGCGATTAAAGATGTATTCGTTTATCCAACGATCGCAGGTCTTGCCGCAGTAATCGCGGAGGAATCAGGTGACTTATTTTTACCAGAAATTACAACACAAGAACGACCAGAACGAATTCCACTATCTTTTGCACAAGAACGATTATGGTTTATTGATCGACTAGAAGGTAGTACGAATTATAATATGCCCATGCTTCAATACTTTGGAGCAGACTTGGACAAAGAAGCGCTGACTTACGCGATTCAACAGGTTATTAATCGTCATGATGTCCTTAGAACCGTATTCGAAGAGGAGGAAGGTCAGTTGTACCAAGTTGTAATGCCAAAAGACCAGTGGGAACTTGGTTACGAAGGAGCATTAAACTTTGAAAACAAAGAAGCTTTAGATACTTACGTAGAAGAGGAGATTACCAAAGCTTTTGATTTAGCAACGGATTATATGTTGCGCGCTAAGGTATTGAAACTGAAAGACGAAACGCATTTGCTAGTGATGACTTTACATCACATTGCTTCGGACGGTTGGTCTGAGTCTATCTTATTTGAAGAGTTAGCGGAACTTTACCAAGCGAAGAAGAATAACAGAGCAGCGAATTTACAGCCCTTGCCATTGCAATACATTGATTATGCTTTGTGGCAACGCAAATATTTGGATGCCGAAGTACTTGGCACTAAACTTCAATACTGGGAAGATAAACTTGCGGACGTGGAAGCGTTGAACTTAGTGACTGACTTTGTTCGTCCTCCAATGCAAAGTATTCAAGGAAACAATTTCTTCTTTAAAATAGATCAAGAAACTTCGATTCAGTTAGAAGCTTTAGCAAAAAAACAAGGGGTTACGATGTTCATGTTGACCTTGTCAGCCTTTAAAGTTTTGATGCATAAATACGCTGGTCAAGAAGATATTACCATTGGTACGCCAATCGCAAATAGAACCCAAGAAGATATTGAACAACTCATTGGTATGTTCGTCAATACCTTGACCTTGCGAAGTGATTTAAGTGGTAATCCAAGATTCGTAGACTTTTTGGAACAAGTGAAGCATACTACTTTAGAAGCGTATGAAAACCAAGAGGTTCCTTTCGAAAGAATTGTTGATCGCGTTGTGAGTCAAAGGGATTTAAGTCGTAGTCCACTATTCCAAGTCATGTTCTCCCTAGAAGATAAATCGGAAGTTTCTACGGTTAATTTTTCTGAGGAAGCCAATCAGGATGAAGCATTGTCCGTAGTGGCGGAAGAGGAATCGGATGAATTGGCATTCAAGTTAACTAAGTTTGATATTACCTTGAACTTAGAAAGAACGAAGAATGGATTCGATGTAGTTTTCTCTTACTGTACAGATCTTTTCTTACCAGAGACGATTAAGAGAATGATTGCTCATTTCAATCAATTGCTAACGGAAATTATTACGAATCCAACCGCACAGATTGCGAGTCTTGAGTTGTTAACTGCAGCGGAAGAAAAGCAATTAACGCAGGGATTCAATCCGCCAGCAACAGCTTATCCTCGGGAAGCAAGTTTGGTGAGCTTATTTGAAGAACAAGTCGTAGCATATCCAGCACGAACCGCTGTTTATTTTGGAGATCGCAGCTTGTCTTATCAAGACTTGGATCAACGATCTAATCAATTAGCCCATCGCTTGCAGGCGGAAGGTGTAGTAGCAGGCGATTTAGTTTGTCTTCTTTTGGATCGTTCAGAATTGATGCTAGTAGCGATGTTAGGTATCATGAAAGCTGGAGCGGCTTACGTTCCGATGGCACCTGAATATCCGACACAGCGCATCGAATACCTTTTGGGAGATACCCAAGCGAAGCTGGTGATTACCGAGGAAACGTATTTAGCTGTTTTTGCAGAGCAAGAAAATCTAGCAACGATTTTAATCGAAGCAGAAGCTAATTTTACTGACTTTTCAACGGAACCCTTAGCGGTTAAACCTAAAGCAGAAGACTTAGCTTACGTGATTTATACTTCTGGTTCAACGGGTAAACCGAAAGGTGTATTAATTGAACACCGTTCTGTGATTAATGAGTTGAGCTATTGTACCGCATTGTTTGATGTCTCGGAGGAGGATAGACATTTACTTTTAGCAAATTATGTTTTTGATGCTTCTATTGAGCAAATTTTTGTTCCGCTCCTTAATGGCGCATCTGTTGAAATTGCAGCAAAAGAAACCATGCTAAACGTTGGAGACTTAGAAAGCTTCCTCGATGAAAAAGGAATTACGCACATTCACGCAACACCTTCTTTCTTGCAAACGATTACTCCAAGAGCTTACGCTAAACTGAAACGAGTTTGTGCAGGTGGAGAATTATGCTCGCCAGTACTTGCCCAATCTTGGAGTGAACACGTTCGCTTCTTCAACGAATACGGACCAACGGAAACGACGGTAACCTCTACTTGCTACGAATACAATATTCCACAAGCAGAAAATGTAGTGCTACCGATCGGTAAGCCGATTGCGAATACACAAGTGTATATCTTGGATCAATATCAAGCACTAGTACCACTAGGAGTTGCCGGAGAGTTGTGTATCGGTGGAGATGGTTTGGCACGAGCTTATTTGAATCGACCAGCGCTTACGGCGGAAAAATTTATCTCTAATCCATTCTCTGACGATCCTACCGCACGGTTGTATCGCACGGGCGATTTAGCACGCTGGTTGCCAGATGGTAACTTGAGTTACCTCGGTCGGTTAGATGATCAAGTGAAAATTAGAGGATACAGAATTGAATTAGGAGAGATAGATAACGTACTCGAAAATTGTCCATTGGTTCAGCAAAATATTACGATCGTTGATGTTGATGCCACGGGGGAAAAACGTTTAGTGAGTTATGTCGTTCCAGAAGGAGAATTTGATAAGACGGGCATTCAAGCTTTCTTAAGAGCTGTGTTGCCAGAATATATGATACCAAGCCTATTCATCGCCTTGACGGAAATGCCATTGACTGCTAATGGAAAAGTGAATCAAAAAGCATTACCGAGTCCAGATCCTTCTGGAATGATTGCCACGGAATATGTCGCTCCTCGAAATGAGATGGAAGAACGTATTGTAAAGATTTGGAAAGTATTATTAGGGGTTGAGAAAATAGGTGTCTTTGACAACTTCTTTGACCTCGGTGGTCATTCTATTTTGGCAATTAAATTGGTCGCTTTACTGAAAAAAGAATTGTCGCTGACGATTCCAATGAAAGTGATTTTCCAATATACAAACATCGCAGATTTTGTAGAATATATTAATCTGATTCAACTCGGTAACGTCGCAGATACGGAGGAAGATGATGACTCAGATATTTTTGAACTGTAAGCACTAAGTACATCGTGCCAAAAGACAAATTGAATCTCAGATTCAATTTGTCTGAGCACAAAACAATAAAAGACTAAATACTTTAAAATAATATAAATTATGCAGGTTGGTAACAATATCATATCCTTACTAAATAAAGCATTGAAGAGTGGCATTACTGTTTTCTTAGACGGAGAGAAGTTAAAGTTTAAATTAGCAAAAGATAAAAAAGCAGACA
>JBGCFY010000278.1:0-7089 GCA_045110315.1 Saprospiraceae bacterium
TGGTAGCAAAAAACTTTGGAAAGAAAAGGCAATGTACGGCGCTATTTCTTTCTCCCCTGACGGTAAATATGTGATGGCAACGACGATTAGTCGCCCTTTCTCTTACATCGTACCTTATTCTAGATTTCCACAAACGACAAATGTTTACAAAGACAACGGCAATTTGGTAAAGAAAGTCAACGAAGTACCTTTGACGGAAGAAGTACCCAAAGGATTTATGTCTGTACGTAAAGGAAAACGAAGAATGAATTGGAGAGCAGATCATCCTGCCACCTTAATTTGGGCAACTGCTTTAGACGAAGGCGATCAAGCCAAAAAAGTTGCTTTTAGAGATGAAGTTTCTCAGTGGAAAGCGCCGTTTACACAAGCCGTCACGACGATTCTTAAAACGATTAATCGTTACAGTGGTATTGAATGGGGAGATGAAAAAACGGCGATTGCTTACGATTATTGGTGGAATACAACAAATACCAAAACCTACTTATTTAATCCTTCCGACCTTACTCAAAAACCAGAGGTTATCTCTGATCGTAACTACCAAGATCGCTACAGTGATCCTGGGGATTTTGTTAATAAAAGAAACCAATACGGTAGAAGGGTTTTAGAAATGGATCAGGGTTCCGTTTTTCTGATTGGAGACGGTTACTCCAAAGAAGGTCAATTTCCATTCATTGATAAAATGGATTTAAAGACAAAGACCAAAAAACGAATGTACCAGTCTAATTACACCGACCGCTTAGAGAATCTTTACACAGCGATGAACATGAAAAAAGGAGACATTTTGGTACGCATCGAATCGCCAACCGATTTCCCTAATTATTACATTAGAAATATTCATCAAAAAGATGGTTTAACGCAAATTACTGATTTTGAAAATCCGTTTAAGAGTATTCAAAATGTACATAAGGAAGTCATCAAATACAAGAGAGATGATGGTTTAGAATTGTCTGGAACTTTATATTTGCCCGTTGGCTACGATAAAACGAAGAAAGAGAAAATGCCGCTATTGCTTTGGGCTTACCCAAGAGAATTCAAAGATAAGAATAGCGCTTCGCAGAGTACTTCAAATCCAAATAGATTTACCTATCCTTATTATGGCTCAATGGTCTATTGGGTAACGCGCGGATACGTCGTTTTGGATAATGCATCCTTCCCTATCGTTGGCGAAGGTGACGAAGAACCAAATGATTCTTTTAGAAAACAACTCGTAGCGAATGGAAAAGCCGCTATTGACGCTGTTGATAAATTAGGATACATTGACCGGAATCGTGTGGGTGTCGGAGGGCATTCTTATGGTGCTTTCATGACCGCCAATTTATTATCCCACTCTAATCTATTTGCAGCGGGCATTGCACGTAGTGGTGCTTATAATCGAACCTTAACGCCGTTCGGCTTCCAAAGTGAAGAACGTAGCTACTGGGAAGCCCCCGAGATTTACAATTCCATGTCGCCCTTTATGCACGCAGATAAAATGAAGACGCCACTGTTGCTGATTCACGGTGAAGCAGATAATAACTCAGGAACTTATCCTTTACAAAGTGAGCGCTACTTCAACGCATTGAAAGGTTTGGGTGCAACGGCGCGTTTGGTTATGTTACCCAAAGAAAGTCACGGCTATCGAGCCAAAGAATCTATCTTACATTTATTGTGGGAACAGGATCAGTGGTTAGAAAAATACGTTAAAAATAAGGAAGCAGCAGCAGTTCCTAAGCCATAAAATTTTATTGATTTTTTAAATCACTTCTTTAATCGTCAGGAGATAGAAATTCGTTTTTATCTCCTGATTTTTATTGTGGTAATTTTAAAATTTCTCGTAGTCGATGTGTTTCTGTAAGTCCCAAACCAGCAAGCGCATTGGGTCTTAATCTTCCTTTTACACAAGCAATGCCTCTACAAGGATCATTATCAATTAGAAGGTGACCATCCAAATCGTACCAATCTGCGCAACTGGCTAGTTGAGCCGCCGCAGAAATACCAATTGAGGTTTCTGTCATACAACCCAACATCACTCGCAAACCTAAACGACGAGCCGCAGTAATCATACGAAAGGCTTCGCGTATGCCTGTACACTTCATCAACTTGATATTAATTCCATCGTAACAATCCGCCAAGCGCTCCAAATCCGTCAAACGTTGTACGTCTTCGTCAGCAAAGATGGGAATAGGCGAAGCAGTACGCAGCTTTTTAGTTTTGGCAAAAGCTCCTTTGGGAAAAGCTTGCTCAATGAGAACTACGCCTAAATCGGCAAGCGCTTTGGAACACTCAATAGCTTCGTTCGGGTCGTGCCACGCTTGGTTCGCGTCCACTAATAAACCTTGAGAAGTTGCTTTAGAAATCGCTTTGATTACGGCCAAATCCTGTTGACCATTCAATTTGATTTTTAGCCATTTAAACGTTGGTACGGCAGCAACTTTTGCTAACATTTTATCGAGTGTGTCAATGCCGATTGTATAAGAAGTAGGAATATTTTCTAGTATTGGGATTTGGTACAAATCTCGAATAGGAAGCCCTTTTTGTTTTGCACGTAGGTCGTGAAGGGCGATATCAAGCGCGGCTTTTGCGGCGTGGTTTCCTATTTGCAATTGATTGAGGTAATCTAGGCCCGCGTCAAATTCTAATTGGCTCAGTCGTTCTAGGTCAACCTTCGCAAAAAAAGCACGTTGGGTAGCTTGATTTTCTTGATAATAAGGAGGCAGAGAAGCTTCTCCAAATCCGAACTGACCATTTTGCTCTAGCGCCACTAACATAATCTCCGTTTGAGAACGAGTACCATGAGCAGTTCCAAAGGGCTGCTTAATCTGTAGTGTATAAGCGGCAAAATGCAATTTCATCATTACGATTATGCGTTTGACTGAAGGTTAGACACAGCGGAATTTCCGCTAAAAGGCTCGATTAAATGCGTCGGCTTGATTCTTTTTGTAAGGAATGTCAATAAAGTCAAGAGAAGAAGGTTTTACACGGATGAAAAAAGAATAGGTTCCCCGTTGTGGCTGCCAACTCATTCCCATTTCCCAGCAGTGTAAATTTCGATAAAAACTAAAATCAGGATAAGTCAAACTTTTTGATTTGAAATCGTACCCGATACGACCTACCGAGATTCTCCAATTTTCAGTTAGTTGCAGATTTCCTCGCAGGTCTAGTGTGTGTACGCCTACCGTCAAAGTATCACCGTCTCCCGAATCCAATGGATTTAAGTTAAGTGAAAAGGTATGATTGATTCTAAAGTTACCGAGTAAGTCAAGCAAATCTTCGTTCTTTTTCTCTTTTTCTGATTTACCATCACGAGAGGCAAGATCGTTTTCAAAATCGTCTCCGAGTCCATCGCGCAAGCCATTACCAAGTGGATCTGGTAAGCCATCATTATTAAGACCTGGCCCTTCTGGGTTGAGAGCAGGTCGCTCAAAGCCTGGTTTCCCTGTAGTTGGCTTTCCCGTTTTCCCTTTCTTTTTGCTACCAAACAGATCTCGAATTTTAGAAACGGATAAGGACGTGTTGAGGTTAGCACTTGCCCTTACAAAACGTAAAATTTTCTTATCTCGGTTCCAGCTAAATTCGTTGATTCGACGATTGTTTTCATCTACAACGTAAGGATCGTAAGTTGCCCCTACCGTGATATTGGTCATGCCGTTAAAAATCCGCGTCAAGGCTCTGAAACTAACCTGACTAAAGTTTAAAGAATCCGCTGCGAAGTTATAATTGCCATTGATATTAAGGTTTTCAATAGGCTTAATTTTTTTATCCGTAGAGTCTCTTTTCGAGTGATATTTCGCTTCAAAAAGATTGACGATAGAATAACTCAGTGCCATTTGCTCTCCTGCGGTCGAAGGTTGCCCGTAAATCCCACCTTCAAAAACAGAATACTCTTGATCAACATTTACTTCGGCACGCGTATCCGTCTGCACCGTTTTAAAATAATTAAATCGAGGGTCTGTATAATCGGGTGTATACGAAAAACGCAATGAGGGTTTGATTACGTGCCGTAAGCCTCGCAACCAGCCACTGCTAAAGAGCCTCGTTCCAAAGATTTGTGTTCCAACCGTTATCCCCACATCAAATTCTCTAAAAGGCGTAAAACCATTATCTCTCCGGTCAATTACTTGTCCGAAGGCGGTTGTATCTTGCGTAATCCCCACAAGCGTTCCATCGGTTGGATCAAAAATAGAATCTGTACGGATAATGAGGTCGTCACTAAAGGTTTTTTCTAGGGCATCAAAGTACCAAACTTCTTTGTAGTTAATACTCGGCGTGACGTTAAAATATTTCAAAACGCGATAGGAAGCATCCGTAGAAAGGTTATGCTGCGCACCGAACTTAGCATCTTCTAAAGTCTGTGCGGTAAATAAAGTAGTGTCCGTAGCGATAAAACGATTCTTCGCTTCACCACTGTAGGTTAAAGAGATTTTTTCGAACCATTTTTCTTTTCCAATGGCTTGTTTATTTTTAAAAGGGAAAATTCGATTCATTCTGAAATTAACCGTCGGGAAACTAATCTGTACTTCTCGAGACAAGGTATTTTGAGAGTGGCTAAGGCCAATGGCTAAATTGTAAGGTTTGCCCGGAAAGCGCTTGGTAAAGTTCAGGTTAGAGCTCAAGGTATTTTGTAAAACACTATTCGCATCATTCTCATTGATTCGTTGAAAATCATTCGTTTGAATATTGACACTCCCAGAAAAGTTATTAGTTGGATGAGCTTTCGTGTCCTGTCGATGCGACCAAGCAATCCGAAAAGACTTGTCTCTCAGGACCACTGCATTTTCTTCTTTGGTCAAGCTTGCGTAGCTTAGGTTGAAACTTCCATTGTACTTATATCGTTTCCGATAATTTGATCTAGCTTTGAGTCGCCAGGCACCTTTTAGGTAAATATCTCCCGTAATGGCTAAGTCAAAATATTCTCCAATTGGCGTATAGTAGCCAATTTCTTCAATTCCAAAACCCCATTGTGGAGAGTACTCATAATCTCTCGGAAAAATAAAACCTGCGGTTTGCCCTTTATTAATTGGAAAAAAACCGAAAGGCAACCAAGCGGGAGTTGGCACCCCAGCAATTTCTAGGTTAGAAGGACCAACTACGGCTACTTTATTTGGAATTACTTTAATCTTACTTGCTCGAATCCCAAAATGTGGCTCGGGATGATTACAAGTGGTGATGAGTGCATTTTCATTATAAACCACATTATCTACCTGCGTGGTATCTGCCCCTTTAGCGTAGAATTTAGTTTTGGTTCCTAAGACAAATAAATCTCCTTCTTGCGTTGTCACATCGTAAACAATTCCCTTTTTAGTTTTGAAATTGTACCGCATTTTTTTTGCCTTAAATTTTTGGTCGCCATCTTCAAACTCTGGCAGACCTACTGCTTGCCCTAGACTATCTTTTTTCGTTTCGGCTTCAACGATATTATTTACCCAATCAAAAATAATAAAATCAGCTTTAAGGTTAATCGTTTTATGCTTCACGTAGGCCTCTCCGTACAAGTAAACTTTTTGGTTCGCAAGATCGTAGTTCATAGAGTCCTTTGCCCCGTAATCTACCTGTGCATCGAGTGTATCCGTAGAAAGTTTGACCTGATCTAGATTAATTGTTTCTACGAAAGTAGAATCTTGACCTTCCTGAGGAATAGTATCTTGCAGGATTTCTTCCGAATCTTCCGATGCGGGTGCATCGTCTCGTTCCGGACGTATTTGTGAAAAGCCCGAGTTGATCGCTAGGAAAAAGAAGAAAATTATTATTTGGAGTTTTGTTTTCAAATGATTAATTCAGTTACTTTGTGATAGATTAGCTTCTAAGAGCGTGTTTAAAATGCTATTAATTGGTTACGACAGGCAAATTTTGTGTACTACTTCTGTTAAAATTAAGTTTCCTTGGCATTGCTAAATTGTAAAAAATAAAATTTGCTCTAAGCTTGTTGATAAGTAAAACCAATTGTTCGGTTAGCTTTTCTATCTATTGAGTATGTTTAATAAAATTCCATTTAATTAAAAGGCTTCGTGTATCCGATTGGTAATAAATAATCGAAGTCTAAATTTAAGAAACACTTCAACTTGTGAATAGCTTATTGTTTAGTTTAACGTTATTGATTTCCGTTTTGCCACTTAATTTAGAATACTTTAACACTTTCTTAGGATTAACGTTGACGCAAAACAGCTCCACTCCTCTCCTTTGCGAGTGCACTAGTCTTGCTTTGTGTACGCATTCCGTGGCAGAACCCGCTATTCCCTTTGGTGCTACGATGGGCAAATATATCAAACAAAAGCTTAGCGACGAAGAGAATTATCAGATTAAAACAATCGTAATTGATCCGGGCCATGGTGGAATCGACAGTGGCTGTAGTGGTAAGCACTCCAAAGAGAAAAAAATTGTATTGAAACTTGCCAAAAAAATAGGTCGCCAGATCAAGGCTAAATATCCCCATATTCGTGTCATTTACACTCGAAAAACGGATGTTTTTATTCCGCTTTACCAGCGAGCAGCCATTGCCAACGAAAACCAAGCGGACTTATTTATCTCTTTGCATTGCAATGCGATTCGTAGTCCGCGCATTAAGGGCTCTGAAACCTACGTCATGGGATTGCATACCGCTAATGAAAATTTGCAAGTTGCCAAACGGGAAAATGCTTCAATCCTCTTAGAAGAAGATTATCAACAGAATTATGATGGTTATGATCCTAATTCTCCCGAGGGACACATTATTTTGAGTATGTATCAAAATGCGCATTTAGAGCAAAGCATTTTATTTGCAGAGAAGATTGAACAACAGATGAAGCATCACGTTCAACGAAGAAGTAGAGGAATCAAACAGGCTGGTTTTGTCGTTTTACGGGCTACAGCAATGCCAAGTGTATTGGTTGAAACGGGCTATTTAACCAATAGCAGTGATGAACGTTTTTTAAACTCAGATGCGGGGCAAAATAAAGTTGCTAATGCCATTACCAAAGCCTTCAGTTCTTACAAAGCAACTGTCGAGACAAAGTCTTCTAAATTGGTAACTAAAGCAGCCCCTGCACAGCAAAGTTCTACTCTAAAGTCTAATAAAATCCGTTATACCAAAACGGAAGGTGCAGCGCCGGTGCAATTTAAAGTCCAATTGGCTTC
>JBGCFY010000279.1:0-33221 GCA_045110315.1 Saprospiraceae bacterium
GATCAACAATCTCAATCATAATTTGATCTACTCCGGTACAACCATTCGCATCGGTAAAACTATAGGTCACTGGATGTAAACCAACACCTAGCGTCGCTGGATCTACTTGTCCAGCTCCGTTGGCTACTCCGCCCCAAATACCACCAACAGGATTTGCAGTTAGGTTTTGTACGCCAGCATCTACACAAATAGGAGATACTGGATCAATTGTTACGGTAGGCAAAGCTAAAATTACAATATCTATCTGGGTACTATTGGTACAACCATTGGTGTCGGTAAAACTATAAGTTACTGTATTGGGACCTGGGCTTAGTGCAGATGGATTAACTTGACCAGAACCATTGGCTACGCCACCCCAAGTACCTCCTGGAGGAGTTGCACTCAAGGTCTGAATTGGAGCGTCATTACAAAAGGGCCCAGCAGGAGTAATCGTTACGACCGGTAAGGCAACTACTTCTATCGTAATCATATCGCTATTTGTACAGCCATAATTATCGGTGTACGTGTACGTCGCGGTATAGGTACCAATACCTAAAGAAGTAGGATTAATCTGACCAGCGGCATTAACATCACCGCTCCAACTCCCCCCCGCAGGATTTCCTGTTAAGGTTTGTGGATCTGCATCCTCGCAAAAAGGACCAGCGGGACTAATCGTTACAACGGGTAAAGGCACCACATCAATGGTGATCATTTCACTATTTGTACAACCATCTGTATCGGTAAAAGTATAGGTCACAGTGTAGCTGCCCGTTCCTAAACTAGTAGGATCAATTTCTCCAGCACTATTCGCTACGCCCCCCCAAACACCTCCAGCTGGCGTTGCAGATAAAGTTTGTACCCCTGCATCTTCACAAAAAGGGCCAGCAGGAGTAATCGTTACAACGGGCAAAGCCAAAACTATAATATCTGTCATTGCCATTCCTGTACAGCCATTGGCGTCTGTGTATTCGTAATTTACTCCGTGTGTCCCTGCACCAAGTGCCATTGGGTCAATTTGTCCAGCACTGTTAGCTGCACCACTCCAAACGCCTCCCGCCGGTGTTCCCGATAAAGTTTGTAAACCCGCATCTTCACAAAAAGGACCGGCAGGTGTAATCGCTACCATCGGAAGTGCAACCACATCAATGGTAAGCATATCCATATTGGTACAACCATTGGCATCGGTAAAAGTATAAGTTGCGGTATAACTTCCTGCTCCAGCAGTCGCGGGATCGATTTGTCCAGCGCCATTCACATCTCCTGTCCAAATTCCTCCCGCGGGAGTTGCGGATAAGGTTTGTATGCCCGCATCTTCACAAAAAGGACCAGCGGGGGTAATCGTTACAACGGGAAGTGCAACTACATCAATATTAATTGTTTCAAAATTACTACAACCATCACTATCGGTATAAGTATAAGTGACTGGATGACTTCCAACCCCTAAGGTAGTAGGATCAATTTGCCCACTCGCATCAGCTGCACCACTCCATACTCCACCGGCAGGAACCCCTATTAAGCTTTGTAGACCAGCGTCTTCACAAAAAGGACCGGCGGGGACGATGGCAACGTTCGGAAGTGGTAAAACTGAAATATCAATTGAAGCCATGCCCGTACAACCACTAGCATCGGTAAACTCGTAAGTGACCGTATGTGTACCATTCCCTAAGACTGCGGGATCAATTTGTCCCGCACCATTCGCTCCTGTCCAGACGCCTCCCGGAGGTGTTCCGACTAAAGTTTGTACGCCCGCATCTTCACAAAAAGGACCAGCGGGATCAATGGTTACGATAGGATTAGCGGATACTTCAATATCTAAGTCGTCCATGGCAATACAGCCATTAGCATCTGTATGCGTATAAGTAACGGTATGAATTCCGACACCTAAAGTAGTAGGGTCGAAAGTACCGCCTGGGCCAGCCGTACCGCCCCAAGTTCCCCCCGCCGGAGTTGCGGTTAAAACGACGGCACCATCTGTTTCACAAAAAGGACCAGCAGGATCAATGGTTACCGTATGCTGAATGATTTCAACGATTACAGTATCCGTTCTAATGCAACTGGTATCCGTAATGGTAAAAATATATTCGAAACTACCTGTAGTTCCCGGCGGTAAAGTACCCGTGGGTTGAAGTAGCGTTGGATCATTTAAAAAAGAGATTCCTGTAGGATCAGAGGTCCAGAGATAAGTTTCCAAACCGGAAGTCATCGTAGCTGTACCCGATAAAGTAAAACCCGTTGCACCTTCGCAAAGCTGAATATCAGGTCCGGCATCTGCCACTACATCACAATCAGGATTACAATTAAGAAATGGAGCCGCAGGTCCTGTCCAATCTAAAGAAAACCCTGAAGAAGTAGTTAGCCAATTGTCAACAACCAAATAAAACCCCTGCCCAGGCTCTACAATCATTGGCGCAACGAATCCATTTCCACTTGCGCCCTCAGAAACATCCGTAGCGCCCATTCCGAGTCCCGTTTCAGGACAAAGTGCACAATTGGAAGCGGCATAAGAGCAACGAATCGGATTTCCTAAAGCATTACAAGGAACATCTGGACCGTAGATCGCAAAATCGTAGTCTTCTCCATTACCTGCGTTGGGACTAATGGTAAAACCAAGCGATAAGCCTGGAGGAGCATTATCGTTAATTTCAAAATAATACCAAGCCGATTGGTGTTCATCTCCATTTAGGCAACCATTATCGTTAGCGGAACTGGCAAAGTCGTCAACCCCAGGACCTTGCGGATTGAAAGCGACTTGGCTATCGCTACAGATCACTTCTGCGCCAACACAGTCATTGATTTGGGCTTGTATTAGGAAAGGTAAAATACAAAGGAGTGCAGTAAAAATTCTTTTCATCGTTAGCGGTCTTAAGTTTTGCAAAATGTTTGGTTTCACAAGACCTGCCTAATAATTTTTACGGAAACTATTAACCTATTAATCAATTATTTTAATAAATAAATAAATAAATAAATAAATAAATAAGCGTAGTAAAGATAATGATCAGCAAGTCTAGTTTGCAAGTCGTAGCGATGAACTTAAAAAGTGTCTAAAAAGGCTAAACTAATGATAGACAGACCTTGACATTTCCTTGAGGTTTGGCAGTAAAATTATTTAGTATTAAACGGAATGCTAAATTTATTTTCTAACATCATTTTTAAAATAACTTCTATACCTCAAGGCGGGTACATTGTAAGGGCCTTGTGTTGGCTATTTAAAATATAAGCGCCATTCAAAAGTTCTTAGCTATGCTCGCGAATAGTCACCAAGCTTGCTTTTCTGATAAGAAAAAATGATAAAAAGTCATGGGATGACTCAGAAAATCAGGCGCTATTCTAATTTTATCAAATATACCTATAAAATTGAGATTCAACGAAACTAATTGGCTTTAAAACGATTCAAACCACTTTTTAGTTGGATAAAAGCAGCCAAACCCAAACATAACACTTTAATTACTTAAGTACCAAGACAAATTAACTCACTGATTAACTTGCACTATCTTTTGAACAGTCTATTCGTTGCTCAAAGTCTTCCTAAGCAAAGGCTTTGGGCCGTTTTCGCGCCTCGATACTGTCCAAAATCTAACACCATTTAATGGTAAAATAATTTTGTTTGGGTACTTAGCAAAGAAACTATTTCTATTTTGAAGTTATTTTAAAAACCAAAAAAACTAACGAGCAAGGATCAATAATTCCAAGCTGCATTTTACTTAAATCTAAGGCTCTTTCGTTAGCTTAGCTTGAAAATATTCGGCGCCCATTTTTAGATTTAGGAAAAAATAACCCGCAGGTGTATTAGGATTAAGTTGAATATTTAATTGATTGGCTTTAAAGCTTTGTACAGCGAATGATTTAAGGTAGATCAATCGTCCCAACAGGTCAAAAACTTGTACTTCTACCCATTCTTCTCTCCCAGTGGTTAGCAATACGTCGAAGCTATTTTTAAAAGGATTTGGAAAAACCTTAATTGACTTCTCTGTTTCAATCGTTTCAACGGTGCCTTCTGCTTTGAGCAGTTGGTAAGCTTTGTAAAAGTCAGGAATGCCGTAGCCTAGATTTTTATCCGGAGTATCACTTTGACTCGCACTTTGTTCTACTGCGTTGGTAATTTCTCGGTTTGATTTATTCGGAAAAGCTTGCCACAACGAAGCAATTGCGCCCGCTACGAGCGGAGAAGCGAAAGAAGTACCATTCGAAGGATAAGTAGCATAACCGTAGATAGACGCCACCGTAATCCCTGCTCCCATCGCTGAAATATTAGGTTTGATGCGAGGATCTGCGGGAACTCCTTTGGAACTAAACGAAGCACGATTGCCCTCCGCATCGGTTGCACCAATGGCTAAGACATCGCTTCCATCAGAGGGAACGCCAATATATTTCCACCAGCCATCGCCAGAATTTCCAGCACTATTCACGACGATCATTCCTTTTGAGAAAGCAATATCTGCGGCAATAGAGGCCCTTGCCGTTTTACCATCAAGGTCACTATGTTTATAGTTCATGGACTTATCATTAAAGGCAGAATATCCCAAAGAACTATTGATCACATCAACGCCCAAACTATCCGCAAATTCAGCTCCTGCTACCCAATTGCATTCCTCGACGATGTACTCTGACCCCGAATCTTCAGTCTTAATACAGACGAAAGTTGCTCCCGGTGCACTCCCAATAAATAGCCCCGGTAAATTGGAGCCCATCACAGAAAGTACATTCGAACCATGATTACTTGACTCATAAGCGTACGCATCATTACCGACAAAATCCCATCCGGGTAACAAGCGCTCTTCTATTCTCATGCTATCAAAAAAAGGCATAATATCGACATTGGTAAAACCACCATCCAAAATACCGACCATAACCCCATTTCCTCGAAAACCTAAGTCATGTAATTGATGACCATTGATCATCTTAATCTGATGCGCGCCCTTACCATAGCGATTCTCCATCTTCTTATAATTCTCCCAAGTATCTCTTTCTTTTTTACCCGTTTTTAATTTGATTTGGTTATCACGGTAAGCGCCTACGTAAGCAATACTATCAACAAATGGTAATTGATCAATACGTTCCAAGGAGATACTATCAGCAATGACCGTTGTAGCATTTAACCATTTAGAAGTGTTGTGAATGATGGCACCTTGTGCTTGGACACGCTGCAAATATTGTGGGTTGACAGGAAGATCATTTTCTTCGATCGCGATGCCTTGTTTTGTTCTTCGTTCAATAGCTCTCGGCGATAAAAACTCGTGAGGTTTATTGATACGGTAAGGACTATCTGCTTTGTCTTTGAAAGTAATCCAATATTTTGCTGTTTGCTGAGCAGCTAAAACATTTGTCACAAAAAGACAAACTAAAACTAAGATTAACTTATGGTTCATGATATTTCTGTTATTGTTGCATTCAATCCTTGACGATGAAGTTAAGTACCAACATAAATTAGATTACTTAAGTAGGTTTATCTACTTATAATAAAACCGCATCTAACTTTAGGATAAAATTTTCATCGAGTTTTTCTTTAATAAGTGCTACAGCTCCGGTTTTTGTAATTTCTCGATTAATTTTTAAAACGGTATCCTTGAGGTGTCCAGGTGCAACGGTTCTTCTAACATTCTTTTTCTTAAAAAAATCTTTTCGATTAATATTTACTGGCGTTTCAATCAATTCTTCTGAGACAAAGATCTGATAAAATTGACTATCATTGCTCTCCTTTTTCCATTCTTGTAATCCTGCCTCTTCTGAGAGATATAAATGTGCACAAACGCCCGTAATCATAAATTCAATACCAAGGAGAAAATCTTTTTTCTTTTCTGGTGTAAAATCAATACTCTTTTCTCCTGTGTATTTTTTTTTGAGGTAAGCTTGGCGTTTTTGTTTCTGTTCTGTCAAAATAGATTCGCCTTCTGCTCCTACTTCTTCGACGGTTACTAGAATTTCTTCATTGAAATAGCTTTCTCGAAACCAAACCAAATTGGCTGTAAAGTCAAATTTTTGAGCCTGAAATAAATCTAGGTAAAAGTTTAACATTCGCCCTAAGTCTGCTCCATAAATAGCGAGATAGGCTAAATTAGCCTGAGGATACAAGCGGGAGAATATTTCAATTTTCATTTGATGAAAATCTTTTTTCCAGCGCTCCAAAGTATCTATTAAACTCGGCTTGTAAGCTTGAACGTTGATACACGAAAGCGAAAAATCCATTTCTAATTTTTCAATTTGCTGGCCCAGTTTTTCGACTTTTAATTTCGTCTCTAAATAATAACTGTACTGATTCGCTTTAGGTACATCGCCCCAAAACCGATTGGCTTTCTTTCGCTTTTCGGCTTCCAAAATATCGAGTCGACTCAACAATTGAATATAAAATTGGCCTTCTTTGAGTCGATTTATTTTTCTTCTTAATTCACTTGCGTGATCCGCATAATTAATTTTATCTAGTTCTTCGATTAACAGTTCTAAGGCTAAAGGATCCGCACCAACTTCGATTTTGATTTCATCGTTTACTACTTCAACGTTTACCAACAATTGATCGTCTACATCTTCGAGGTTTAACACTTTTGCTAATGGAATCATCAACCGTTCTCGAATTGTTCGTTGTAATTGGCGAGCACCATATTTATGATCATATCCTTTTTCTGCGAGGAAATCGAGTACTTTTTCTCCAATTTTAAAATCCATTCTTCGAAAACGAATTCCTTCTCTTTTCTTGAGCAAATTGATTTCCCGATCTACCACAAAACGCACCACGGCTGGAGAAAGCGGATCAAAAGCAATCACGCTATCCATACGATTGTAAAGCTCTGGTCTAAAGTGTTTCTCTACCGCTGTCTTAAAGTAATCATTGATCTCTGCGTGGTCAACGCCTTGCTTCCAAGTAATTCGATTGCCTTGCAAATTAGCCGCACCGATATTTGAAGTCATGATAATAATCGTACTGCAGAAATTAACCAATTTCCCTTGACTATCGGTTAGTCTTCCTTCGCTTAAGATTTGGAGTAACAGATCGTAAAAGTTCGCGTGTGCCTTTTCTATTTCGTCAAAAAGTAAAACAGAAAAAGGCGTACGACGTACTGCCGAAGTTAGGAGACCATCCTGGGTATAACTCGTTCCGGTCAAGCGAAGAACTGCATACGGACTAGAAAATTCACTCATATCGAAACGTGTCATTTGCATTCGACTTCCAAACATAAACTCAGAGAGTACTTTTGCCAGTTCCGTTTTTCCGACGCCCGTAGGACCTACAAATAAGAAGGAAGCGATTGGTTTGCCCGTACGCGTAAGCGCCGTTTTGATGGACGCTAATAGATTGACGACATCGTCTACTGCCCGTGTTTGACCAAAAACTTCTTGGTTGAAATGATTTTTTATTTCTTGTAAATCTAATGGAATATTTGGATCAACCATAAACTTAGGCATCCCTGTCTCTTCACAAAAGTAGTTGATGACCTCCGACTTATCGATTCGAAAACCTGTACCGTCTAAATTTGGATTACGCAATACTTTGCTATTGAGTAAGATACTTTCTAGAAAGCGAATTGGCTTGCCAGGCATCCCTGAATAAGGGGTATAGCGCCGATTCAAGCGAATGGTCTCTTCGATGGCATCTTGTTCCAAGATAATATCGCTCAAGTTGGCTAAATCCTTGACTTTCTTGATGATAATTTCTTCCAGTTCTTCTCGGGGTTCTTCCAGTCGAATAATTTGAAAGTGAGATAAGAAAGAAGGACTACGCAACTCAATTCTCGCTAATTCTTCTTCGGTACATTCAGAAATGAGTTGAATTTCAGAGCGACTCAGGTAATTGCGTAAGTACTCTGCCATGCTGATGGCATTTCCTTCCGATTGGCCAACTTCAAATAATTCTAGCAAGTTTCTGACGAACAGGATTTGTCCAGTGGTACTCAATTCTTTGCAGAAGGAAGAGAAATTTTCTTCCCACCATCCAGTGTCGGCCGTGAGTTCTTTAATCATTGTGGAAGCAGAAGTTTCCCAGATTTGCTGCTCGGTCGATTTCTTTTTGAGGTAGCGACTAATTTCCCAAACGATTGCCGTTTTACCACTTCCTGAAGGTCCTACTAAGATAAAATTTTTATTAAATTGATTTTCTAATGCTTTAGTGACGGCGGTTAATTCTTTTTTTCGACCATACACCACCCGATTTTCGAACTGTAACGCTTTTGCTACTTTGGGTAACCAAAGTTCTTGCTCATTTTCGGGAGAGCCTTCTAATTCTTTGGGACTGAGGGCTTTTAGGTCGATTTCTGTTTGTAGCAATTCAATGGTATCAAACCAGATTGCGGAGACGATACCTTGTACCGATAGCAGTCGTTTATTTCTAGCAAACTCCAAACGGACATTTTCGGCGAGTACCTTCTCCATTTTTGCAGGTTCTTCGGCAAAACTTTCAATGCCCAAGACTGGTATATAAGCCCAAGTGCCTTGCGGCTTGATTTGATAATAGTAATCAAACTCTAATTTGAAACTAGGAAAAGAGCGACCATCTTTAGCTGCTTCGAAAGTCACTGGAAAAGAAGCTTTAAAAAAATCCCCCTCCAATAACTCGTCCATCAAAGGAATTAACGCACCTTGATTGAGTACTTTTCGTTGAAATGCTTCTGCAAATTTACCTGCTAAAATAGGAATCGATTGGTTGACGTGAATGACTTCGTTATCGGTCAAAGGTGTGAGCATCGTTCCCCCGGAATGAAAATGTAATTTGACGGCAAAAAAGGGAATGGAAATCGAGTAAGCCATAAATCAAGAACGCTGTTCACTGTGATTGAGTAGTTATTTAAAAATGCTCGGCTAAAATAAGAAAATCTCACACAAAGCAATCGCTTTATTTCTATTAAATGCCGACAAAAGTCGAGTCCTTTAGAGAATAAGTTGGTGAGTGGACCGATTTGGCGAAGCGGGGAGTTGTAAAATAGAGCTCGTTTAGGGTTCTATTGAATTCCTTCTCCTTGAAGTATGCATTTATTATAGTTGTCTACGAAGATCAATCGTCCATCAACTCGAACAAAAAACCAGACTTCCCAAGCGCTTTTCGAATTATTAGGCAACTTCGTAGAAAAACTGAGGTGTACCAAGCGTTTTTTGTTATTTTTGTAGAGAAGATTACATCCTATTTCAATCTCAAAAAATTTGTATTTATGTTCTCGTTTCGATCTCTTATTGTCAAGCGTAGAAGATTCAGCAAGACCGCCTTGTTTTTTGGCTTACTTAGCCTAGCTGCATTGGTCTATGGTGGTTTCAGTTACTTCCAATTTGGTCAAATTCCTTTAATCGAGGAAATTGTAGCGCAATTAGGTGTTGCTCAGTATATTAGTTGGGTTTATTTGACCTTATTCGTTAGCCTGATATTGCTGGTGCTATCCGCAATTTATACCATTTTTAAGAAAAAGGTAGTTGTCGGTGGAGAAGTTGCGTTCAACGAAGAAAGCCTCAAAATTATCTACGGTCGTGATAAATACGATATTCCTGAATCACAGCTACAACACCTTGATTTTGAAATTAAAAAATTGCCAGAAGGAAAAACAAAGGATTCCGATAAACTCTTCGGTGGTAGTTGGATGAAAATCCCCACGCAGAAAGGTATTTTCAAATGTGAATTAGATATCAATACGCCGCAACAACGTATGGAATTGATGGAAATGATTGAGTTTTTGAAAATTGAACACGACGTGGAAGTGAAAGTAAAAGAAATTAAGTAAACTTTCCCTTAAGTAGGTTCACCTAATAAATTCACTAATTCATGACGAGAAAATTTTATTTCACTCTTCGTTGGAAAGCCTTGAAAACCAGTAGGTTTCCTGTATTTTCCGCCTCAATTGAAGCAAAATTTTCTTCCGCCAAAATCACCAATCTATTTGGTGAACCTACTTAGCAGCCGTTTGGATTTGGCTTTTGAAATTTGTGATCGTTCATTTTTTAGCTAGTCGAGGTTCAAAAAGCGGAGTTATGCGGTAGCATAAGGAGCATTTTAGCACCGAAGGATAGTTGAAAAAGGGGCATCACAAAATCAAAGTGTTAAATTCAAACCGCTACTAAGGTGCAAGCTAAAGTAAATAAGGCTACAAACTACTGAATGTCCTACCTTCAATAGTTTGTAACAGCCCTTTCTTTTCCACTTATAGATTATAGATCAGTGCGATTTTAAGCCTTTTTGCTACGCTATGCCCCAATCCTAATCGACCGTTTACTCGCCCAAGTAAAGTTTTTCTCGTATTGATTGAACGCTCCTTTCTTTAGAATCTTTAGCGCTTCTGGATCAAAATATAAGATTCTCAAACAGCGGGAAAACTCCTCAATACTTTGCTCTCGACCTTTGCAACGGATCAACATTCCACAAGAGTTATCAATATTCTCTTTGGTATGCTCTTCTTCCAAACTCAAGACAGGCAGACCGAACGACAAGGCTTCTGGAATAATCATTCCTAGCTTTTGGCGAGTCGGTAAAAGAATTGTAGCACTTTTGGCATAAAACTCTTCCACGCCTTCTTGTTGGTTACAACTGATGATCGTCAACACTTGATTAATATCCAAAGCGCGAGCAAATTCTGCGAAATGCTTTTGATTTTCGCCCTTATCGATGATGGTGATGCGCAACCGGCGTTGATGCTTACTCGTTACCTGATGGTAAAAATTTGCAAATGCTTCAATTGCGACTTCTACGTCCTTAGTAGGTATAAATCCCCCAAGTGACAATACGTTGAATAGTGTCATTAGATCATGCATTTTCATGGTTATACAAACGAGGTTGATTTAAACGGGTGCTTTTCAGTACCTCTTAATTCAACTTCAATAAAGCTGGGGGACAGATTTTTTTATAAAGTGGTTTTTATGACAAAAAGGAGGAATAGACCAATAACAATGAGGTTTAGCCAATGCAATATGCTGCAAAACAAAGGAATGCAAACAACTACAAAGTCTAGACGACCACAAATGATCTCTTTTAGCTAGCATCGTGAAAGCTTTTACAAACTTCAGGATAATAGGTACGATTGTTATGATATTAATTGATAAACTTATCCAAGGTATTTGAATAAATTTTTGCTTATGGTAGGTACCTTAATTACTTACAAAAACTTAGCCAGATTATTTATTTCAATCTTTTCTTTTTGCGATCAGTCCATCTCAGCTATTTTTTTAATTCTGACGATTCAAACATTATTTTTGCGTAGCAGCAAACTTTTCTAGCCAAATCCTTCGAAATCTGGGAGATTTTTCCCAAATTGGGAAACTAATCTAGGCACGATAAATGAAAAGAAAAGAAAACCCAATTAGAGTTTTCATCGTAGAGGATGATCCTGTATACGTAAAGTTAGTCAAATACGTAATGGAGATGAACCCGAGTTTCGAAATTTCGATTTTCGCTACGGGCAAGGAGTGTATTGCTAATTTATACCTTAAGCCATCGATCATCTCCTTGGATTATAGCTTGCCAGATATGAATGGTGCTGAGATTCTCAAAAAGATTATTCAATTCGATCAAGAGATCAATGTCATTATTCTTTCGGGCCAAAAAGATATTTCCATCGCGGTACAGTTATTACAAAAAGGAGCCATTGACTACATCGAGAAAGGAGAAGATATCAAACAACGCCTTCTCAACACCATGAGCAGGATCAAGCAAAACATCAAGCTCAAAAAAGAAGTGGAATCGCTCAAGGAAGCGTTGGGAGAAAAATATAGTTCCAACAAAGAGCTAATTGGCAATAGTAAAGTGATGCAATCCGTTTTTAAAATTCTGAATAAAGCCATCAGGACGAGCATTACGGTTTCGATTGCCGGTGAAACGGGCACGGGAAAGGAAGTAATTGCCAAAACCATCCACTATGATTCTAGTCGAAAATCGGGACCATTTATTCCCGTCAACGTAACGGCCATTCCTAGAGAATTGCTAGAGAGTGAATTATTTGGCTACGAAAAAGGTGCTTTTACGGGAGCGAATACACAAAAGATTGGGAAGTTTGAATTAGCAGATAAAGGCACTTTGTTTTTGGATGAAATTGCGGAAATGGATATGAGTTTACAATCCAAATTGCTCCGCGCTTTACAAGAAAGAGAAATTACACGCATTGGTGGCAATAAGACCATTAAGTTTGATATTCGCTTGATTGTTGCAACGCACAAAAACTTAGCCGACGAGGTCGAAAAAGGTAATTTTCGAGAAGACCTGTATTACCGATTGCTAGGATTACCCATTTTATTACCGCCGTTGCGGGCACGCGGGCACGATATTTTATTACTGACCAAAAACTTTTTGATCGATGCTTGTGAACGCAATCGTCTTCCTAAACTAAGTCTCACGAGCGCGGCAAAAGAGAAGCTCCTCTCCTACGCTTATCCAGGTAATGTACGAGAGCTAAAAGCTATTATTGAATTGGCGGCAGTGATGGCAGAAAACGAACAAATTGAAGCAGAAGATATTCAATTCAACAGTCCAAAAAAGACAGCAGCTTTTCTTTCTAAGGAACAGTCACTCAAGGATTATACTCAGAAAATTATTTATCATTTTTTAGAAAAGTACAACAATGATGTGCTGTTTGTCGCTAAAAAACTGGACATTGGTAAGTCTACGATTTACCGAATTTTGAAAGAAAACAAGTAGTTTTTATTAGATTCCTCCGCGCTTTAAAAGCATTTTACCTTATGGCAATTTCACCAACTCCTTCCAAAAAGCTGGCAGCAATTACCTTGCTTTACGAGTTATCCTTGGCAATTGGAACCGGGCTTTCTCTGGAAGAAAACGTTAAGCATTTTCTAAAAACCTTGGCGCGCAAACAAAAACTAAACTACGTAGCGCTTTGGCTAAAAAATGCGGAGCAAGCCAAACAATATGACCTGTACTTCGCGAGTCCACGCACCAAAACCTTAGAAACCCGTATTGATCATCGCCATTATTTAAGTAAAAAATTACAGCAAAAAGAAATTATCAGTCTTCACGCCAAACAAGCCGCTTTCCAGAAAATTGTGCAAGAAAAAAATATCACACAAGGGAGTTACGCGGTTTTCAAAATTCGAGAATTAGGTTTCCTCAAAATGCATAGCTCGAAGATTTCAGGTGGATTTGATCCAGTTGCCCTTCAACAACTGCAAGCAGTATTTGATAAGTTTGCCAACTCGATTGAAGCTTCCCTATATTACGATCAATTGCTAGAAGAGCAAAAAGAACGAGAAAAAATTCAAGAGGCGCTCAGCAAAAGTGAAGAAAAATACCGAATGGTTGTCGAAAATATTTCAGAAGGTATTCTGCTCAGTGACCTAAGCGGAAAAATTACATTTGCCAATGATAAAATAGTAGAACTTTCAGGATATTCCAAAGAAGAAATCATTGGACATTCTACAGCTTCGATTCCTTTTTATAAAGACAAGGAGCAAATCGATCAAGTCATTTCGTACATCATAAACGGAGATAAGTCCAAGCCCACTGAATTAACCCTAGAACACGAAAAAAAGCAGAAAGGAAAAAAATGGTGGTGCAGTTTGAAAATTTCTCCTTTCTATGATCGACATGGCAACATGGTTGGAATGATTGCCGTGATCGCAGATATTTCTGCCGCGATTCACTCCGAAAAAGTACTTCGGGAAAGCGAAGAAAAGTTTAGAAGTCTCTACGAAGAAAGTCCGATCGGGGTAGCAATGCACGAAAAAGCAGCCTCACAATTGACCGTCAATAATAAGTTTTGCGAAATGTTGGGCTATACGCAAAAAGAGTTTAATCAATTGACCATTAATGATATTTCACCACCAGAAGATGAGAAAATTTTACTCGATAAAATTAAGTTACTCGATAAGCGGAAGCTCACCGTCATCAAAATGAAAAAACGCTATATCTGTAAAGATGGTAACATTGCTTGGGGAAACTTACACCTCATTCCCCTTAAAAATAAACAAGAAGATACGGTTACACACATTGCCACGGTAGAAGATATTACTGAGAAGGAAAAAGCAGAAGCTGCATTGAAACGGAGTGAAGAGAAGTTTAGAACTTTCTTCGAGGAAAGTCCTTTAGGTATTATTGTAGTTGATATTCTTAAAGATGGAAATGTATTTCATCCCAATCCAGAAATCTGTAAAATGCTGGGTTACACAGAAGAAGAATTGAAGCAGCTAACTAGAAGAGATATCACCCATCCTGACGATTTGAGTAAGAACAAAGCGAACTTCAAAAAGTTGATGGCAGGTAAAGTAAAGTCCATCAATTACGAGTTGCGCTACATCGCGAAAAGTGGAAAAGTAATCTGGGTCAACACTACCATTTCTCACCCTTTCTCCGTGTTGAATCATCGCTTTAGTTTAATTATTCTCGTAGAAGATATTTCAAAGAGGAAAGCCACCGAAGAAGCTTTAATTGAAAGTGAATCAAAGTTAATCAAGGCACAACGATTAGCCAAAACGGGAAGTTGGGAATACGATTTGCGAACGGATAGTGTAAAATGGTCCGATGAAACCTTTAGGATTTTTGGGATGAGTCCTAAAAAGAAAGAACCGACCTTCCGAGAATATGTTCAGCGGGTATTGCCCGAAGAATTACCAAAGCTAATGAGAGGTATTAACAATACGATTCGTAAAGGAGTTTCAAATCGTGTTGAACTGCGACAATTAACGATCGAAAATAAAATTATCGATACTATTTGCCACGGAAAGGCACTTTTTGAAAAAGGAGAAATTGTTAAAATATTTGGTACTATCCAGGATATTACCGAAACTAAATTGACAGAAAATCAACTACGGGTAACCAATGAAAAGTACGTTGACCTTTTTGAGAATATGTATGATGCCTTATTGATTACGGATGAAAAAGGTAGGTTCCTTGATGGTAATAAAGCCGCGTTGAAAATGCTAGAATTCAAATCTAAAAAAGAATTGTGTGAAAATTATATTCCGAGCATCGTTTATCCTGAAGATCGAGAAAAATCTGCTCGCTACCTCAAAAAACTATTGAAAGATGGTTATTACAGTAATTATCAAGGACGAGTCATTACCCAAAGTGGGCGGGTGCGGTATTTACAAGTGAGTTCCAACGCTATTTATAAAGATGGAAAATTTGCTGGATCGAGAGATATTGCCCGAGATATTACGGCATTGAAAGAAGCGGAAAAGAAACGGGAGGAACTTTTCTCTGAACTAGAAAAAGCCAATCAAGAACTCAAGGATTTTGCCTATATCGTTTCTCATGATTTGAAAGCTCCACTACGAGGAATTTCTTCTCTAGCGCAATGGATTGCGGAAGACTACGCCATTCACTTCGACGAGGAAGGTATGGTTAAAATGCGATTGCTACAGGGAAGAGTGGATCGTATGCACAATTTTATTGAAGGGATCTTACAATATTCCAGGATTGGACGCATTAGTAATCCGAAGGAAAGTTTTTCTTTACACCATTTGATTCAAAATATCATCGACTATTTAGATCCTCCAAAAACTGTACACGTCAACTTAAAAACCAAGTTACCGATGTTCTACGGTGAAAAAATTAAAATTCAACAGCTTTTCCAGAACCTAATTAGCAATGCGATTAAATACAATGATAAAAAGAAGTGCCAAATCACGATTATGCATAAAAGCACTAAAACGCATGATCATTTTTCGGTAAAAGATAATGGTCCTGGTATTGAGAAAAAACACCATCAGCGGATTTTTGAAATTTTCCAGACCTTACATCCAAGAGATGATATTGAGAGTACCGGTATTGGTTTGTCTATTGTGAAACGGGTGGTTTTGCTCAATGATGGTAAAATTTCAATCAAATCGAAATTAGGTGCGTATACAATCTTCGAGTTCAGTTTAAAAAAGACTGACGTTCAGTAAATTTATTGTATAAATTTTATTAAGTTTAGCTATAAGTACCAAGACAAAATTATTTTACCATTAAATTGCCATTAAATTTTGCTTTGCTATAAGAGCCTTTAAAGTTCTTCGATAAACTTAGTCTATCTGTTTTTGGGAAGAGCAAAGATTAACACTCTTTTACCTTTACACCAATATGATTAAGTTCCTTACGTTGTAAATTTTCCATCATGTATCGTGTTTTATTTATTGAAGATGATCTAGTAGATCAAATGGCGGCTATGCGCGTTTTGAAAAAGGCAAAGTTAAACTTGCAAGTGCACAACGTCAACAACATCGCAGAAGGTTTGCAGCAGTTGCAAACGCAAAACTTCGACCTTGTCATCTCGGATTATCATCTTGCAGATGGTACCGCAGTTGATTTGGCAAAATACCTTCAGCAAATTCCACTAATTCTAATTACGGGTTTACGCGTTGAAGATTTAGAAGACCAAGCAAAATCTATTGGTGCGGTTAAGTTTATCCGTAAGGATCAAACCCTCAATTACTTAGCATCTTTGCCTACTATTATTCGAGAGATTTTACCCTTGGATACCTCCGCAAAGCTATTACCGGATCATCCAGTCGAAACGACAGATTTGACGCAGGAAGAACAAAAGATAAATTTAGGTAAATTGAACCAACTTTTTGATAATAATCAAGATGCCATTGGAGAAATTATTAGTGCATTTTTAATGCAAGATCCCATTGATATGAAGGAATTGCAAGCGGCTCTTGAAGAAAAAGACTTGTCACAAATAAAACAAATTGCGCATAAAGTTAAAAGTCGTTACCAAATGTTTGGCTTAAAGCCGCAAGCGCTAACCGCTTCTTCCATCGAAGAACAAATAACCTTTGAGCAATATTCTTGGATCGACCTTAATGCCAAGGTTCAATTGCTCCACCATTCGGCAAAATCTATTTATCAACAACTTAAAAAACATTTGCCGCCGAATGCTCATTACAATTAATTATCTCGCTTTTCAAGACCAACTTAAGCTCAAATCTGCCGAAGGTAAATCTTGGATTTTTGATCCGTTGCGTCGCAAATACTTAGTCGCTGGTCCAGAAGAGTTAGTGCGACAGTTGGTTATTTTTTATTTTATTCAACAACTTGCTTATAACAAAAATCGCATTAAAGTTGAAATGGGATTGAAAGTCAACACCTTAGCTAGAAGGTGTGATATTTTAGTTTATGATAATTCCGTCCAAGCTTTTTTATTAGTAGAATGCAAAGCACCAAAAGTTGATATTACCCAAGCGACTTTTGAGCAAATTGCGCGATATAATATGCCCTTACAGGTACCTTTCTTGATGGTGACCAATGGGATTAAAACCTATTGCTGCCAGATTCATTACGATACCCAAAGCTTTACTTTTCTCGATCATATTCCTCCGTACCCTACGCTTTAATCCTTCCGAATACTACGAAAGTGAAGCTAGTAAGTAGGCATATATTTTCGACCTAGCGCATCAATAAATGAACAAGCTGATCTATCAAGAAGGGATAAGAAACAAGCATCTGTTTTAAACAACTCCCCTATCTGCTAAACTGAAGGTTATTTTCTAGCCTATATTCCCTGCAATCTGCGCTAAAATTATTAATTTGTGAGATTAAAAGATGTTATGTTAGTTAATTTCTGCTAAGTATTTTCCTAAAAGCCTGTTTTACATCTTTTTATGTTTTAACCTTGTTTGAATTTTACCAAAAAAATTCTCCTTTTTACTATGAGAAAAGATAAAATTTTAGTTATTGGAGCCAATGGACAAATTGGTTCTGTGCTAACCAAAGCGCTACGGGCTGCGTTTGGAAATGATGCTGTAGTAGCTACGGATATTCGCAGTTCAATCGAACAAGCTCCTTTTGAATTACTCAATATTTTAGAGGCTGATCGACTCGCGGAAATTATTGATCGCTACAAAATCACGCAAATCTACCACCTTGCGGCTATTCTTTCCGCCAAAGGAGAAAGTAATCCAAGAGGAACGTGGAATATCAACATGGAAGGTTTGTTTAATGTCCTAGAAGTTGCCATTGCTAAGCAAATAGACAAAGTATTTTTCCCGAGTTCCATCGCTGTTTTTGGAACAAAATCTCCAAGTGTTGCTACGCCTCAGGATACTATTTTAAATCCAACCACGGTATATGGCATTAGCAAGCAAGCCGGAGAATTATGGTGCAATTATTATTTTGAACGTTATGGTTTGGATGTCCGTTCTGTGCGTTATCCGGGAATCATTGGTTACGAGTCCGCTCCGGGTGGTGGCACTACTGATTACGCGGTAGAAATTTACCACGAAGCCATCAAGCACAAACAATACGAATGTTTTCTGAGTGCAAATACGGAATTGCCCATGCTTTATATGCCGGATGCGATTCGAGGTACCTTGCAACTTATGGAAGCGCCGGAGCATCAGATTCGCTCCCGTACGAGTTACAATTTAGCAGGCATGAGTTTCAGCCCCGCAGAAATTGCAGCCGAGATACAGCAATTCATTCCTGAGTTTAAGATTAGTTATAAACCCGACTTTCGACAAAAAATTGCCGATTCTTGGACGAAGAGTATTGACGATCAAGAAGCACGGAAAGATTGGGGCTGGAAACCAAATTATGATTTACACAGCATGACCGAAAATATGCTTGAAAATTTATATAAAGAATACAAAGAAACGGTTTAATCCACGCTAAAAGAGAATCAAGATTTAGTGTTTTAATTGGCTAAAACGCCAAATTAGCTCATTCAATAAAATAATTATCTATGTTTAAAAATGTTGGCCCAGAAATACAGAAAGAAATTGATGAAATCCGAGACGCTGGTTTATATAAAGAAGAAAGAATTATTACGACTCCGCAGGCAGCAGCGATTGAGACGACTGCGGGAGGAGAAGTTTTAAATTTTTGTGCAAACAACTATTTAGGCCTTTCCTCTCACCCTCACGTCATCGAAGCGGCGAAAGCAGCGATTGATACGCACGGTTTTGGAATGTCTTCCGTTCGATTCATTTGTGGAACACAGGATATTCACAAAGAATTAGAACAAAAGACAGCAGCCTTTTTAGGGATGGAAGATGCGATTTTGTACGCAGCAGCCTTTGATGCAAACGGTGGTCTTTTCGAACCATTACTCAACAAAGAAGATGCGATTATTTCGGATTCCCTGAATCATGCTTCTATCATTGATGGCATTCGACTTTGTAAAGCACAACGCTATCGATACCATACAAACGACATGGCCGATTTGGAAGCGAAGCTGAAAGAAGCGCAAGGTGCTCGGAGAAGAATGATTGCCACGGATGGTGTCTTTTCGATGGACGGTACTATTGCACAAATTGATAAAATTTGTGACCTCGCGGAGCAATACGATGCGATGGTCATGGTAGATGAATGCCACTCTACTGGCTTTATTGGCAAAACGGGAAGAGGAACACACGAACATTGCAATGCCATGGGTCGGGTGGATATCATCACGGGAACTTATGGAAAAGCCTTAGGTGGAGCTTCCGGTGGATTTACAGCAGCTAGAAAAGAAATTGTCGATATCTTACGACAACGTTCTCGACCGTATCTTTTTTCTAATACTTTGGCGCCGGCTATCGTTGGTGCTTCTATTAAAGTTTTAGATCTATTAAGTGCATCTACGACCTTGAGAGATAAACTAGAAGAGAATACTGCTTACTTCAGGGCAGCAATGGGCGATGCTGGTTTTGATATTTTACCAGGTGTACATCCAATCGTTCCAATTATGTTGTACGATGCTAAACTCTCACAAACTTTTGCGCAACAATTATTAGCGGAAGGAATTTATGTAATTGGGTTTTACTATCCGGTAGTGCCGAAAGAAAAGGCAAGAATTCGAGTACAACTTTCAGCGGGTCACGAGCGACATCACTTAGAGAAAGCCGTCGCAGCGTTTACGAAAGTTGGTAAATCGTTAGGCGTTATTTAATGCTAACCCTAAAATGTATCCTTGGCTGACGCATGCAAATCGAAGCTTCAGCCAAGGATAAATTTTAAGTCTTAATAATCTTGGCCGTGATCAAATCTTGTTCTAGTCGCGCCAATTGAGACGGTAAATCTTGCAAATTCTTCACGGAACTTGCGTGATACTTTCTAAAAGTACCATCCGTTTGTTTTGCCTTATTGGTTGCTGAAATCAATTTTGCTAAAAGACCATTCAACCTTCTAAAATCATTACTATCCATAATTATATATTTTAGAGCTTATAAAATTTTCATCTATTTTCTTACTCGAGGGAAGGAAAAGTATTTGGAGGTCAATTTCAGTATAAATTTTTCTTGTGTCGTACCTTCATCTTACGGTAGCCTGACCGTTAATCGTCGAATTTGTAACTACTTCTAAATATTTAGATCATCACTTTCAGGATTCATTTATCCATTGCTTGGATACGCTGGCAATGAGGTTGGTGCTCAAAAGAGCATTGCCAAAGTATAGCCTACTAAGTAGGTTTATATCAAAAATTTTGCCAATATTAAAAGGGAATGATGTAACTTCGGAAACGGCACATCTTTAAAACGCAAAGCACTTTAACTTATTTTTTCGGGAAGTCTTTTTAACAAATAGCGCCTAGAGTTCTGCTACACTACTGGATAAGCGTTCTTTAAGCATTCCGAAAATTCTCTTATTTAAAGCCATAGTATTTTGGGTGTAAATAAGATATTCCTCCGTCGTAAAATGACCAATGATAACACCTTTCAATTCATTGCGGAAATTGAGATCGGTAGAAAGGGCTTTCTCGATGTACGACACACGTCTTTCCATCGCCAGCTGGAAAAATATATTTTTCTTCCTTTCGGCGTAGTGTCGAAATAACTGCAGCAATAACTCATGCTGAAATTTGAGAATTGGACGCAAGGTTAGATTTTGAAAACGTTCATTATCACTCGTTGCTGCGTCAGTAGTAGCCGTTGGAATAGCCAATCTAATACTTAGTAATTGTTGAGATCTTTCTACGGACATACCTGTTGGATAAAGCTGAAGAACAGCGGATGAATAAATTACACTTATGCGAATGCGATTAAATATTTCGTCAAACTACTGCTTTATCAATACGCTCCACCAATGGAATATCTTTTAGTACCAATTGAATCGTTTGCCGTGTTTTACCTTCTAGCATGACGATTTTGCCTTCCCTTAGATTTCGTAGCATTCCTTTTTCGTAGTGCCGTACGGTAATTAGTTCAAGGTGCTCATCTTTTGTAATTCGAAAATCGTTTTTCAAGGTATCCATAATCGCTTTAATGCGTTGAGGTTCGTTGGTAACACAAACCGCAAAACTAATTGCATTGTTCTGCATCATATTGATTTTAATCCGATGCTCCGCAAACAAGCCAAATAGAAAACTAAGGTGTTGCTCCGCGATAAAAGAAAAATCTCTAGCAGCAATATGCAATAAAACTTGATTTTTTTCTACTACAATTACGGGCGGATAATCTACCAAAATATCGCTACCGATAAACGTACCATTGCCATCGGGATCGACAAAAGATTTGACGTATAAGCCTATATTTTTATTTTGTAAAGGTTTAATGGTTTTGGGGTGAATTACCTTAGCTCCGTAATACGTCATTTCAATCGCTTCCTTGTAAGATAAACGATCTAATTTCATGACATTTTTAAACAGTTTTGGATCTGCGGTAAGAATACCGGGTACATCCTTCCAGATGCTCATACTTTCTGCATCGAGGCAGAAGGAGAAGATTGCAGCAGAAAAATCGGAACCTTCTCTTCCTAAGGTTGTCGTAAAGTTTTCGGAAGTTCCTCCGAGAAAGCCTTGGCTAATGACAAATTGATTTTTTTCAAAAAGCGTTGGTACAATAGCTTGTGCATTTTTGGTAGTTTGTTCCCAATTCACTTTAGCTTCCCGAAAAGTATTATCCGTAAGGACAACATCTCGCACGTCCAACCAACTCGTTTTAAGGCCAATTTTATTTAAATAAGCGGCCATAATTTTGGAAGAGACCATCTCCCCGATCGAAACGATTTGATCATAAATATAATCGTAACTATCCTGCAATTCATCTTCGATGACCCACTCTATTTCGGTAAAACTATCGTTGATCGCTGCATAAATTTCTGCGTTGACCTCGAATAAGTCATCCAATATTTGAAAATGATTTTTTCGCACAACTTCCAACTCCGCAAAGGCATCTCCCTCTTGGTTGAAATAAGCATTTACTACCTTTTCCAAAGCGTTAGTCGTTTTCCCCGTAGCGGAGACAATAATCATCAATTTTTCTTCTTGATACCGCTGCAAGATTTCTCCAATGTGTTTAATTGCTGTGCTATCTTTCAGGGAAGCTCCTCCAAATTTGAATACTTTAATGCTTTGACTCATGCGTTGTACTTTTGCAGATCTTGAGATTAGTTTTAATTTGTTGCAAATATATTTAGCTCCGCCGAGAAAGTGCTAATGATTGGGATATTTTTATTGCTTTTGTTTGGGTTTATTTTATGGAGAAGGATAACTTTTTTTGGCGTACTGGCTTAGCGTAATGACTGGAGTAACTAATGCTTCTTTTTGACGCTCTCCTAAAAAATCAGTTTACAAAAAAATAAACCCAAGGAGTTACCTCAGGTTTACGATCAACACTAACGTTTGGCACGTTTAATAATAATGAAAAATCTTAAATGTTATTTTCAGTACCCTACTTTGGTAACTTATAAGCTATTTCTCTTTTGTCGTTGGCGCTTCATAGTCAAAACCAAATCGTTTGGCATAGTCCTCGATGGGTTCTAGACCGATCGCAGCTCGCCTTTCGTTCACTTTGGCTTCTTCTTCAATTGGAGAGAAGCGAGATTTTCCCGTTACTGGATCCCGAGAAACCTGCGAACCATAAATCTGCTTTTTCCCATTGCGAATATTAATTCGATCAATCAATAAGGCTAAAGAAGACCATCGCAATTCATTTTTATCAGCGGCAGCTCGTAAAACGGGTAAGTACTTTTCTTGAACGGCGAGATCTGCGTGCTGAATCACCAAGAAAGCCGTAGCGGCTTGATTTCCAACCATCGTTTTCCCCGGATAACCAAACTCCTCAATAATCTCAATAATGCGTACGGTATTGACCGAATCTAAATGGTTTTGTTTTACCCAAAGCTCCTTCATTTCTTTAGAGTCCCAGCCGAAAGTTTCGCCAATTTCACGATTCTTCTGGCGGTGGCGTTGATCTTTTTCGGCAATAGTTTCTAGTTCTCTTTTTAAAGGGACGTTTTGAGTTTCTTCTAGTTTTTTTAGCTTTGAAGCTAAGTCTCCCGTAATAGTTTTCCAACGGGTAGTCCCTCGCAAACTTTCAAGATCACTATCCTTTTTCATCCAAGCTAAATTTGTCCAACCCGCGGCCACAGATTTTTCTAGTTGATCTAATCCTTTGTTTTGTTCTCCTGCTAGCGCCCAAGAACAAGCGGCGTTATACAACGCGGAAGAAGTAGGAGGTTGAAGAGCGAAAGCCTTTTCAAAGGCTTCCGCCGAAGCTTTATATTCCTTGTTTTGATATTTCTCATCTGCGAGGGTAAGCCATTCTTTGGCAGACTGTGCAAAAGTAAGATTGGTTAATAAAAGCAATAGTAGGCAGTTAATCATTATTTTCATAGCTAATATTTTTTGCTTATTCTAAATTGAAAACCAAAGCGAGTGGAAAGTGAACTAATTCTCCCGTAGTTAGTTTTACCAGCATTCGATTAAAATAAATGCTTGTTTTGGGAGTAAGTTCGTTGATTAATTTTTCAATGGTAGCATCATGAATATCATTCGCTATAACTTTTATGTTACTCCCTTCCTTTGGCAAAATTGTCATGTTGAAATGCACAATTTCTAATTTTTCATCTCCTACCCAAAGTTCCAATCCTTGATCTCGTGATGCAAGAAAATCTGCTAATGCGTCCCGTTGGTTATCAAGTCTCCCCGTGATTCCTCTCCATTTCAAGTCGATCGGATTATGCTTAAAATCGTAAAATTCGGGAAATAATTCAGCGGGCTGTTCTAAAGATTTATCCAATTGATAGACTTGATCAATCTCCCCACGGGGAACGACTTCGTCAGCTTCATTGATCACCCGCTTTACCGTTTTGAAATTGGGAATATGAATAATGTCTAATTGTTTTCCATCTTTATACGATTCGTACATCCACCGATAGCTCGCATCCGTCGTATCCATTTTGATCCGCGTTCGCTGTCCTTCTTGGTGTATAAATTGAAATTTATAAATAGAGCGATCTAATAATAAAGCCGTTCGATTCACTTCCGGTCGCCAAGCTGCTTTTGGATCAAAAACGGCAATTTTCAACCTAAAACTAAAACTGTCCAAGGTTGCCGAAACCCAAACATCATCCCCTTTCACTACTCGATCTAGCAATAAATTTATTTTTTGATCTTGGCTTTCTCCCTGTTGAGCAAGATTGATCGTAAGCGGTTCCAAAGATATTTTTTGCTCATCAGGGTAATCATGTAAATTATTTGGAAAGCGTACAATCGATACTAGACCACTTTTCATTAAATCCTCCCCCATCCAAATCTTAATATCTTTACTAATAGATTTCACAAGATCATCGTAATCGACCACAATATTTTCTTGAACGTGATTGTTTGAGCTTTTACCAAATGGTACTTTAATACTTCCCCACTCAAATAAGTTGGGCTCTTCTTGAAAAGTAGCTACTGCCGGTTCAATGGAACTAACAACTCGATAAGATAAGGCTTGGATGCCTTGCGTGATAAAGTCACTAACTTGCTGATTGTAGCGATAAACACTTTTAGGAGCATCTGAAATAGAAAAAACAGCATAGAATACCTGTTGAGCTTTCGTGCGAATCAGAAGCTGAATGGAAGATTCTGCTTTTATTTTAGTTAATAAGTCTTTGAAACAATCCGACTCTCCATCGCAAAATAAAGGTGTCTCATTTTCATTTAATACCGATATGTATACTTTCTCAATAGCCTGCTTCACCCCTTGGTGGTAGATAGATAAACTTTGGTCTTTAGAATTGGTAAAAACAGAAGCAGCAATAGATTGTACCGTAAATTTGGTTGACTGATTTAAAGTATTGACGGCGTGTACTGGCGTTTTTATTTCTCCCCAGCGAATGTAATCATTCGTTGCTTGCACGAAGGCTGTTGTCTTGACATCATTGGTTGCAATGCGAAAACTTAATGCGTAATTTTCTTGGTTATCCAAATGTAATTCACTCAAGGTTAAGTAATCGCCCGGTGTAAGTATTGCCCATAAATCTTCTATTTCCTCGTTAGATAAAACTTGCTTTTCATCCAACTCCACCAACTTAGTTTCTGCGGTTTCTGCACCCGTTTTTTTCAGTTGAAAAATTAAATTTTTAATTGGTACTCGTGTATTATTTTTATAAAAAATAAACTCTCCACTCAGTATTGATTTGATGCGTTCCCGAGAAATATTTTTTTGAACCGCATTATTGGTTATAGAACCAGACAAGCTTAACGGTACTTCCAATGCTCCAATGTTGAATCGAACCATCGAAGATTTTAAAGCAGGAGAAGCAACAATTTCTAAGGTTGAAGCAAAAAATAATTTTTCTTGACGATTCCATTGACGAATTATGAGTTGATCTCCAACGGCTAGGTTATCAAACAAATCAGCAACTGCCTGTGGCGTTTTCCAAAGATTTTTAATGGCTGTCCAAGAAAAAGTGGTTTCTTCTGAGCTAGCGTTTTTCTTAAATTGAAAACTCAAGGAATCCATTGCTAACGGAACGCCTTCTTCGTTGAAGATCGTACAGATTTCCTGAAACGAATTTTGTAAACTTGCTAAGTCAACTTTACGATGTCCAAATCCTTTTTGAAAACTAGCAGTACCGGCTTTGCTTACTGCAAAATCCTGCCCTTTCTGAGTAGCCTTAACCGATTGAAACGGAAAATGAATATTTCCCCAATCAAAATAGTAGACTGAATTTTGTTCATTCGTCACCAAGGCAGGAACGCGTTCTTTTTTTGGAAGCGAAAAAGCTTGAGTAGGAGAATTGATATTCAATACACCCGTTTCGGATACCACTAGAATACCAAAAAAATCTTCCCCGTTAGGCAAACCTATCCGCATCATCAAATTGAAGTTTTTTTCTATTGCATTAGTCACTTGAAAGAGTTCTTCTAATGCTCCGCTTTCTGGAGTAAGCTTGATAAAGTAATCTGCTCCTTCTGGAACCACTCGAAATTCCATTGACCTTGCAACAACTACTTTTCCACCCTGATATAATTTAAAATGTTCTAATTCTTTTTGTTCAAAATTTGCTCGCTTCATTGCCACTAGCTTCAAAGACTCCGTTGACTCCTCGAAAGACGAAAGTAAAATTTCTTCGTTCCCCCAATTGATCAACGTTTGTTCTTTCTCAGCAACGCGATCTACTACGATCAAATCTTGCGCGCCCAGATCTTCTAAGTAAGTATTAACTTCCGATAACTGGGTAGTAATTTTATTTGGTAATTGCTCCACTAGGTTAAAAGAAAATAACATCATTAGAACGGCGAGTAATGGCAAACTCAAAAAATATTTGACCTTTCGCCAAGCTTGAGATTGATCTTGCCCGAGCATGATCAATCGCTTTTTGATTAAGGCAGAAAAAGTATTGACCAATCGGTTTTGAGTTGACCTATTACTGTGGTGAATCAAAACTTTAGCATAAGAAGGTGCCGAACCAAGCTGAGCAACCACGTAGCTATCCGCAATGTATTCGTGTGTCGCTTTCAAACTTTTTCTAAAAAAATAGATCAATGGATTAAACCACTTTATGATGACAATCAATTCCATCGCTAAGACATCCAAGCTGTGCCACTGACGGAAATGTACCAATTCGTGTTCTAGAATCCAACGCTGCTTTTCATCATTTTTATCTCCATTCCAAAAAATGTAGCTGAAAAAAGAAGCCGCTGGAAAATCTCCTTCCATATCAATTAAAGTATAAGCTTCTTCATTCGATTGCTTACTCGCTCGAATAGTTTGAAACAAACGCAGTAAGCCCACAATTAACCGCAAGCCCATTCCCAAAGCCCCCAATAAGTAAATTAGAATAACCGCATCGCCAAAAGTTAGACTGAAAAGTGGACTCGGTTGTTCGATTTGGCTAGCAATATCAGAATTGAGTTGTGCCGCATTAGAAATAACGGGAATAATAAATTCTTCCATTGCTCCCCTACGCAATTCCGGCGCAACGGGCGCTTCCAGATCAATGTGTAATAGCGGAATAAGAATAGCTAGAATCGGCGTTACAATCAAATACAAACGATTGATTTGAAAAAAGGTCTCTCGGCGAAGTAGCACATGATAAAATCCGTAAAAAATCAGGAGGCAGAAACTCGACTCCAACAGATACTGAGGCAATCCGGGAAGGTTCATCCTTATTCTTTATTTTTAATTTGGTCCAACAATTCGTCTAGCTCTGCGGGGTCAATTTTTTCTTCCGAAACGAAGTAGGAAAGCATTTGCTCTTTAGAACCTCCAAAATAATTATCAATAAATTGACGAAAAGAAGATTTGCGATAAGCTTCTTTCTTTAAAATAGGAAAGTAACGATACGTCTTTCCAAAAGCTTCATGCCCAACGATTCCTTCCGTATCCAATTTGCGTACGATCGAGGAAATCGTATTATAAGGAGGTGCGGGTTCCCCTAAGGCAATGATTTCAGCAATGATTTCTTTTACAAAGGCTTTTTCCAGTCGCCAAAGGATTTGCATGATCATTTCTTCTTTATGCGTTAATCTCTTCATGGAAGTAAATGTATGAACTATTTTTTAGTTATACAACTAATTTTTAGTTTTTTGACTAAAAATTAGTTGGCTTATTTTCTGTAGTAGTTATTGGTATTGTCCTGATAGGAGTTCCCCAGCTTGTCTTGACCGACCGAAGTTATGGCTAATGACTTTGCATTGAAAATCTATGAAACTTATGAAAAGGTTTAGTTTAATACTCTTTTTGGTGGTCAATGGGTTCGTTTGGGTTCCCGCTCAAAACTACATTGAGTATCACCGTAATATCGTCGAGATTGAAGAATATGTTTTGGTGGATGCCTACGCTCCGGCATTGGTTCTATTTGACAGTTTATTTGAACAATACGACTTTGTTTATGCCATTGATTGCTTTACGGCGGCACAATTAGCTACCTTGGAAGCTAAGCCCGAGCGAGCTTTCTTTTTTTTAGAAAAGGGTATTTTGCGTGGATTAAGTTGGGATTTGATTGCTGAAAATGGAATACTTAAGCCTTTACAATCCGAAAAAGCATGGGCAACCTTAAAAGCGGCTTATCCTCAGTTGCGCATAAAATACGAAGACACGATTGATAGTGAGTTATGCCAGAAAGTTCAAAAATTGTATGAGCTTGATGTTGCGAAGACGGAAGAACTCAAAGCCGCTTCGCTCGTGTGGGAACAAATTGTCTATCCCAAATGGAAAAAGCAAGTTCGCCGTAATATGAAAGTCTTATTAGAAATCATCAAAGAAAATGGTTTTCCTGGAGAGAAGATTATTGGTTTAGATGAGTGTTTGGGAGTAGATTATGATATGGCTGCGATGCCACCGAAATTGCCCGTGATAGGTAGAAACGTTCTACTTAATTCTAAAATGGCTTTTCTCATGACGGTCCACTATTTCAGTGATCCACATCAAGATTTTAATGAGTTATTACTAGAAGAAGTCAAAAAAGGAAACTTACCGCCAGGGCATTACGCTGCGATCAATGACTTTCAAAGTAAATATGGTAAGCAAAAATACGGTGATTACGAATACTATAATCAATGGCACAAAGAAGATCGAGCCAGACGTAGGAGCATCAAGAAAGTAAATAAGAGAAGAGCAGCGATTGGCTTAGGTTCTTATAAACACAAAAAGCTCAAACGGAAGCGTTGGTTACGAGCGCGGGCGCAGAAGAAAGAAAATGAATTGGTCTACATCAGGCCCTAAAATTGTACATTTTTTGACAGAAGGAAAAGCTTTTTCAAAAAAACTGTTCTTAAAAAACCACTAAAACAATAAGCTGGCTTAATTTACGTATCAAATTTTAGAGTGTGTTTAAACAAAATTTGATTACCTGCTTATGAAAATGCTTTTTGTTGTACTCTTACTTTGTTGGTATCAAGCTACTTTAAGTCAAAATTTATTACCGAACCCTAGTTTTGAAGAGCGCAATACTTGCTTTAAATACCAAGAACCTTGTAGTCCCAAAGCTTGGCGTCCTACCACTTTAAAGAGTTTTCGATACAATGAATTTTTAGGTGATCGACACCGTATGAAACCACCAGATGGGAGTCGCTACATTACGCTCATCATGCATCATGCTGCGCGCACAAACGACCGAAAATTCCTCCAAGCGGCACTACTTTGTCCATTGATTGCTGGAAAAACTTACCATTTTAGTCTGCATTTCAAGACCCAATATAAAGTCGTTCAACAGTTTGGTGTTTACTTTCCTCAAGCATTAAAGATGCTTAAAAACAATGATGCCCTATTAAATGTCCAACCACAAATTGTCTTTACCGGAGACGAACAAATGCCCGTTAATACTTGGCAAAAACGGAGTGGTAGTTTTGTGGCAACGGGCAAAGAGCAAGGAATTATCATTGGCAATTTCTTTGACGACGACGAGAGTCCCGCCAAGGTTTTAAAAAAGCTAAGTCGCAAGCAATTGAAAGCTAATCCACCACCGAGTATCACTTACTACAGTTTTGATCATTTAAGCCTTACTGCACAAGATAGTCTAATCGGAGATTGTGATTTTGAAAAAAACCTTGCCTTTTTATATTCTGATACAACCCGACATATTTTTCAAGATCAACCTTTAACTTTAGCAGATTTGCCCGTTTTAACCATGATGATAAAAGATTCGATTCCGAGCGATACTATTCCTACCTTAGCAATAGAAAAGCCAATGCTTATACCTACGATTCCAATTGCAAAAACCTTTGTTTTGCCGGATGTACGTTTTGAAAATAATAGTGCGGTATTAGTTGAGGTCGCCTACCCTGCTTTGCAGCAATTATTAGAAATGCTACAAACAAATGAAAACTATCGCTTGCGCATCGTTGGTCATACGGACAATGTTGGTCTTCCGAAGCGGAATCTGGTGCTTTCGCAAAGAAGAGCAAATAGTGTAGCGCAATTTTTGATCGCAGAAGGTATTTCGGCTAGCAGATTGGAAGTATTTGGAAAGGGGGCATCAGAGCCAATCAAGGACAACAACACAGAAAAAGGTCGGCTACAAAACCGTAGAGTGAGCTTTTACCTTATCAAATAATAACTGCGTTTACCATAAACCAAAAATCCGAATTTTCGTACTGTCGAAAATTCGGATTTTTAGAAATATATTTTGAGTCGTTGATTAAAACATCTTCGACGAGTAAGCTTACTCAATAACCAATTTCTTGACAATAAGTTCTGCACCAATTCTTACGTTCACAAAGTAAACTCCTGCTGGTAAATCACTTACATCGAAACTAGTTCTTCCACTGAAGCCGTCTCCTAAGTAAGCTTCTTTCACTAGCTGTGAAGTAACAGAGTTAATTTGTACCGTCACTGCGTTATTATTTTCAAGAACTGCAGCATCCGTAATTTCTAAATTCAATTCGTTACTAGCTGGGTTTGGAAAAAGAATCACTTCATCCGCTGTGATATCATACCGAATCGCAATTGTATTAGAATAAGCGTAACTACCATCAAAATCAACTTGCTTTAACCGATAGTAGGACCATCCTTTCGTAGGATTAGTATCTAAAAAGTCATACGCTATAGCTGCAAAGGAATTACCGTTTCCTTCAACGTAACCGATGTTACTAAAACGCTCTCCATCTGAACTTTTCTCTATCGCAAAATATTTGTTGTCTTTTTCAGAAGCAGTTTCCCATTGCAATTCAACACCTTTTGCTTTTGCCTGACCGGAAAATCGAGTTAATTCAACAGGTAAAACATTGCCAAAGACGCCAGCTGCTTGAGAGGCGTATGGCTCATCTGTGATTGCACTAGAAGCTGTCCAATTTGCAGGATTCAACATTGCAGCTCTTGCATCAGCAACTGTAGCAAAAGGATAACCTGTACCGTTGAATACTGAATTATCTACTTCATTATCATTACCTGCACCTGAACCAACGGCAATCGCAGTTGTTCCAATTGTTAATCCCATTGGTAACGAAGTTTCGTTTGAATCCGTAGGATCACCTGTAAATCCAGTGGAAGCTCCTTGAAGAATAAAAAGCATTGTTGGATTCAAACTAGGATCTGTTCCACCTGCACCGTCTGTATCCTGAAAAGCAGTAATTTGATCTCCAGAAAAAGACAAGTTCATTCCAGTACCGTTAAGCCCTACATCTGAAGACGCTGGTACAGAAGAAAATCCTGGAGATTCTGTTCCACCTGGATTCCAACGAAGACTAGTTCCAGCAGGAATCATAGCAGGAGCTACGTATACATTTGCGCCTTCCCCACAAGGGTTTGAAAAAGTTCCACCGGCAGCAGAGCCGCAATCTGTAAAATAAATTGTAGTTCCAACAGCCAAGTCTACAAAAGTGACAAAAGTAAAAGCATCCGGATTATCAGATTGATATTGGATGATTGCTAAATCTCCGGGAGAAAGTACTGTTCCTTGAGCGTCTGTCTTTGACACGAAGCAAGCGAGTGAAATAAATAAGGTAAGTAGAAGTAATTTTTTCATATCAAAAAATTTATTTTTATATGTTTGTTTTTTAAAGTACGAAACCTAAAACTCAATATAAGATGAGGTTTAGGAAACGGTTAAAGTATTAAGTTTACAGCCAAAACTTGAATCGAAAGCTAAAACTATTTTGTTCCGATTAATTTTAAAAAAAGAATAAGCTCGATAGTATCAAGCTTATTCCCAGATTTCACAAATCTTTATTCTTAGCTTCTAGAAGGGAAAATTCCTTGTAAAGCAATAATGTAGTTAATACCTAAAGAAGGTTGAATATTATTGATAGGTTGACTAGCACCTGTGTTAGCAGACATTCCACCTAAAGTTACGTTAGAACCACCACCTAATACACCATCTGCAGGGCTGTTATTATAAATAATATTTCCATCCGTTGAACCTAACACTTTTCCTGCAGCTTCGTCACTGGAAGGCTCTTCTTGGTTGACACCAATTGATACCGACGCTGTTCCGGTAGCTAAAGAGTGACCATGAGCAGGTAACTGTAATAAGTTGAGTGTATTTGTTTCTGTTCCTCCTCTTTCTCCGAGTTTCCACGTTCGTAATCCAGGACCAGTTCCAGGGTGGATAGGAGTTCGTCCTCTTAGGTCAGGTAAAGCGAAAGTAGTTCGACCGTCACCACCATAAGTTGTTCCTAGGAGAGAGAAAAGTGCAGTATTTTGAGCGATAGCTAGTAATTGCCCATTACAAAAAGCCCAACCACGTGGCGCAAAATTTCCACCAAACATGATGATTTCAGCAATAAAAGGTTCCATTTTAAAATATATTTTAGGGTTGATTAAATTTAATTAGTTCAATTTTACGAGAAAAGGTTAGCTTCTAGAGGGGTACGTTCCTTCTAGGGCAATAATATAATTAATACCTAAAGATGGTTTTATATTATTAACAGGTTGGCTACCTCCAGTGTTAGCGGACATTCCACCTAGGTTCACGGGAGAACCGTTTGCTAAAGTTCCATCTGCGGGGCTACTATTGTAGATAATATTACCATCCGTTGAGCCTAGTACTTTTCCTGCAGCTTCGTCACTGGAAGGCTCTTCTTGGTTGACACCAATTGATGCTGTCCCTGTTCCCGTCGCTAGATTATGACCATGTGCAGCCATTTGATTTTGGGTAATAAAATTTTCTTGAGTACCAGTCCGTTGTCCTTGTCTCCAATCGCTTAGTCCAGGACCACGACCAGGATGTACCCCAACTCTACCCCTCAAATCCGGTAGCGCAAAAGTGGTACGACCGTCGCCACCATAAATCGTTCCTAATAAGGAAAAGAGCGCTTGATACTGATTAATTGACAATAGCTGCCCATCGCAAAATGCCCAGCCACGCGGAGCAAAATTGCCACCAAACATCATAACTTGAGCCATAAAAACAGGTTCCATTTTTATATATTTTAGGGTTAATAGAAACATACACACTACGATAGTCTGTATGATAAGTAATTCATATATATTATCTCATTGTACAAATAGCTAGCCATTTATACAAGTAGGATTTTATTTTACTGTAAATCGTAAAATCGTTATATTATAGTATGTATTAACTTAAGGTTCGGAGCAATTAAATTCAGGAAATGTATGCGTGCCATACATTTCTTTTTCATTGTTTTTCTAAGTCTTGCTTATCTTGCGGTAAAACGAACTCAGTTTGATAAGTTTTTTTTAGCTAAAATATTTATTATTAAGTGCTAAAAAATACTGTAATCGAATGGGCTGAATTTAACATTACATAAATATATAAC